>JANPDE010000143.1:0-5543 GCA_031431315.1 Haliea sp.
GTATGGTAAAGGATTGGATGCCCGAGCGCACATGCCTATCTCGCGTCAACCGGGTGCGGGTGCGCTAGATCAGGTTCTTGGGATCGAGCAACGCGGCCAGTTTTTCCCTTGGCAGGTCCGTCATTTCTGCGGCCACTTCGATAATCGGACGACCCTCCCGATAGGCGCGTTTGGCGATGTCGGCAGCCTTGCTGTAGCCGATCACCTGGTTCAGTGCTGTGACGAGGATGGGATTGCGCGCCAGATTGGCCTCGATGTTGGCGCAATTTATCGCGAAGTCCGCAACGCAGTTGTCCGCCAGGGCAGCGCAACTGTTGGCGAGCAGAGTAATGCTCTGCAACAGGTTGAAGGCTATCACGGGCAGCATCACATTGAGCTGAAAATTCCCTGATTGCCCCGCCACGGTGATGACAGTGTCGTTGCCAATCACCTGCGCCGCCGCCATCGCTACCGCCTCGGGAATCACCGGATTGACCTTGCCGGGCATGATACTGCTGCCCGGCTGCAGGGGCTTGAGGCTGATTTCGCCAAGGCCGGACAAGGGTCCGCTATTCATCCAGCGCAGGTCATTGGCAATTTTCAGCAGTGCCACTGCCAGTGCCTTCAACTGCCCGGACAGCGCGACTGCGATGTCCTGGCTGGCGAGCGCCGCAAAGAAATTGTCCGCCGGCTGGAAGGTTTGGCCGCAACTCTCGTTGAGGTAGAAACAGAAGCGCCCGGCAAACAGCGGGTCTGCGTTGATTCCCGTGCCTACAGCGGTGCCGCCCTGCGCCAACTGGCGCAGTTGGGCGCGAACGGCGTCGATACGTTGTCCAGCCTGCACCAACTGCGTGCGCCAACCGGACAGCTCCTGGGCCAGGCTCAGTGGCATGGCATCCATCAGGTGCGTCCTTCCCGTCTTGATAGTGCCTGCCAGATCCACTTCGCGCGCGGCAATGACATCCGCAAGACGGTGCAGGGCAGGCATCAGCGCAGTGGCCAATGCCAGTTCGGCACTGACATGGATGGCGGTGGGAATCACATCGTTGCTGCTCTGGCTGCAATTGACATGGTCGTTGGGATGCACGGCCAGTCCCGACTGGCGGGAAGCGAGGGTGGCGATGACTTCATTGGCATTCATATTGGTGCTGGTGCCCGAGCCGGTCTGGAAGACATCGACGGGAAATTCTTGTAGATGCTGTCCCTCCGCGATAGCCAGGGCGGCAGCGGCGATACTCGCCGCCAGGACTGGGTCCAGCAAACCCAGCTCGGCATTGGCGCGCGCGGCAGCGGCTTTGATCAGGCCCAGTGCGGCAATAAACTGCGCTGGCATGGGCACGCCGCTTAACTGAAAATTGTCCACCGCCCGCTGGGTTTGGGCACCATAGAGCGCCGCAGCGGGTACCTGCACCTCGCCCAGGCTGTCCTGTTCAATCCGAAAATCACTCATGGCGAATTTCCTGCCGGGGATTGGCTGGCGATCCGATTGAGCACATAGGTCAGTACCCCTCCAGCCCGATAGTATGCAACATCTACCAGCGTATCGAGCCGTGATTGCAAATGGATGTCGCGGCGTTCGCCGGATGGGTAGTGCACGACGGCACGCAGTCGCTGCTGCGGCGTAAGTTCAGTATCAAGATCGAGAATGTCGAATGTTTCATCGCCCTGCAACGCCAGAGTCTTGCGGGTTTCGCCGGGTAGAAACTGCAGCGGGAGAACGCCCATGCCGACGAGATTGGAGCGGTGAATGCGCTCGAAACTTTCGACGATTACTGCTTTTACCCCAAGTAACAGCGTGCCCTTGGCGGCCCAGTCGCGGCTGGAACCGGTGCCGTACTCGAGCCCGGCGACCACCACGGTACTGACACCGCGCGACTGGTAATCCATGGCGGCATCGTAGATGAACAGCGCCTGGGACTGGCCGTTGAGCCGCGTATAACCGCCTTCCAGCGTCGGTGTCATCTCGTTGCGAATACGGATATTGCCGAAGGTGCCGCGCATCATGACTTCGTGGTTACCCCGGCGCGAGCCGTAGGAGTTGAAGTCGTTCTCGGTCACACCGTGCGCGCGCAGGTACTGCGCCGCGGGGCTGTCACTCGGAATTGCACCGGCCGGGGAGATATGGTCAGTGGTCACCGAGTCGCCCAGCATGGCGAGCATGGGGGCCGCCAGGATGTTGTGCCGGTTGCCGTGGTACTGTGCATCGAAGAAGGGCGGTAGCTGGATGTAGGTGGAGTCCGCTGCGAAGGCGTAGGTTGCGCCCCCGCCTGTCGCAATGGACTGCCAGGTCTCATCGCCATCAAACACGGCGCTGTACTCTTTGCGGAACATGTCCTTGTCGAGCGTCTGCACCAGTGCCGCAATCTCGGCATTGCTGGGCCAGATGTCGCGCAGGTACACCGGCACACCGCTGGGATCTACACCCAGTGGTTCCTGGCTTAAGTCTATGCGCGTGGTGCCGGCCAGGGCGTAGGCCACAACCAATGGCGGCGAGGCCAGCCAGTTGGCTTTGACCAGCGGGTGGATACGGCCTTCAAAGTTGCGGTTGCCGGACAGCACCGAGCAGGCGACCAGATCGTTATCCGTAATGGTTTTTTCCACTGCCTCTGGCAATGGGCCGGAGTTGCCGATACAGGTGGTGCAGCCGTAGCCCACCAGGTTGAAGCCCAGCGCATCCAATGAAGCTTGCAGGCCGGCCCTGGTGAGGTAGTCGGTGACCACTTTCGATCCAGGTGCCAGTGAGGATTTTACCCAGAGCTTGCGTTGCAGGCCGCGCGCCAGGGCTTTTTGTGCGACCAGTCCGGCGCCTATCATCACTGCGGGATTGGACGTATTGGTGCAGGAGGTAATCGCCGCGATCACCACATCGCCGTGGTGCAGGGATGTGGTGCCGCCTTCGAGCGGGAACGCGGTGTCCAGCTGGCCCGCTTTGCCATCCAGTGTGATGTATTCGTCGATGGCACGACGCAGGTCGCGCACGGCCACACGGTCCTGGGGCCGGCGTGGTCCTGCCAGGTTAGGTTCAACCGTGGACATATCAAGGTGTAGTGTCGCGGCAAAGTGTGGCGTGAGGTAATGCTCATCGCGCCACATGCCCTGGGCTTTGCAGTAGGCTTCCACCAACGCGACAGTAGTGTCGTCGCGACCGGTGAGTCGCAGGTAGGTGAGCGTCTGCGCGTCGACCGGGAAAAAGCCGCAGGTCGCACCGTACTCGGGCGCCATGTTGGCGATGGTGGCGCGGTCGGACAATGGCAACTGATCTAGCCCGCTGCCATGAAATTCCACAAACTTGCCCACCACGCCGTGAGCCCGCAGCATCTGTACCACTTGCAAGACCAGATCGGTGGCGGTAATACCCTCGCGCATGGTTCCGGTGAGCTCGAAACCCACGACATCTGGTAACAGCATTGAGATGGGTTGTCCCAGCATGGCGGCTTCCGCTTCAATGCCGCCCACGCCCCAGCCCAGTACACCGAGGCCATTGATCATGGTGGTGTGGCTATCGGTGCCGACGAGAGTATCAGGGTAGGCAAGGACGCCGCCTGCGCCAGGCTGTTGCCACACGACTTGCGCCAGGTACTCCAGGTTGACCTGGTGACAGATGCCGGTGCCCGGGGGAACTACCCTGAAGTTGTTGAAGGCACCCTGGCCCCATTTCAGGAACTGGTAGCGCTCGTGATTGCGCTGCATCTCCAGCGCGACGTTTTGTGCGAACGCGGTGCTGGTGGCGAACTTGTCGATACTCACCGAGTGATCAATGACCAGGTCCACCGGCGACAGTGGGTTGATCTTCTGTGGATTGATGCCGCGCCTGACGAGGGCGTCGCGCATGGCAGCGAGATCCACCACGGCGGGCACACCGGTAAAATCCTGCATCAATACGCGCGCGGGGTGAAAGGCAATTTCCTGATCGGAGCCATTACCGGCGCTGGCCGCCAGGATTGCGATGTCTTGTTTAGTACAACTGATGCTGTCCTCATGTCGCAGTAGATTCTCCAGCAGGATCTTGCTGCACACTGGAAGTCGGCGGACGGTGGCATGGTGCGCCAGCTCGCCCCCATTGACGGCATAATAGGTGTAGGTTTTGCCGTTCAATACGAGCGAGGACAGTGTGTCGAAGGAATTTAACGAAGGTTCCATGGTGGCAGTCCAGTTCCGACAGTAGGCACCGCAGTATAGAGGATAATGATGCGACTGGCTCTTACGGGTCAGGGCTGGATAAAAGTGTCTATGCCTTGATCCGCGCATCAAAAGGGAAGTCGAGGGGGTCGCCATAGGTGACTTGATTAAACTGTGGGTGTGTCGGGTTGAGCAGAACGTTGTACTCCTGTGGAATGACGGCGCTGGGCACTAGAAGTCCCACGCTGACCTGACTTGCCAGCCAGCGATCTCCGATAGAGCGGGCCAGCAGTGGCTCGCCGTCTTTGCGGTCCCAGCCCGGGGGGAGCATGGGGAGTTCTATTTTCACCACCAGCTTATCCGGTACTTCTATTTCGAGGATGCGGTAGGCCAGGATAACACTTGCCATTTTCAGGTTGACCGCGATCTCCAGAGTCGCCAAGGCCAGTGATGTGGCGGTGTAGATAATCGCGCGGCCTTTTGTATGCCAGCGGGCGCTGCCGTATAAGCCGCCTGTCCCTGACATCATCTGTGCGCCGGTGGAACTATGGATGGCCTTGGCGATGCGATAGACCCGCATCAGGTGAACATGCCGTACTCAAGTCCGGTGAGCAAGTCTTCCACGCGGCGAGCGCCGACCCCGGTGGTGGCGCAAGCTAGCGGCGTCTCGCCACCGAGCGCGGCAGACGGCGAGTTCAGCCATTCCCGGGCTGCTTCCTCGTTTCCCTCCATAAGCCGTTTTGCCTGGTGTAGAAGATAAGCGTAGCGCACCAGTTTGTCAGACTCGTCCGGGTTGAAGCGGGGCGTTGGTTGCTTTTCGCGTCGCATCAATGTCGAACGCGACATGCCAATGTAACTAATGAACAGCTCATTAGAGTCTACACCCAGGTGGTGGGCCAGCTTCCTCCCCGCGGCTAATGGGATGCCTGCCCTGACTTTTTCAACGATATTGAATGAGCCCCCTTTGTGCACCTTGAATCCAAAGTACATGGCGTACGGGGTAGCCTCTTCCAGAGCTTGCGTCTGCGGATCATCTAATGGATTCGCCAGGCTGTTCAGGAAGGCTACCCGCTTCTTCGCGGCCGAGTTGTTGACCCTCAAACGCATGCTGTTGTCGCCCATTGGTTATCTCCCTGATGCGGGTAGTTCACATGACGCAAATAATGTGTCATATGAACAGTATAGCACACAGGCGTGTGTGCAAGTACATGAGGATTTCAAATGATGAAATCGCCCGACCTACAGCTCCAGGATGTTGTGCCCATTATCGACGCGCACAGTGCCACGCTGCCCGATCGGCTCCTGCGCTATCAGTTGGTTCAGGGTATCTGGATCGTTGGTCGTGTTGGCGACGATACGTTCTCCAGCGTCATTGCGTGCAATCACAATGCCACGTTTGGGTCCCTCGCGGCCGAAGCCCACGGTCCAGGTTTCGATGGTGGCAC
>JANPDE010000144.1:0-1736 GCA_031431315.1 Haliea sp.
CCCACCGCTGCGCCCTTCATCGGTCCCTTCATGGCCCCGATACCGCAACCGGTGACAATATCCAGGCCCCGCAACCCCAACTCATAACCCACGTGTTTGGCATAGTCATACTCGGCGCGCGGGATCGCGTGCCCCCCCCAGCAGACCACCATCCTGGGCGGTTGATCGGGACGTACCACGCGCGCATTGCGCAGGATACGAAAAACCGTGTTGGTCGTCTGGGCAGACGTCGGCGGCTGGGTTAGGGCGGCGGTAATTTTAAAATCGGTATACACGATATCGCGCAGCGCCGAAAACAAGTGTTCCTGGATACCACGAATCATCTTGCCATCGACAAACGACTGCGGTGGCGCATTGAACAACTCAATGCTAAGGCCGCGCGGCTGCGGTATCAGTCGAATATCGAAGTCAGAGTAGTCGACATCGGGCTCGGGTGAATCTATTTTTTCCCCATCGGTGTTCAGAATGGCCAGCGCGCAGTGTCGAAACAGTGCGAATAAATCAACTCCGCTACTCGTGAGGCCGTCCATGTCAGCCTTGGATAACAGATTCAGGGAGTTGACCGGATTTACAATGGCGTGGGCAATTTTTTCCATGGCGGGATTCAGTTACTTACTCGCTGGCACTGCTAGCTCTGGCAGAAAGCCTGCATTTTTTTATAGGCGATGCTGGTTGCCTGCTCGGTGGTAGCGTTCAGCAGCTCGCGCTTCACTTCCTGGCACTCCTGCGACTCTTTTACTGCCGCTGCGTTTATGGATGGGTAGGCCGGGTCTGAAGGCGGGGTCGAACACATCACCGATGACACTCGCCTGAGATTCGCATGCTGTCCCTGCTCGACTGAGACACAGTCGCCCAGTTGGAGGTCCTGATTTTCCGTCACGATATCAATAGTACTGTTATTCACCAGGCGCACCGTGAACTTTTCCGCGCTGCCAGCGGTCTCTTTTGAAATAAGGGCTCCCAGTCCAGCGCCAGCTGCAGCACCTGCCACTTGCGAGGCGCCCGAATGGGTCGCCGTTGCCAGCAGGCCAATTGCACCGCCGATCAAGGCACCCGCGCCATAGTTCGGCGCCATCGCAACCTGCTGAACATTCTCGATTCTGCCGTACTGGACCGAAATAACTTCGTTGCGCGTCGAGCCCGTCATCGGGTCAGTGCTGGCGCAACCAATAAGGGTGATGGCCAGGGTGGCGGACATCGCTGTAAGAATTTTATTGCGCATATTATTGGCATCCTGTTGCAGGTAGTGGGGCATTAGTTTAACAATTTTAGATACTTTTGGGGATCTCTCGCGACTGTAATCCGGTGCAGTACGCGATCATAACCGGCATACCCGCCGTTGGCCTTGTGTAACACACTGCGATTATCCCAGATCACGAACATGTGCTCCTGCCACGAGTGGGTGTACTGGAACTCCTCCCGGGTCTGCCACTCGTGCAGATCCAGCAGCAACTGCAGGGCTTCATCATCGGCCATGCCTTCCACGCCAACGATGTAACCTATGCAGCCGAGCAGGGTCTCTCGACCACTTTCAGGGTGCCTGAGGATAAAGGGGTGGCCATACACGTCCCTGGCATCTTCCGAAAAGCGAATCGCCATGCTGCGTCCGGCGGACTTATCCTTCTCCCCATACATGCCGTCAGGCGCGTAGGCCGCGCCCGCAGAATGCAGCGCTGTACGCCCCTCGATTCTGGCGCGCAAAGCAGCCGGCATCTCCGCCAGTGCTTGTTGCTGGT
>JANPDE010000145.1:0-13100 GCA_031431315.1 Haliea sp.
GCGCACTGCGCTGGCGAGCGGCGCGGTGCTCCTGTCACTGGGCAATCGGTCCGCTTGGGGAGTCCAGTGCCTGGGTACCATGTCGGTGGCAACCCTGAACTCATTCAACCCGGCAACAGGCATGTTCATTTCGTCACCTGCAGGGACGAGGCCCGGGCACAACGTAGGCCTGGCGACAGAAATCCACCGTATTGCAGATCCACCCGACTACCTGGGACGCAATGGGGGACGAAGCACCTGCACGCAACCCGGATCACTCGATGATATTATTCTCATTCAAGGCAGAAATTGCCCAACCCAACCAATAGATTGCCCAACCCTATAGCGAGCATTGTGCTCGGATAGGGCGGGCGTCACAAAGTTACATCGCGTCGAATTCCTGATCCTCTCGCCAAAGTCAAACTGCTAGCCATGCGGTTGGCCTTTTGGAATAATTGCCACTTGTGCGCCAACGAATTGATTTATATGAAATGGCGGAATGATTCCGTAGGTCGATTTTATAGCAGCAACGAGAGCACAGTGGTGTATTTCGATTCGCACAGCGGAGATACCCACCTGATTAGCGATTTCGCGGCCTATCTCATGCAACAACTGGGTGATCAGTCGCTGACAACAGAGGAATTGGTAAATAAAATTTCACCCAGTATCGATTTGGGAGATTCCGCTGACCTGGAAGAGGCAGTTTCGGGCGTGCTCGGGGAATTGGTTGCTCTCGATATCCTGCGTTGCGAATAGATGCAACTCCTCAGTCACCTATCTGCAGATGACTTTCATCAACGACTGAAACGCGGGCAAATGCCCCTGCGTGTCGGCCCCTATATCTACAATGTTCAAAGCAACGTGCCAGCAGTCGCCGCGGGACTAGAAGTGCTCTATGCCGACTTCCAGCTAGCGCAGCCCAGCGATTTTGTCGACTTTAACGTCGCTATCCTGCGCGGGGGACTTTCCCATCGCATGCGAGGCGAGGCCGAATTCATCTTTGATGGAAAAAGTCCGTTTGACACCATACCGACCGGACAGGCATACGCTTTCCTTGAATGGGGCATGAACTGGTGTGTATCCCTGCACACCAACGAGTACCTGAAACTACATGCCGCGGCAGTCGCCATGGGTGACTCTGCCATCATCATGCCAGGCATCCCAGGCGCCGGTAAAAGTACTCTCTGCGCCGCACTGGGCCTGAGTGGCTGGCGAGTACTATCGGATGAACACGCCATGATTCCGCCGAATACCGCCGAGATAGTACCATTGTGTCGTCCCGTTAGCCTGAAAAACGAAAGCATTGAAGTTATCAGAGCATTCTCGTCGAGTGCCGTATTTGGTCCCGTCAGCAAAAAGACGCACAAGGGCGTTGTTGCGCACCTAAAAGCAGATTTGCAACCTGACAGTCACAAGATGGAGAACGTGAAGGCTACAGCGATGATCTTTCCCCGCTACGCAAAAGACGAAACCCAGCAATTTACTCAGCGTCGACGCACTGATAGCTTCATCCTGGCCGCATATCATGCATTCAACTACAGCTTGCTTAGTGAAGTGGGTTTTGAGGCCATGAGAACGCTCATCGACAACGTGGATTGTTACGATCTGGTCTACCACGACCTGAATTGGGCAGTTGCGCGCGTGAACGATTTGCCTGGTCTGCAGGTCGCATCATGAGCTTTTCGCTACAGGAACTGTTGCTCAATCCGCATGGCATCGCGAATCTAGACAATAACCAAATAAACCAGCTGCTGTCCCAAGCGCGCAGTTCCGGGCTCCTTGCCTCCCTCGCCATTGAACTACAACTCACCGGAGTGTACTCGCAACTTCCTGCGGCAATCACTCGTCATTTTCAGTCGGCACTGATCATCCATGAGAAACAGAAAAGGGATCTTGTCTTCGATAGCGAAAAAGTAAAATTGGCGCTGGAAACCATTGGTGAAAAACTGGTGCTACTTAAGGGCGCAGCGTACATATTGGCTGGACTACCAGTCGGCCGAGGCCGCCTCATCACCGACATTGACATCATCGTTCCCCATCGACGTATCGACGCGGCAGAAAAGATTTTAAATGCAAGCGGCTGGGAAAGCAGTTTCGTCAACACCTACAATGATCGCTACTATCGCCAGTGGGGTCATGAGATTCCACCGCTCATTAATAAGAAGCGCGGGACGACACTGGATCTGCATCACAACATTTTGCCGCCAACTGCCGGGCCGAATGTCGATGCAAGCCTGCTTTTTGAAAATTTGCTCGAGATCAAACCAGGGATTTTTACGCTTTCCTTGCAGGATATGGTCATCCACAGCGCCACCCATCTTTTTCACGAGGGTGAATTCCACCATGGTTTGCGCGACCTCTGGGATCTGGATCGAATGCTGCGGGATTTTCCCGACCGCGACCCAATGTTCTGGAATGGATTGGTAGCAAGAGCGCGGGAACTAGACTTACTGGTTTCACTTTTTCACGGCCTGAGCTATGCACAACAGATTTTTGGCACCCCCTTGCCTGAGCGCATTATTGAAGAAGCGGGCAGCTGGGCAAGGTCGCTGCGTAAACCGCTCATGGATTTCCTGTTTCTGCGAGCATTTCGACCCGATCATCCACAATGCACGCTGCCGTATACTGGAATGGCGCTCAATCTATTGTACGTGCGTTCGCATTTTTTGCGCATGCCGCTGTACCTGCTAGTACCTCACCTGGTGAGGAAAGCTTGGATGCGACGGTTCAACGATGAGGTGTCATCTGTGGAACATGGCGGAACGGGAAAGATATAGGCGTTGGCCTTTCTGCCGACCGGGTATCACAAACGCCAAACGTTCAGGTTGGCTGCTGCGAGCGCTCCCCTGTCTAACACTGACTTAATATCTATCAATGTGGCTCTTGGGTCCATCATCGCCCCATATTCGGCCACACTCCATTTCAGATACTGCGCGTGTGGAACAGCTAGAATGACAGCCTGGCAATTCCTTAAATCCTCCAATGCACAGAGTGCAATCCCATATTCCTCCTGCGCTTCCGCAGGATGCGCCAAAGGATCGTGCACCACCACCTCACAGCAGTACTCTTGAAGCTCTTCGATGATGTCTATCACCTTGGAATTGCGTAAATCAGGGCAGTTTTCCTTAAAGGTCAAGCCCAGCACAGCGACTTTGGCGCCACTTACCCGATGTCCCTGCTCCACCAGGCGTTTTACCGTTTGCTCAGCCACGAACTTGCCCATGGTATCGTTGGTCTTACGCCCAGCAAGGATTACCTGCGGATGGTGCCCCACCGCCTCGGCCTTATAGGTCAGGTAATAAGGATCGACCCCGATACAGTGACCTCCGACCAGACCTGGTCTGAACGGGAGGAAATTCCACTTGGTACCCGCGGCTTCCAGCACATCAAGAGTATCAATATTGAGGCGGTTGAAAATCAGGGCTAACTCATTCATAAGCGCAATATTAAGATCACGCTGGGTGTTCTCTATAACCTTAGCCGCTTCGGCTACTTTAATAGTGCCCGCACGGTGAACACCAGCCTTGACCACTGCACTATACAGACTGGCAACTGTCTCGAGCGTCTCCGGCGTATCGCCTGAAACGACTTTGGTGATCGTTTCCAGGCGATGCTCTTTGTCGCCCGGATTGATTCGTTCAGGGGAGTAACCGACATAGAATCCGCCCTCAGTAACCTGCGCATTTCTTCCAGCCCAAGGTAATCCGGATGCTTTCTCAAGTAATGGTACGCAGACTTCTTCAGTGCACCCGGGATAGACTGTCGATTCAAAGATTACTATGGCTCCTGGCTGCAGGTGTGCACCCACTGCGCGACAAGCACCTTCCAGCGGCGAGAGATCAGGCCGTCGTGCCTGATCAATAGGTGTGGGCACGACCACAATTATAATCTTCGCCTCGGACAGTTTACTGGCATCGCTGGTAAACTCGAGCATACTCGCCTGGGCGAGCTGCCGGGGCTCCACTTCGCCACTGGGATCAAAACCAAGTCTATAATGGGCAAGTTTTTCTTCATTCAGATCCAGGCCGATAGTTCGGCGCAAGCGACCGAATGCGACTGCCAGTGGAAGTCCGACATATCCTAATCCGACAATTGCAATAGTGTGCGATGTTTCCATTCCCTATCAACCCTTATCTCTGATTCGCTAAAAACCATTCGCTTGTGACCGCTAGCCCTTGTGCTACTGTGTGCGTAGGATAGTAACCAAGCAGATCGCGAGCCCTGCTGATATCTGCCTGGGAATGGCGCACATCCCCTGCACGAAAATCTGCATATTGTGGCTCAATTTTCTCGACCCCCACTACCTCAGACAATAGTGAGCGAATTGTGTAGAACAATTCATTCAGTGTGGTACGAGCCCCTATGGCAATGTTATACACTCGATTACAAGCTTGCGAATTTTCACTCGTCGCCGCAAGCAAATTTGCCTGCACAGTATTCTCGATAAAGCAGAAATCCCTGGAGGTTTCGCCATCACCATTGATTTGCGGTACAAATCCATTGCAAAGCTGCTCAAACCAACGGGGAATCACCGCGGCATAAGCACCTTGTGGATCCTGACGAGGGCCGAATACATTAAAATATCTCAGGCCGACACTGTCCAAGCCATAGTTACGTGAAAATACATCAGCATAGAGTTCATTCACGTACTTGGTGACCGCATAGGGAGACAAGGGTTTGCCAATGGTTTCTTCGATCTTCGGCAATCCCGGATGGTCTCCGTAGGTGGAGGATGATGCGGCATAGACGAAGCGTTTCACATTGGCATCTCTAGCCGCTACCAGTACGGTCAGAAACCCCTCGACGTTAGCGCGGTTACTACGCAAGGGGTCGGCGATGGAGCGCGGTACACTACCCAATGCTGCCTGATGTAGCACATAGTGCACTCCTTGGACGGCGTCTCGACAGGCATCTGGGTCGCATATATCCGCTTCCATGAAGGAAAACCGACACCAGTTCTGTTCTCCGACCCTGATCCGGACAGCATCAAGATTAGCCGGAGAACCCGTCGCAAAATTGTCCAACCCGACAACATCCTGTTGCAGCGTAAGTAGCCTCTCCACCAAATGGGACCCAATAAATCCAGCGGCACCTGTAACCAGCCACCGATACGGCCTCTGTGCGAGTTTTAACTTTAGTGCCCCGTAGGCAGACGTAGACAATGAACGGACCCTTCCAACTACGCTTCAGTGAGCGTACCAATTATTGTGTGCGGCGCATCTCACTTATTTCCTGACGGCATTTACACTAATGTAGCAGGAGTATAGTGTTTCCCGTAAGGTACCGCTATCGCGGAACGTGACTTGGTACACGAATTAGTGAGTTTAGAATTAGAAGCACAGACGGGCATACTCAGCAATATCGGCTTGTACAGCTACGGTACGGCATTCCTCGCCTATATTATTCTGCTTGTCCTGGTATTCATTGCCCGACGTAATAATCCGCTGGGTAGTGCGTTACTGGCAGCCAGTACGCTGACCGCACTCTGGGCCGCAAATGTCACAGTCTCCACTGTACTCGTCGAGCCCAGAATTCTACTCATACAGCTGTCCGAGGTAGCCCGCAATGCTGCTTGGATCTTCGTGCTGCTAAAACTTATTGGTTTGAGGCTACGAGGCACGGATCACATACTGGCTTCCAATCGTTGGATCCCTTGGTTTACTTTTGTCTCCTGCATGATTCTGATCGTTCTGCTCGCTGCTAAGCGACTGGGGGAAGAACTGGCTCCTTTCTACGATCTTTCCATGTATGCAAGCTTCAGTGCATGGATCGCTATGTCCATAGCTGGCATGCTGCTGCTCGAACAATTATTCCGCAATAGTAATGAAGAGGAACTTTGGGCAACCAAGCATCTTTGTCTTGGTCTGGGAATCTTGTTCACTTTCGATTTCTTCATGTATGCGGAGGGTCTACTCTTTCGCCAACTGGATAGTAACGTGTGGCAGGCTCGGGGCATAGTAACCACAATGGCCGCCCTCCTGATGGCAATCAGCATAAGTCGCACTGATCGCGATGAAGCGCAAGATAACATCCAAGGCGTTCACCTCTCCCGCCACGTTGCCTTTCATTCACTTACCTTAATGGCTTCAGGAATATACTTGATTACTATGGCCCTGGCCGCCTACTTCATACGCTATCTCGGTGGTAGCTGGGGTGGCGTTTTGCAGATTGCATTTCTCTGCGCTTCCGGCCTTATCCTGATTGTACTGCTCTTCTCAGGACAGATACGTGCCCGTACCCGAGTCTGGCTTAGCAAGAATTTCTTTAGCTACAAATATGACTACCGCATTGAGTGGTTACAATTTACAGAAATATTGGCAAGTGGCAATAAAGATATTCCTGAAAACATTACTCGAGCTGTCGCCAATCTTGCCAAAAGTCCGGCAGGTATTCTATGGAGTAAAGCCGAGGACGGAAGGTTTAATATAGTCGCAAATTGGGAGATGCCACCTCCCGATACGGATATAGATTTGCACGAGCTGTCCAAATGGCTGCAAACACACGGATGGATTGTTGATCTGCGGGAGTGGCGAACTGCTCCAGATGTGTATCGAAATCTCGAATTGCCAAGCGTACTAACAGCTATTTCTCGCGCATGGATCATAATCCCCCTATTATTCGGCGATCGCCTCCAAGGCATTCTCCTACTGCGTGAATCAGAACTGGTGCGCGATCTAAACTGGGAGGACCGCGATCTTCTCAAACTGGCTGGGCGACAGGCGGCAAGCCACTTGGCACAATTCCAAGCGGACCAAGCGCTGGTCGAGTCGCGCCAATTTGAGGCTTTTAACCGCTTGTCGGCCTATGTCATTCACGATCTCAAGAATATTCTGGCGCAGCTCTCGCTCATGGTCGCCAATGCGCAAAAGCACAAACACAATCCTGAGTTTATCGACGATATGGTGAATACCGTCAGTAACACCGTAAGTCGTATGAGCAAACTGATGGCACAGTTGCGCAGCGACACGGGGCAAACCGAGCGACAGAAATTTGAACTCGTGGAATTGCTCGAAAGGGTTGTAGCGGAAAGCAAGCTTCGAGCACCCGTTCCTGAATTCACCTTGGCGGAGAGTAACTTTACACTGACTTGCGACCGAGAACGGCTACACACTGTATTTGGACATTTGATACAAAATGCACAGGAGGCCACCGACAAGGACGGTCAAGTTGTAATCCGCCTGCTCCGCAATCATGGCGCCGCTGTGGTTGAAATCGAGGATAGCGGCATTGGCATGGATGAGCACTTCATACGGTATCGCCTTTTCAAACCCTTTGATTCTACCAAGGGACTGACCGGCATGGGCATCGGAGCATTCGAGAGTCGCGATTTTATTCGAGGCCTCGGCGGCAATATCAGCGTACAAAGCACTCCGGGACGAGGTTCCATATTTCGCGTGCGTATACCCTGCGCAGAGGAGACGGCACTTGAAGATGCATACACACCAAACAAGGTAAACATACTGTGAAAAACGAAAGGAAGCACCTGCTGGTGGTGGAAGATGACAAAGGACTGCAAAGTCAAATGCGGTGGGCGTTTGACGGCTTCGAGGTAACGGTCAGCGGTGATCGCACCGATGCGATCAACCAGCTGCGCCGTATACAACCCGGAGTTGTGTTATTGGACCTGGGGCTTCCACCAGACCCCGGCGGTGTGACAGAGGGGCTAGCGACACTCAGCGATATTCTGTCTCTGATACCCGAAACCAAAGTCATTATTGTTACTGGAGATAATGACCGCGCCAATGCAGTGAAGGCCATCGCATTAGGCGCGTATGATTTTCACCAGAAGCCGGCTGACCCGGAGCTACTTGCCCTGCTCGTCCATCGCGCATACCACGTGTATGAGTTGGAGCTTGAAAATCGCAGATTACAGAAACATGATCAAAATATGCCTCTAAGGGGAATTATCACGACCAGTCCGCAAATGCTCAAGGTCTGTCGTACAATTGAGAAAATTGCCCCCTCAAATATCACCACTTTACTTTTGGGTGCGAGTGGGACGGGTAAGGAACGCTGCGCCCATGCGCTGCATGAATTGAGCCCACGAGCCCACAAACCGTTGGTGGCTATTAATTGTGCTGCCATTCCCGAGAACCTCCTGGAGAGCGAGTTATTCGGCTACGAAAAAGGGGCATTTACTGGAGCGGCCAAGCAAACTCCCGGGAAAATTGAGTATGCCGACCAGGGAACGCTATTTCTAGACGAAATAGGTGACCTGCCCATGGAACTACAAGCCAAGCTCTTGCGCTTCCTACAGGAACGAGTTGTTGAGCGCATCGGGGGACGCAGGGAAATACCCGTCGATGTGAGAATTCTGTGCGCGACTCACCAAAATTTGCGCGCATTGATCTCAAAGGGTTTATTCCGGGAAGACTTGTACTACCGAATTAGTGAAATCGTGCTGGAAATACCACCACTAAAGGATCGTGATGGTGACATACTGGTTCTGGCCAAATCATTCCTGAACCTCTGGAGCAAGGAATATAGTAGCTCCGTAATGGATTTTTCCTCCGAAGCGATAGCGGCTATGGAAGCGTATGACTGGCCCGGTAATGTGCGCGAACTCGAGAGCCGGATAAAACGGGGCGTGATCATGGCTGAGGGCAATCAGGTCAGTGTGGAGGATCTGGAGTTGGGAGGCATCAATATGGAGCCCATGCCGTTAAATCTTAAGGAAGTCCGGGAGGAAGCGGAACGCAAGGCAATAATTCGAGCAATGAATCACAGCAACCAAAATATATCTGACGCAGCTAATGCACTGGGCATTACCAGACCCACACTTTACAGCTTGTTGGAGAGATTAGGGCTAAAAGCCTGAACTCCACACAGGGCCCTGGAGCGTATCTTATTTGCGCTTGCTCAATTCGCTGTCAATTTTTCGAGAAATGCCTCAGCGTCCGGACGCTCCGAAAAATTTGCATGCTGCTCTAGAAGTTCATTCACCGCCAGGATTGCGCCTTTGGTATCCCCTTCCGCGGCCTTGATCTGGGACTCATGAAAGCGCATTTCGGGACTTGTAGGGTTTAAATCAATTGCGCGATCTATGGATCGCCTGGCTTCGAGTATACTGTTATTTTTCAGTTGCACTACTGCCAGAGTGTCCAGCACTGAGCTTGACTCCGGAGACAGTTCTATTGCTTTTTCGGCATAGGCAAGTGCCTGCTTTGGATCATCATTGAGCAAATACCAAGAGAGATTATTTAGCGCGATTATATGATTCGGGTTTAGTTCGAGAATCGATCGATACTGATAGATAGCACCGCCAATCTGCTTATTGCTACTATAGACTTCTGCCAATTTTTCTCGCACTGTTATGTCTTTGGGGTGATCCTGAAGCCAATGTTGCAGCTGTTCAATCCCGCCCTTAATGTCCCCGAGTGACCGGCGATACATCGCCAGCGCGATCACGTTACCGGTTGAAGGCTCTCGTGCATAGATGGTCTCCAGTAACTGCATGGCCGACTTGCTATCCCCCTTCTTTTGCGCCGATGCAACTTCGAGCTTCATAACATCAGAATTATCCGGAGCTATTTCAATTAACTCAGTTAATTTTTCCTCAAATATATCCATGCGATTCGAAAGCAATGCCAATCGAGCCAATGCTATCTTTGCGTAGAAATGATTGGGATCCAATTCAACTGTTCGCTGCAGCTCGGCAGTAATTTTTTCTATGTCGCCCAGCCCTGCATAGGCTTTGGCTTTCATGTAGTGGTATTGGCTCACATTCGGATACTCTTCGACCAGTTTTCCCAGAGTACCCAGCGCCTGGTTATATCGACTTCCTGCCAGTTCGAAGCCTGCCAGCGTCACCAGTACATCCGGATGCTGCATTTGCTCCTCGGTGAGCTCTTCGAACAAAGGCGCTACCTTTTCCAACTCCCCTTTGGCAATAAAGTATCTCGCTTTAACCAGCCTTGGTTCGAATGCCCGCGGATATGCTGCGAGAATGCTCTGCAGACTATCCAACATTTCTTGTTCCTTGCCTTCGACAGCATAGGAAGCTGCAACTTTCATTCGGGTTTGCATGTGATCGGGATTGTGCTGTAAAACCTGTTGATAGTAATTACGCGCAGCCTGATAATCATTTTCGACAAGCGAAAAATTCGCAAGGCTATTACCAGCTCCAGGGTCTCCTGGTCGAAGCTCCAGCGCTTTTTCAAATGTGACTCTTGCAGAATTAATATCCTTGTTCGCAGCGTAAGCGCGTCCCAACAAGTCATAAGAAGTAGCACTTTCTGGATTACGCTTTTGATAATCCTGTGCTGCGCGAACAGCTTCCGCCACCTTGTTCTGACGCAAATAATTCAACACGATGAGTATGTCGGCCTGCTCGTAACTCGGGTCGTTTTCCAGAATGGACTTCAGCGTACCTATCCCCAAGTTCTCTGACCCAGCCGCGAGAAAACCAACCCCTAGCCGAGCCTTTGCCTCCGCCGAATCGGGTTGCAGTTCTGCGACCTTAGCCAAATACTCGACGCCTTCTCCACTTTTGCCTTGCTCCAAAAGCGCGCTCGCCAGAAGATTCATTGCTTCACTATCATCAGAACGTACAGCAACAAGCGGTGACAGCAACTTTTCAGCTTTGCTATAGTTTTTTTGTCCGAGTTCAAGTTTTGCCGCTAATTTAGTACCCGCCACACTGCCGGGTACTAAACCGAGAAAACGATAGGCATTACTCTTGGCCAGTTCGACAAATCCCTGCTCTAGATTAATCGCCGCTAGATAGTACAAGGATTGGGGATACAAATCGGAGAATTGGGCGGCCAGTTCAAAGGCTCTCCCAGCAGCGTCAATCTGTTTATCTTGAAGATAATACAATCCCCAGGCAAATTGTACGCCCGGGTGCATGCTCATCACTGAGCCGTGAGACATCCCCAAATAGGACAAATCTGCATACGCACCCTCGAAGTTGCGCTGATAGATCCGCATCAATGCCCGGTTGGCTCGAGCTTCGAAACTACCCCCGCTTGTAATTTCAATGACCTGGGTATAGGCAAGCTCTGCTTGTTGCGGATGTTTTTGTGCACTCTCAATATCTCCCAGTAAACTCCACGCTGGCGCATACTGTTGATTTTTTGCAAATACCTGCTTCAGTTTGCTGCGAGCGTCCTCAAAATTCTCCTTCTCCATGGCCAGCCGCGCCGCAGCCACCTGGGCGTAGGGTGAGGTCGGCTCATTCTGCATAGCTGTTTCCATGATCTCAGTCGCGGCGACCAGATCATGACGAAAAGCCATGGATAGGCCCTTCGCCGCCTGCACTGTGGAGCGATTTTCCGGATCCAAGCCGTCTACACTAAGGCTATCAAGGCGCTTGTAGTTGGCCAAACCCAACAGGACTTGAGATAGAATCGGAGTGACACTGACTACGTCCACTCCTGCGGAGAGGGACCGCGAGAGCTCCTTTTCGGCATCTTCGTAAGCTCCAGTCTCGAAATACAGCTTTCCGAGCAGTGCTCGTGCCCGCGTGTTATTGACATCTTTCTTAAGCGCATTTTTCAACTCGATAATCGCAGATGTGTTATCAGCCTGTTCGACAAATGCCGTAGCTTTTTTGTAGTGATCCTTGCTGGCAAGGTCTTCACCACACGCGAACAGCACGCAACTCACAAGCAGGATCGATACACTACGAAAAAACGGATTCATTCTTGTTTTCTCATATTTTCACGAATGAACAATGCTATGGCCATGTTAAGTACAGAGTACTAACATCGATAAAACTCTTGTGTCTGATCAGACTTGATTATCCATTATGTAGTCCGCTCAGCAAAGGCCAAAATACGATAGCACCCAAGCACGTCGATTTTCAGAAGGCGTAATTCGGTGTCAAATCGGAGAGCTGTTTCTGACAATACAATGCATCGCCTGCGCCACATCAATGCGGTCTCAATACTTTTCGTGCCCTTCAGGCATTAGCAATGTTAACTCCGAGGGGCGGCGACAACTAGGACAACGTTAGGCGGGTTAAATGACCAATCGCAGAGGTTGCCGGTGTTCCAGATAAGAAATCGAAAGGTAGTGTTCCAATCCGGCAAAAGCTCCCCGCGCGCAATGTGGTACTGGACGATGAATCTGAAATCCCACTCCTAAGGCGGTGTGACAGCGTCGATAAAATCGCGCGTTGCGCAGTGAACTTAATACCATTGCGTTTTGAAAGCCGCTGTCAAGAGAGATTTGTATCAGGTTGGCACTAAACTCACGAACCAAAGATACCGATCGCTCCGTCGGATCCATGACAAAGCGCTCCCACATACAACAGGTCCTCTGATCAAGTTCCAGCAATTCCAATTGGCTAATCAGAGTGATATGCGAAGTTATCCGCGCACCACCCACACAATTACCGTCCTTGAGCGCGACAACGATCACGCCTTGCCTATCATACTCATCCTCAGAGCCATCGAAATCGACCAAACCCAACTCTTGCCGAAAGCATCGCTCGCGCAGTGCATAATATTGCCCCAATACTCGAGAATCTGTGGCTACCTTGAATTCAATTGACAAAACGTTTCCCCTCTTTTGATTTATGATGCCCCAGATTGGGCATTTTCGCAAACCACGCAATATATGAACCAGTATCTATAATTAATAAAAAAAACATATAGTTACGATTGCATCTTTAAGAGGTCCCAAACAAAACGGAAAAAATACCGATTATTCTTCATGTTACTGTAGGCAAATTACGACAGTTATTTAAACAAAACTAAAATAACAACAATAAATCATATAGTTATGCTGTCTCAAGAATGCGACAGCATCTCTACTCTAATCGCGAGTTTGGAGGAGCAGTCTGGCACCGGTGCGCAACAGTTCTGTCAACGGATCGGTACTTCCCGCTCGACCTTCAAACTCAATAGCGTTACTCTTTCCCATGGTGGCGTATCCTGTCGGCTGATGAGTTGTTCGGCGATAATAAATCAACCAAATACGCCGCCTAACTAAGGTGTTGAAACAACACTTTTGATAATAACTCCTGACAATCCGACCGGCAGCTCATACAGTCAGGCGCAACAGGAACCCGCGGTTTTTCAAACGTTGCGTCCTCACGGTGTTGAGAGGCAGACTCAAGCTAAAGAGGCAATTTTTCGATGACTGCCCTCCCAAAATCCTACGCGGAAGCTTTCCTG
>JANPDE010000146.1:0-2734 GCA_031431315.1 Haliea sp.
GCAACGCGGCGGCGTCGGTGCTACGGAACGGGTTGATATCCAGGCCGCCACGGCGTGTATAAAACGCCTGCAGGTGCAGGAATTGCGGGGCACAACGTTGCGTGAGATCACGGAACATGCGCTCCACGCACTGTTCGTGAAATTCCCGATGCTCGCGATAGGCGACGATATACTGTAACAAAGAGCGGTGCTCCAGGGCGGCGCCGCGATAGTGCAACCACACTGTTGCCCAGTCTGGTTGCCCGGTGACCGGACACAGTGAACGCAGCAGGTGGCTGTACAGCATTTCCTCGACAGGTCGCCCCGACTTCACTTGCAGTTGCTCTGCGCGTGGCTCTGCAAACCAGGGTTCAACTGGCAGTTCATCCAGACATGTGCCCGGTAGTCGTGTGCCAGCCAGCAACGGATCACCAACGCGTAGCAGCTGGAGAACGACGCCCTCTTCTGCGGCACCGCTGATGTCATTGATAATCGTTGTTCGCGCCTCCTCTGCCGAGGCAAAGCGGGCATTGTTCAGTGAGTTCAGATACAACTTAAAGGACTTGGATTCGATGATACAGGGCGAACTGGCGGGCACCGTAAATCGACCTACGTAGACTACTGGTTTACCGGTACTGTCGAGCCACGACATTTCATAGGCATGCCACAAATCTGCCCCATAAAAAGGCAGGGCCGTACCTATGCCTAGATGCTGTCGGGCAGTTATTCGAGGTATGGCGTGGAGAATGTGGGGTGCGTATTCCTGTAGGACCGGGGTATGCCGTCCCAACACCAACTTGCGTTCGTCATTTTTTACCACCGCTCTATTGCCGCAGGCGCTTGCCGGAGTTCAGCAAGTGCATGCTGTAGGCAAAAGCCACAGCGGTAAAAGCAGCGATCATGCCGAAGGCCAACGGCAGACTGACATCCGACACACCGAGCACACCGTAGCGGAATGCATTCACCACGTAGACCAGGGGGTTGAGCTTGGAGACACTGGCCCAGAATGGGGGTAACAAATCCATCGAGTAAAACACGCCGCCCAAATACGTCAACGGCGTGAGCACAAAAATGGGAATGATGGAGATGTCATCGAAGCTGTTGGCGTACACTGCATTGATAAAGCCCGCCAGGGCGAACAGGGTCGAGGTCATCAGGACCACGACCACGACCGCCAGGTAACTGTGTATTCTCAGATGAGTAAAAAACAGGGACACGAGGGTAACCACCACGGCGACCAGCAGTCCTCGGGACACGCCACCGACCACATAACCCATCAGGATGACGAAATTGGACACTGGGGAAACCAGCAGTTCTTCCACGCTGTGACCAAACTTGGAGCCATAAAACGACGACACCACATTCGAATAGGAGTTTGTCACAATGGCCATCATAATCAGGCCCGGCACGACAAACTCCATATAGGTGAAACCGCCCATCTCCCCGATACGGGAACCGATCAACCTACCAAAAATAACGAAGTACAACGACATGGTGATCGCCGAAGGCAGCAGCGTCTGCGTCCAGATGCGCAGGTAACGCTTGATCTCTTTCCTGAGTATCGTCATAAACGCGACGTACTGTTCACGCAGGTTCATGCCGCGCCCTCGACCAGGTTGACAAACATTTCCTCCAGGCGATTCGCGCGGTTACGCATACTGCTGATTTGAATGCCTTGTGCGCCCAGTACCGTAAAAACCTCGTTGAGATGCTGTCCCTTTTGTACCTCCACTTCCAGCGTATGGTCATCCGTCCGGCGCACCGCGAAGCCCTCGATGGCGATAGCGTCCGGCAGTCGCTCCACACAGTCGAGTATAAACGTCTCACGACTCAGTTGGCGCAGTAGTGTCTTGATAGACGTGTTCTCCACAATTTTGCCGTGGTTGATAATGGCGATATGACGGCACAGCGCCTCCGCCTCTTCCAGGTAATGGGTGGTCAGGATAATCGTCGTGCCCTGCTCGTTGATCCTGCGCAGAAAGTCCCACATGGAGCGGCGCATCTCGATGTCGACACCGGCGCTGGGCTCATCCAGGATCAGCAAGCGCGGTTCATGCACCAGTGACCGGGCAATCATCAGGCGACGCTTCATCCCGCCGGACAACATCCGCGCAGGAGTATTACGCTGCTCCCACAGGCCCAGTTCGCGCAGGTACTTTTCAGCTCTCACCTTGGCCAGGGCCGGCGCCAGGCCATAATAACCGGCCTGGTTGACGACAATATCAATGCACTGCTCAAACTGGTTAAAGTTGAATTCCTGTGGGACGATTCCAATATGTCGCTTGGCAGCGGGAAAATCCCGGTCGATATCGACGTCAAAAACGGCAACCCGACCTGCGGATTTGTTCACCAGCGAGCAGATGATCCCAATTGTGGTGGATTTGCCGGCGCCATTGGGACCCAGCAGGGCAAAAAAATCGCCCTGCTCGACCGTCAGGCTAATCCCTTTCAAGGCTTCAAAGCCGTTGTCGTACACCTTGCTGAGGTTTTCTATTGTCAGTGCTGGGATCATTGCGATAGGGACAGCTGCGTGGCCAAATAAGCGCGCAATTGTAACCGCATTTCCTCTGGTAAACGACAGCGCTCGTGCACTACGCAAGTGCATCCTGCGGGGCTTGACGCAATCGCCCTGTCTTCCTACAATGCGCGCCTCTTGATGGAGACCGCTGCGTCCCCTTCGTCTAGTGGCCTAGGACACTGCCCTTTCACGGCGGTAACAGGGGTTCGAACCCCCTAGGGGACGCCATTCATCAAG
>JANPDE010000147.1:0-5352 GCA_031431315.1 Haliea sp.
GCAATGTTGTAACGAGACAAACTGACCCGGAACGGTTCGAGCGCATTGCTACAGCGCCAGAGCGTAGTATTGGCGAAGATGAAGATATAGTTACCCAATACGAGACCGGCATCTGGCTAGATATCACTGAACCGTTGGACGGCAGTGAAACCTCAGTCTTGAGGAACGGCAGCGGCAGTGAGCAGTTGCAGATCATTAACGACTTGATTGCGGCACAGGTAAGTAATAGCTCAAGGTTTCGGCTAAATGAAGGGCTCAGTATTGCCCAAACCGACGTGGGCGATGTGACTACGACATTGGATGTTATGCAGAATATCAATTCCCATCAACTATCTGCGCTGAAGGTTCGAATCCCTACTACTGGCGATGCCGCGACCATAAATATATCCGGAATTTTGGTAGACCCAAGCCTGCCCCAGTTGGATCAAACGCAATGGACGGATGAGACCTCCGCGCAAGAGTTGGCTATAGTTGAACTTAAACAGTACGCGGGCGGTATGAAAGGCTCCTGGTTTTGGGAAGCTAATAATAAGAGCGAAATCAAGGGAGTGGTTACTATTGATGTAAATTGGAGTAACGAACTGACGGTTCAACCAATTTATACCGTTGTAAGTGACGAAGCCATTGCTCAAGTAAATTTGTACACCGGGGAGGTGACTTCAGGTCTGAAAGCGCAAGGAGAGTGAACGTGACGCCAACTTTGGTGTAGAAGGGCTATTCCCCACAGGGAAGGCGTCGGGTTCGTCGAATGCGTCGGGTTGGTTGTGTAACCTGTGGTGGAAATCTGCGATCAGTGGCAATCACTCAATATCTCCCTTGCCATCTAGGTACCGCTCCACTTGCCGTATGCGCGCTGATTCCTTCTGATTGTTCCGGTCTGCCAGCTCCAGATACTTTGCCAGCGCCTCACGATGTTCCGGTCGGTCAAGGTGTTTCAACACATCTCCATAAAGGTACCAGCTATTAGGGTTGTTTTTTCCCTGATGAGCGGCAATCTCCAGGTAGGGAACCGCTTTTTCCCGATCATGCCGCGATAGGTGAATATTGGCCGCCTGTTCCGCCGCGTAGGTATCTTGCGGGTCGACAGCGAGTGCCTCGGCAAATGCCCGTAGGGCGCTATCCTTATTGCCCATCGTCCAATGCAGCCAGCCCGCAAAGTTTTGATAGGCGGGATCGGTCGCGTTTAGGGCAATCGCTTGTTCTATGTTAGATAGAGCCTCGTCATATCGCTTCATTTTTGCGTGTGCTTTTGCAATATGCCAGTAGGCCGAGGGTTCTTGTGTCTTGGAAGTGACCACCTCCAGGTCTGCAATCTGTTCATCCCAGCGTTCTGTGGATGCGTAACATTTCGCGCGTCCATAACGCCAGTCGGTAAACTCTCCGAATTCTAGCGCTTTTGTGAATTTCTCAATGCATTTTTCGAAGTCCCCATCTCGTCGTGCCTGATTGGCGAGCATCCGATGCTCAGCGCCCAGGAGCGAATAGACACGTGGGTCCTGCTCGCGTTCACTTTGCGATTCAAAAGCGAACCGGCGGACCTGGCGATAGCTGCCGCCCCATTTGGGATCGACGGCATTCAGATAGCGGTAACGAAGGTAGTACGAACCGAGGTCCTGCGCTAGGGCCATGTCCATGATTTCTGATACTGTGCGCGAGCCGACGTTGTTTTTCGCAATTTCAAGGTAATTAGTGTAGGAGCCCCCGTAACCAGGTTCGAGCTCGATGGTTCGAATGAGGTCCTTTTCAGCGTCAGTAAAGGCAACACGCATCAGGGCAAATTGTTCATTTGTCGTTTTGCCGACAGACTTTGTACCACGGGCGCGCCAACCTTCCCCGACAAGAAACTCGGCACGCGCTGCATGGGCCACCCAAGAATTGGGCGCTCTCTCGACCCAGGCGTCGAGATGTTCACGTTTTCCGTCTTCGTCACTATTGAAAATGTACATGTCGGACTGGAGCGCCAGCTGCGAATCCCCCGCTTTGGTTTCCGCCTCCGCCTGCTCAACAATTACCGTCAGAGCCTCAAAATCGCGCTTATCGTAAAGTGCCCGAATTTGGCTATTTTCATCGGCCCTAGAGGTATCGGCTGCATTAAATGCCGCTATGGCTTCAAGTCGATATTCCTCCGACGCATAGAGATCAATCCGTACACCGTCGAACCAGTATTGAGCTTCATGGAACATTGCCAAAAGGAGAAATACCCAAATCTCCAGCGCTTGTTCAATTCGTTGCATTGACCTTGCCTTCCTGTATCGACGTGTCTCAAATGGCTGTGATACAGTGCGGAAACAAGTCCGACTACAGTACTGCCAGGTTAAGTGCGCCTATTCGATAATCTCCGCGTGAATAGCTACATCCGTTACCGATTCTCACCGGAGATTAATATCTCATCGCGTAGTATGTCTGCTTTGATTGTTGTTGTAACCGATTTCAGGATGACTCTGAAATTCTCCTTGAACCTAAAAGAAGGCTATTTTTCGAGCGATGCATGTACCGCAGGCCAATCAAGGGTAAGAGGCTGGCAGTCACAAGCCATGGTTCCAATCAACCTCTCAATATTCGCAACCCGTTCGCTGGTCGCGGGGTGAGTTTTAAGCAGTGCGATGGGCGTGCCATCGGTTTCGTCATCTTCAGTCTGCAGAAACTTCATAAAACTCAGCATGCCATCAAGCGGAATGTGTGCCTCCGCCAATGCCTTGAGTCCCTCTGCATCCGCATCACCTTCAAGCTTGCGGCTATGGCGAAGATTGCCCAGTTGATGTGCGAATATCCCGGTAATAGCGCTCACGTCACCTAGCGTAATTGCCAACACCGCTGCCCAGCCCGCACTGTGAATCATCTGATGCAGTGTGTGCCGGTACTCGACGTGCTGAACTTCATGTGCAAGTACTGCAGCAAGTTCTTCCGCTGTTGAGGCTTTCTCAATCAATGCGGAATTTACCACCACGATGCCACCCGGTATAGCAAAGGCATTAACGTCGGAACTCGTTTGGACATACCACTGATAGTGATAACGTGAACCTTGTGTCAAACGATCCCCGATTTCCTTCACGGTATCTACGGCCAGACCTTGCTGAGTGAGTTCACTGCTTGATTGCAGCTGCGTGAGCATAGCATTACCTATGCGTTCCTCTGTCCGTTGCGAGACTTTTGTGGCCAGCCATGCCGTAATTGAGTCGCTCTGCCACCAGGCAAATAAAATTGCTACTGCAAACACCCCCAGTGATGCCAGCACTGCATTCCATTTTTTTTGGTGATACCGTAATTCACCACGACCTCGATTAAGTTTGAGCGCCAACTCAGTAGGTGCAGTATCAGCAAGTGTAAGTTGTGCCTGTTGATCACTGATAACAACTGAATACTGAATGTTGTGATACAGCCAGCCGAGAAATAGCATGTCGTCATGAAAGCCACCTGTCGACACCACAATTTCATGTACTGGAATTTCGATGGCTTCAGTAGCTTTTGAAGGCGCGTACCCAGACTCGTCAAGTAATTCTATCCCATCGATGTGTAGTATCGATCCTTCAAAATTCAGCCGACATGACGCCCCTCTGGTTGGCAGCTCCGGCGAATACAGCGTGGCTTCAATGCCGGTCAAGCTCCACCATTCTCAGAAAGTATCGTTACTAGAAATACGAGAATCACAATTGCGAAATAGAATAGTCGCCCCGCTGGACTGCGCTGCCTCAATGAACCGGCGGCAAGGCTAGCGCTCAACCGCTTGATTGGAAGGCTTTGCAGCCACACAGTACCCGGACCTTTGAGATAAGCGAGAAATAGGCCCTCACCACCAAAAAAGCTCGTTTTCAATTTTCCGACATAACGGATATCGTAGGTCGCGGTTGTTTGCAATGCAGCCAGGCAACCGGTATCAACCTTTAGCGCTTCACCTGGCGCAAGTTGAATGGCAGTCAATGCACCGCTGGCATGTATGAACGCCAAGCCGTCACCGGTGAGCTTTTGCATAATAAAACCCTCGCCGCCAAAGAATCCGACACGTAGGCGTTTCTTGAATGCCACACCCACTCTTACCCCCGGAGTGCCTGCAAGAAATGCACTTTTTTGACAGATGATTGAACCGCCATTCGCGGCTAAGTCCACGGCCATGATGCGACCCGGCGATGGCGCGGCAAACGCTACACGCAGTGACCGCTGCGTTGGATTTACGTACACCGTGGAAAAAATACTCTCACCAGTAAATATGCGTTTAAACGCTCCAGTGATACGCTCAATAAAGCCTTCACCTGCGCCATCGCCTAATTTAGTATCCATGGTGATCCCCTCGTCCAAATACATCATGGCTCCAGGTTCGCCCACGGCAGAATCACCGGGCTGCAATGTGAATTGCACATACTGTAGATCAGATCCTTCGATCAGATATTCAAGCTTTTTCATTATTATGATTTCCTTGGTTGAACTGAAAATAAAGGACGCACCCTCTCTGGTAGTTAGTGGCTCACCACTAGGTAAGAATAAATGCCCTATTCAGAAAAAGCTATCGCTCTGATTTCTACTCAGTGACCGTGCCGCTGCCCATCAATTCACTATAGGGCGGCTACCCTGATAGAGTGAGTCACAAGCTACCTTTTACAATAACCCCCCTGAGTATCACTATAACCACTAGGACACTTGTTCCCCGACTTCACCATCACATCATCTTGCTCCCTACCATTATTCACACAGTAGTTCCCCTTGGTATTGCTCCAACCTGGAGGGCACTCGCCCCCAGTCTTCGTCAGAACCTGTTTGGGTTCGTCGCTGGAAGATCTGCAGTAGTTACCCGAAGTGTCCGAGTAGCCGGGTGGGCATTTGTTACCTGATTTTTCGATGTAGGTGTCAGCGATTGCGGAGGCGCTGAATAGGATCAGGATGTAGATGAGGAACTTCATGGCTTACTCCTCTTGTTTTGATAATAGCAGTCTGCCGAACGCACGATGCAGCTGTATACATTCACACGTAGTAATTTCCCTGTGATCATGCCTTCCCTACGTCGCAGAGGGCGCTACAGTATTCACCCACCGCACAATATCCTGAGCACTCATTGCGCCAGATTGACTTGCCAGTTCCTTGCCGTGCAAGAATAATTTCATCGTGGGAATACTGCGAATATTAAAACGTGCGCCGATCGCTTATTCAGCCTCGGTATTGATCTTCGCAAAACGTATACGCGGCTCAAGTTGTTTAGCGGCTATTTCAAACTGCGGTGCCATCGTGCGACATGGACCACACCAAGGTGCCCAGAAATCTACTAACACCGGAATATCATTGCGTTCCATCTGTTTGGCAAACGTTGCTGCTGTGAGTTCAATGGGATGGCCGGAAAATACTGCTTGATGACATTGGCCACAC
>JANPDE010000148.1:0-7709 GCA_031431315.1 Haliea sp.
TATCGCAAGTACATCACAACGGTTGAGTGCACTGCGCCAGAGTCCCTACGGGGATAAGGCCAGAAGAGCGAATATCCCATCCTTAAGAGGTTCAGGCCTTATCCCCGGAGGGACGGTTCATGAGTGCCGCTATTACGTGCGTGCCACTACCCATAGACATTGGCTGTGAATCAAACAGTTATCGGCGCACGCGCGGGAGTTAGCAGGGGACTTCCGACATCGTCAAACCCTGAGTGGCTCCCCGGCAAAGCCGGGGGTCTCCCTTTGTACTAGTTCTGCTCCGCAAATGTACAGGCGGTATCGGCATCGTTGGCCGCGTAGCACCAGACGCCGAAGCTCGCTGTTGCGTCGCGCGGATCATTGAGCGCCCAACGCCTGGCAGTGTAGCCTGCTTTTGCAAATGCCGCGTCGATGATGGCGAAATGGACCTCCGTTTGTGGTGTGTTGATGTACCAGACACGCGGATAGTCCCTCACTTGCGCCGATAAATCCGCGGCGAAGGATTCGGGCGTGTTCCAGACATTTTCCAGCGGGTGCGGCAGAATATCGGTCGACCATTCGCCGCGATAGAACGGGCTGAAGATGGGGTTCGGTTGCCACCGCCACCGTTTGGCCTGCTCAGGTGCGATGGTAGTAAGTCTTTGCGGCGGAACGCCCGCAAGCAGGTAGTCGCGGACGTAAACGCCGAGCCAGCGGTGCGGCATGTCGCTGACGACGGGCGAAGTGCTTTCAGGCAGGATCAGGCGCTGCGGCACGTCCCGGAAAGTGGAGAGGCGCAGCGCGGCGAAGTGATAGACGCTCTGGTCGTTGCCCCAGGGGAAGCAGGTGCGAAAACAGTCGTCACGCCTGAGCGGCGTGTCGAGTACACACTGGTCGCATTCCGGCGGATACGGATCGGCATTGCGCTGGAGTAGCCAGATATCTTTCTGCACGGTGAACACCACAACCAGCACCAGCACGACGGCATTGGCAGCTACCCACAACGGGTGGAGGCGGGGGCGCAGCGCCACGATGACGAGCGCCAATGCGACCAGCGCCAGCCAGAAACCATCCGCGCCAGGGCTGTAGCGCGCAGGCACGGGGAATATGACCCCGTGGCGCCCGACGCTGGTCAGTACCGCGCCGACAATGGCGAAAAGCGCAAGCGAAAGCCAGGATGCAGGCATTTCCAACTGCGCTTCGCGGCGCACGAGCACCGCGCTGTTGACGACCAGCAGCAGCATGCCGATGACAGCGAGCGCCAGCGCAAAATAGTTGATGGTTTCCGAGTTGAAGCGGGCGGACAGAAACTGAAGCAGGTAGCCGCAGATCTGCACGACGTCGAAGTTGTCGATGGATTGCAGCGAATCCGCGATTTTGGGGTCATTGGGGCTAACGGCGTAGCTTGAAAAGTAAAAGGCGAAACAGATTGCAAAGGCCAGGCCCCAGACCGCGAGATATTTCCAGTTGCGGTAGGCGCGCTTTGCCAGCCACGCCAGCGGCAGACTGAACCATGCCGCGATACCGATGCCCAGCGAAAAGGTTGCCCCCAGGGCACAGCCGATGATGAGGACGAACGCACTCCAGCCGGGGCGCATGCGTTGTATCACCAGGAGCGCGGCAAGCAGGAAGAAGAGGGGCTGCTGCCACAAGGAAAAGTAAAAGTCGAGCCAGCTCATTTCGTGGTAGAGGGTGAAGAGGACGAGCGAGAACAGCGGGATGGCAAGCGGCAGCAGGTGTTTGTGCTTATGAGCGACCAGAAGACTCGCCATGATGAGATTGAGCACGGCGGTGAACACCGCCGCGAAGCGCAATATCCGCACGTCATAATCGGTCAGGAACGTGAAAATGACGGTGATTAACCGGATCAGCAGGGGGCGATGCCCGCCAAAGTAGAGAAACATGTCTTCCGCTGTGAGGTTACCCGTGCGCGTTTTGACGGCGATGTAAGTGACATCCCACCACTGGTCGCCCACGGGAGCGGCATTTCCTTGCACCGCGACGTACCAAGTGACGAGCGCAATCGGAACGAGGGCGACCAGCACTCCCGCCCAAAGCGCAAGAGTCGTGCGGCTACGCATAATAGGTCGTGCAGTCATCACTTTTCCAATTATCAGCGCAGGGGCTGGCCAATAGAGTCGTTGAAGGCTGTGGCAAAGGGCTGCAGGCAGTATAGGGCAACGTGCGAGGATGATAGGGTAAAGAGCGAGGACGCACCACTAAGGCTTCCATGCCCACGAACACCACCACCTCAAGCGGCCTTGCCCTGTGCTATCAGGGCTTCAAGGTCGCCGCGCAGTGCGGATAGCTTGTCGCGCAGGTGCCTATCCTGTTGGTCACTGCGGCCATTGAGCAATTGCGCGATAGTGGCGTAAATAACGCCCATGTTGTGTTCATAGATGTGCAGGTAATCCGGGGGGACATTCGCATTCCTCGCCGCCAACTGGGCCCTGACCCGCTCCTGCCACCCCGGTTGGCGCTTTAACAACTCGGCGAGCTGCGTTATCCATTCTGCGCGCTCCTGCAACCAGGCCCGGTCGGAGCGCAGCAAACGTTGACTGGCGTCGCGCAGCAGCTCGCGCTGCTGGTCGGACAATCCGCCCAGGTAATCCTTCGCGTAGTCCAGCAGGTTGTCGTAATTGTCCTCGTGAAACTCCTGGTCGGTGCGCTTCAGGTATTTCTTCTCGTACTCCTGTTGGCGTTCCCTCATCACCTCCAGGAAGCCCGCAACCTGCGCATCCGACAGGCCGGAGCCGAGATCCAACAACCGCTCCAGCGCCTCGCCCTGCAGTCGCAACCCGGCTTTCTCGAACTCGGTAAAAATCGCAGCGGCACTGTCTGGTGTCAGCGGCTGATCGAGGCTGTTTTCAATAACATCCAGGATATTCAGGTAGGTGGGCAGTTCCTGGCTGCGATGCCAGGTCAGGAAGGGCGCCAACAATTCGTCTAAATATACTTTCTGAGCCTGGTTCAGTTCGACATAATCGTCCACGTACCAGGGCAGTAGAAAATCGAGCCTGTTGTAGACTAACGTGTTTTCGCTGCAGGCGCTTAGCGATAATAGTGCGGCTACTGCCCACACCCTCCACCAACGCCACACGGGGTTGCCCACTGCTTATCGCCAGTCAGGCAAAATCTTGGAAAGGGGAACTGCAGGCTCGTAACAAGGCGTCGCCAGTTCGACGCGGTTGCGGCCGTTATGTTTGGCCTGATACAGCGCGGTGTCGGCGAGTTCAAACCAGTGCTCCGTATCCTGCACCTGTGTCACATCACACACTCCCACACTGATCGTCATGCTGCCCTCTGGGAGTATTTTAGCCCGTTCTACCGCCCTGCGCAGCACTTCAGCCACATGCAGGGCGTTCTTCGCTTTCGTTTCGCTGAGCAGCAGCACAAATTCCTCCCCGCCAAAACGACACAGGATGTCCATCTTGCGTATACGTGCTTGTACCAGCTCAACCAGACGCTGCAACGCCGCGTCGCCGACCGTGTGGCCGAATTTATCGTTGATGTGTTTAAAGTGATCAATGTCCAACAATAACAATGACGCCGGGCGACGGTAACGGTCCCTGTTCTGCACACATTTTTCCGCCTGTATTTCCAGGTAACGGCGATTGAACGCGCCGGTGAGGGGATCGGTAATCGCCATGCCGCGCAAGCGGCGCGATTGCTCGGTCATGGCAAACACCAGCCAGGCACTTACCAGCCAGGTGAGCCCCATACTCACGCCAATCGCAATGCCGGTGATGGGATCGTAGTGGGTCAATACCATCGGCGCCACCAACAGGCCGCTGAGCACGCCCAGGAAAACCGCCCAACGTGTTTTCAGTAGTACAGGAAGCGCCACCAGTAAGGGAAAGAACAGGTACAGACTGTAATTCTGTCCGTAGTACAACGACAACATGACCAGTGCAATGCTCAACAGCAACACTGCCGCAGGAGGCAAAAAAGCGTCCCGGTTTACACTGAGCAGCAGGATGTTCACCATCAGGATACCCAACAGCAGGAGTGCTCCGGCCGCCGGGAGAAATTGGCGTATGTAAATGTTGTGCGCAACGATGGGCAGCAGCACCACCGCCAGCAACAGCAATACATACCGGTAGGCGCCGCGCCGTCGTTTGGTGCGTAGTTCGTCGACGTGCGCGCCGTCGTGTTCACGCCGCTGTTGCAGCAACTCTCCGGCGAAAGACTCGGTGAAATGCCGCTTCAGTCGCAACAAGAGGGGTGTGTTGGTTGTCGTCAGGTCACTGCCCATGCTCAATACCGCGCCATCCGGACGGCTCGCGGTATCGCCTTATACTCAGATACGTCACTTCACCATACCCCAGTGGGGAATGGGTGGCTAATGCGCCGGACGAACAACCTCACAAATACACAAAAATTGCTTCCGGACGGGCGGTCCCGGGCGGGCAGTCCCGGACGGGTAACCTCGCATGAGCAGTCCCAGTCGAGCAATTCACGCCGCAGCGTGCTGCGCGCGCACGGCTGCCTTATTAATCGCCCCAAGGATGCCATCCAGCGAGGCCTGGATGATGTCGGGGCTGCGACCGACCCCGCAATAGCGATCGCCCTCTATATTGAGCTGTATGTAGCAAATCGCCTCGGCGTCGGCACTGTGGCTGAGGGCGTGTTCGTTGTACTCCACCAGTACAATCTGCTGACCGGTGAACGCCTGCATGGCATTGACGAAAGACGCCACCACGCCGTTGCCGGTAGCGGACAGATTGTGCACCGTTGAACCCTCCTGCAATTGTGCCTGCAGCCGGTCGACACCGTTCTCGCGACTCACCTGGTAGTTGCCGAGTTTCCAGCGGCCATCCGTGGTGAAGTACGTATCCTGGAACAGTTTATACACCTCGGCGGAACCCACTTCCGTCTCCCGTTCCTCTGCGTAGGCCTGTACCGGGGCGCTGAAATCAATCTGCAACCAGCGCGGTAATTCCAGGCCGTAATCACGCTGCAGCACGAAAGCGATACCACCCTTGCCCGACTGGCTATTGATGCGTATCACTTCCTGGTAGGAGCGGCCGATGTCCTGCGGGTCGATAGGTAAGTAGGCCACATCCCACGGCGCGCTCTTGTCCCGCCTGGTCAGACATTTCTTGATGGCATCCTGGTGGCTGCCCGAAAACGCGGTAAACACCAGCTCGCCAGCGTAGGGGTGGCGTGGGTGTACCGGCAACTGCGTACACTCTCGCGAGGTCTGCAGAATCTCGTCCATGTGGCCCAACTGCAATTGCGGGTCGACGCCCTGGCTATACAGGTTCATGGCCATGGTGACAATGTCCATGTTGCCGGTGCGCTCACCATTGCCAAACAATGTACCTTCTACGCGATCAGCCCCGGCCATCACACCCAATTCGCCGGCCGCCACGGCGCAACCGCGATCATTGTGCGTGTGCAGGGAAATCAACAGGCTGTCCCGATTGGCCACGTGGTCGCAGAACCACTCGATCTGGTCGGCGTAGACATTGGGCGTGCTCACCTCCACGGTGGCAGGCAGGTTGATGATCACCGGCCGTTCGGGCGTGGGTTGCCACACGGCAGTCACCGCGTCACAGATTTCCACCGCAAAATCCAGCTCGGTGCCGGTAAAGCTTTCCGGGGAATACTCAAACATCCACTCTGTCTGCGGGTGGCGGGCGGCGCAGTCTTTCACCAGTTGCGCGCCTTTCACCGCGATATCGATGATGCCCTTGCGGTCCAGGCCAAACACCTGTTCGCGCTGCACCGTGGAGGTGGAGTTATACACGTGCACGATCACGCGGCGCGCGCCCTCGAGGGCCTTGAACGTTTTTTCGATCAGGTCGGGCCGCGCCTGAGTGAGAACCTGAATAGTTACGTCCTCGGGAATACGGTCGTTTTCAATCAACTGCCGCACGAAGTCGTAATCGTGGCTGGAGGCGGAGGGGAAGCCGACCTCGATCTCCTTGAAGCCGACCTTGACCAACTGGTCCCACAACTGCGATTTCTGGCGCGCGGTCATCGGTTCGATCAGGGCCTGGTTGCCGTCGCGCAGGTCGACACTGCACCAGCGCGGCGCCTTCTCGATGACCTGATCCGGCCAGCGGCGGTTGGGCATGGCGACGGGCTGAAAGGCTTTGTACTTGCGGTGATCGAATTTGTTCATGGTGCGTTGCCTGTGTGACAGTTCAGCTGGGCGCACAGTATAAGACGCGCTCAGGAGAGAGTGATTGCAAATATGGCGAGGGAATTCCTCTTATGCGCAATAATTCTCTACAAATCTCGCATTTATTAGTGATAAGGTTCACTTACAGGGGATAAGTGCTTTGTCGTTACCAGGAGAACTCGCTGTGAAACTCGACCGCACCGACCGCAGGATATTGCAGGCCATGCAGGCCAATGCCCGCATCAGCAACCTGGAGCTGGCGGAAGCCGTAGGCCTGTCACCGACACCCTGTTCGCGCCGGGTCAAGCGATTGGAAGAGTCTGGCCTCATCCGCGCCCACGTGACGCTGCTGAATCAGGCCATGTTGGGGCTCAAGCTGACCGCCTATATCGGCATCAGTATGGATCGTCACACCCCGGACCGCTTCGAGGCGTTCGAAGCCGCGGTGGCGCAATACCCTGAAGTGATGGAGTGCTCGGTGGTGACGGGTCAATCCTCGGATTTCCTGCTGAAAGCTGTGGTGCCGGACATGGAGTACTACGAACGCTTCCTGCTCGGTAAGCTGACGCGTATCGAAGGCGTCACCGGAGTTCATTCCAGCTTCGAGTTGCGGCGCGTGATACACAGAACCATGCTGCCACTCGATCATATCTCGGACACGACAGTCCTCTAAACAGAGGTGCTGTGAAAAAACCGTCACTAAACGTGGCCGGTTAAATGCTTGCCCCAAACGTGGGGTGATCGCACACTGTGCGCCCCTGAATCACCAGATAATTATTGGAGTGGCTATGTTAGACATGTCGGGCAAGGTTGCCATTGTAACCGGCGGCGCCAGCGGTATGGGCCAGATCACCGCGCGGCGCCTCGCCAGGCAAGGCGCGAAAGTGGCGATCTTCGACGTCAACGACAAGGGACTTCAGGACACCGCCGCAGAGTCCGGCAATATCACCGCGTACCGCTGCGACATTTCCAGCCTGCAGGATGTGGAAGCGAAAGTCGCGCAAGTCGCCGCTGAGCTGGGGGCCATCGAGCTGCTGGTCCACGCGGCCGCCCTGATGCCCAGCCACCAGCTCATAGACCATACCCATGAAGGTATGGAGAAACTGTTTCGCATCAACTACTTCGGCACCACCTATATGGTCAGGTCAGTACTGCCAGCGATGATGGCGCGCGGCAGGGGCCGCATCATCGCTTTCGGCTCTATCGCCGGTATCGCGCTGGTACCGAAGATGGGTGCCTACTGCGCCACCAAGGCCGCCGTGAACGCTTATATCGAAGTGCTGCAGAACGAAGTCCGCAAGTCAGGCGTGCGCGTTCACCTCGTCTGCCCGCCAGCGGTCAACACACCCCTGGTAGACCAGACCATCGCCACGGACACACCCGGCAGCATCATCGAAGCCAAGAAAAGTGGCCGCCTGGCTGATCCTGAGAAAATGATCGATGCCATCGAGAAGGGTGTCAGGAAAGACAAGGACATCATCTACCCTCAGGAAGCCAAATTGCTCTACCTGTGGCGCGCTCTGCTGCCGAAGTTGTGGTGGAAGACTGTGATGCATTTCGAAAAATAACACCGGCGTGAAGCGGGCGTGATCCTTGGCCG
>JANPDE010000149.1:0-8128 GCA_031431315.1 Haliea sp.
CACGAGAAGGTCGTCGCCGATCTCAAGCAATCCGGGATTGACTACCGCATTGTCAGGCCCTGCGGTTACTTTTCGGATATGGGCGCGCTCTACGATATGGCCAGCAAGGGGCGGGCTTTTCTGGTGGGCGAGGGCACTAACAGAATGAACCCCATCCACGGGCGTGATCTGGCAGAAGTCTGCGTCGATACCGCCGAGGGCGATGAGTTGGAGGTCGAAGCCGGGGGGCCTGACATCATGACCCAACGCGAAGCCGCTGCACTAGCCTTCGAGGTGGTGGGAAAACCGCCGAAAATAACGGTGATTCCGATGTGGCTGTCCAGGGGGCTGGTTAAATTGATCGGACTTCTTTCGACGCAGTTTGGTGACCTCGCAGACTTTATTGTCACCGCCGGTGAAATTGATGGCGTTGGCCCCAAGCGTGGGACGACTACCCTGAAAAGTTATTTCGAATCACTACATGCGAACCGAGAAAAATAGAACGCTACCTGTCTCGACAATGAGCCAGCTGCAAATATGAACAATATGCGCTGCTGGCTAGCCTGGCATGTTCAGGCATCAGTGTCGCAGACCGGACACCGCCACCTTTAATCCGGTAGCGCGAAGGCAAGGTACGAGCTGCCACTGGCCTGCCCCAGTTTGCCGCCGCCTGCGGCTACCACGACATATTGCCGCCCATCTACAGCGTAAGTGATGGGAGTGGCAAAGCCCGCCGCAGGTAAGAGCGCCTGCCACAGAAGCGCACCCGTGTGCTTATCGTATGCTTTCATCAATTGATCAGGCGTCGCGGCGATGAACAACAGATCGCCCGCCGTCACCACAGGTCCGCCGTAATTTTCCGAACCGAGCCCTGTCTGTCCCTGCGCGAGCAGTTTTGGATAATCGCCCAAGGGTATCCGCCACAAAATACTTGCCTGCTTCAGATCGATGGCGGTGAGCGTACCCCAGGGTGGTTTGGAGGCGGGCAGTCCTTCGGGATCTGTGAGCCTTTGAAACCCCGCGTTGAGAAAGCCGGTTGCACCTGCGGTGGTGCCCTCGTCACTGCGATCCTGCTCGGGCGTCGCGTCCCCCGTATAGACATGCCACAGGATAGCGGCCTTTGCATACCAGGGAATTTGCGCGAATGCGGGCATGCGCCCCCGGCCTTGACTGACAATGTCATAGGCAGCCAGCGGGGAAACACGCTCAGACAGCTGTAGCAATGGGGGAATAGAGACGCCATCGCCTTGCATGTCCGCGCCATGACAGCCCGCACACAGTGCCAGATAGCCAAACTTTGGACCCAGGCCCATGTCCTTGGGCACGGCCGTCAACTGCAGCAAGTAAGGCACTTCATTGCTGTTGATATAGAGACGCTGCTCACTCTGGTCATAGGCAGCGCCGCCCCATTCGGCACCACCGTCCATACCGGGATACAACACCATACCCTGCGTACTGGGCGCGATAAACGGGCCGCCATGGTCCAGTGCGGCGATGCGCTGCTGCACTGCCTGGGCCATCGCCAGATTTCTATTAGTGGGCGAGAACTGTTGCTCACTAAAGGGCGGCGGCGCAAGCGGTAATGGTTGATTGGCGGCGGGCTTTTCTCCTGCCACACCGGTGCCCACTACAGGCACCTCCCGTATGGGGAACAACGGCTCTCCCGTTTCCCGGTTAAACACAAACAGGTGGCCGGTCTTGGTGGCCTGCGCAACGGCTGGAATTATGTTGCCATTACGCTCAAGCGTGATCAGATTGGGCGGCGACGGCAGGTCCCTGTCCCACAGGTCATGATGGACAAACTGATAATGCCAGACGCGCTCACCGGTGTCGGCATTCAGGGCAAGCAGGGAATTGGCGAAAAGATTGTCGCCATGACGGTCGTCGCCGTAGAAATCGAAGGAAGGTGAACCGGTGGGTACAAAGGCCAGCCCGCGCTCCTCGTCAATGGCGATACCGGCCCAGGAATTGGCGCCTCCGGCCGTATCCAGACGTTCCGCAGGCCAGCTGTGCGCGCCGTACTCACCCGCCTGCGGAATGGTGTGAAATACCCAGCGCAATTCGCCGGTTACAATATCAAACGCCCTGATATGTCCGGGAGCTGCACCCTTAAACTCATTGACGCGCGAACCGATAATGAAAAGATTCCGGTAAACACTGCCCGGTGTTGTGGCGATAACGGCTTCATCGGCAAAGACCTCTGGCAGGCCCTGGTGCAAATCTACCTTGCCGCTGTCGCCAAATGAGGTGACAGGTTTTCCAGTGCGGGCATTTATCGCATAGAGAAAAGATCCTGCGGTGTAGAGAATACGCTGCCGCTCATCGGACGCTGTGCGCGCGTCACCAGAATCCTCCGCCTCCCAATAGACCACGCCGCGATTGGGATTGGGCAACAGGCCTAGATCGGCCGCCGGGTCAAAGCGCCACAACTCGATGCCCGTCGCGGCATCCAGCGCAAAGACATGCAGCTGTGGCGAAGTGCCATAGAGAACTCCCTTCACCACAATGGGACTGCACTGCATCTGTGTTGTACCGTTATCCGCCGCGCCACCGGCATCGTAACGCCAGACTTCCCGTATTCGGCTTACATTAGAGGCATCAATCTGGGTCAGAGGTGAATAATGGCTGAAACCCTTGTCTCCAAGGTAAGAACGCCATTCCTGTGCAGCGGAAGCGCCTGGTTTTTCGACTTGCTGATACAAAGGCGATTCAACGCGCTGCTCGCAACCAAAAAGACAGAGTCCCAATAGCCAGAATGTCATTGAAGAGTAGTCGCGCAATGCTGCACAAATCGAGACATTTATAACCAACTTCTTTTGTTCCTAATGCTGCGAACTTGGCAGAGTTTACCCATTTTCAGGTCCCGTTCCGACAAATCAGGCCCCTCGGTGACGCTCGCCAACCTGAATAAGCTGTATGGATCCGCGACCGAGGTAGGATGTATTCATTGGGTGTCGAGAGTAGTTGGTCGTCCAGAAAATAGTTTCGACCCTTGGTACGAACAACTCTATACCAACGAAATCCTCAGTGGAGTCCCTGCTGATTGAATGCTGTTGATCTGGAATCCTTCCCAGGTCGAACTATCGCGGCCAAAAAAAAGCGCGCAGAATTTCCTCCATCTCGAAACCCAGCACCAGCAGCCATGCGAATAGTGCGATGCCTACTCCTGCCGCAGCAATATCCTTGATGATACCGATTTTTTCGTTATATTCAGTTTCAATGAAATCACATAAGGCCTCAATGGCGCTGTTCATTATTTCGGCGCACAACACCAGCGCGGTAACAATAATTATCAATACTGAGTCTATCGAGTCTCGCACAAGCAATGCAGCCGCCAGGATCAGCAAAGAAAAAATCAGCTTCCAAGCCACGCTAAAATCGTAGATCACGGCATAGCGCAGGCCGCGGTAGATAGTGCGCAGCTTTCTGAGCGGATGATAGCCCGGCTGGCCAGTACCCAAGAACTTGTTTCTCATGCCGAGACTCTAATAAATCGCACAGCTAATTGACTCAAATGGGGGCGCCCGCAAATAGTGCGGATGCCAAAACGGCGAGAAACTCAAAAATGCCCAGCATACGGCTTCTTTCGACGGTGCCTAACCCAGTCTACTCCTTTCACGACGCTCAGCAATGATGGAAGCAACCACGCCTGCCGCCAGTATCGAAACAATTACGCTCAGCAAGTACAAATTGAAGTGCTCTCCCAGGGCCAGCTTCAACCACTGTGCAAGCAGCATCTTCACACCGACAACCAGCAGGACCAGCGCCAGCGAAACCTTCAGGTAGCGGAATTTCTCTATCATTCCAGCGAGTGCGAAGTAGAGTGATCTCAAACCCAATATCGCGAATACATTGCTGGTAAACACCAGGAACGGGTCGGCAGTGATGGCAAAAATAGCCGGGATTGAGTCGACGGCAAAGACCAGATCAGTTGCCTCCACCATAATCAATGCCAACGCCAGCGGCGTGAGGAGCAGAGTTCCCGGCAGGGCCTTGTTCACCGCCTCATCCTGCACCATAGGCGCACCGGGGACCTCGCTCTCGTACGATTGTGGTGAGCCAGCGCGAACGAAAAAGTGCTCGCCGTGAAACTTGTCGGTAACAGGAAAAAAACGACGCACCAGCCGCACGACGAAACTCTTGTTCGGATCGGCGTCTTCCACGTTGAAAAAAAGCATCTTAATTGCTGTAAAAATCAGGAATGCCGCAAAGATATAAAGAATCCAGTGGTACTCTGCAATTAACTTCGCTCCGATTCCGATCATCGTACCGCGCATGACCAAAGCCCCGATAATGCCCCAGAACAGCACTCGGTGCTGATAAATCGGCGGCACCGCGAAGAAACCAAAAATCATCGCAATCACGAAAATATTGTCTACGCTGAGCGATTTCTCGACGACATAACCCGTCAGGTATTTCTCCGTCGCTATGGCGCCGCTGTTGGTCAGCCCATCGACTGCATCCACCACTGTGCCCAGCCCCATCCACTGGTGCTCATAGCCGAAGTACACAAAAACCGAGAACAGCAAACCCATTGAGATCCACATGGCCGACCAGCCAAGCGCCTCCCTGACACTAATGACGTGGGCTTTGCGGTGAAAGACACCCAGATCCAGTGCCAGCATCAGCAGGACGAAAGTAATGAACCCTATCCATATCCAAATCATTGCCCGTCTGCCCCAATGCAAACCACTTTATAGTCAAATTTTAAGGGGAATTGCGCCGCTGCACAACGACAGCGGTCATTGCACTGCGGGGTGTAAAGCGGGGGCCAAATACCACCTATCCTTCTTCGCCACCCAGAAAACCGAAGATGTGCAGTAAGCTCGCAAACAGGTTGTAAATGGTCACGAACAGCGACACCGTCGCAAGGATGTAATTGGTTTCACCGCCCCGCACAATGCTTTGCGTCTCAAATACAATCATGGCACTCATCAACAGTACAAAAAGCCCGGATACCGCCAGGGCAAGCGCAGGAATCTGGAAGAATAGCGCGGCCAGGCCAAGTCCGAATGCCGTCAGAATACCGATCATCAGGAAGCTTCCCCAATTGACCGTATTCATGGCCGCAGCGCTGCGCGCGTACCAGGACAGACCCAGAAAAGCCAGGCCGGTCACACCCATCGTGGTGGCAACCAACTGCGGGCCGTTTGCCATCGTCATGTAGTGCCCTATGATCGGGCCCAGGGTATACCCCATAAAGCCGGTCAGACCAAACACAGCCGCCAGTCCCCAAATACTGTTCTGCAGGCGATAGGTGAGGAACAATAACCCGAAATAACCGACCAGGGTCAGTACCAGTCCGGGGCTTGGCAAATTCAGTGCAGCGCTGGTTGCGGCAACCACCGCGGAAAAAATCAGTGTGACGGACAGCAGTCGGTAGGTATCTCGGAGTACTTTCTGCGCGACTTCGGGCACGACCTGCGTATGGGAGGTCGGAAGGACCTCGGCAACAGCTGACTGCTTATTCATTCGATTGTTCATACATCTCCCGCCTGGTTAGATCTCGAAACCAGCTTATAAGCCTGGTATCACTATGGTCTATTCGAAGATTTCTTCTGGAAACTTCGCTTTTAACGATGTATAAGTCGGCATAAGATTTAACCACTACTGCCGCTGGCAAGGCCAGCGCAGCAGGCGTCCAAAGACCAATGCGACATCTCAATTACAACCACCTGTTCTACTTTTGGACGGTGGCGAGGGAAGGCAGCATCATCAAGGCGACCGAGACCCTGCACCTTACACCGCAGACCATTAGCGGCCAGCTCAAACTGCTTGAGGAAGCAATCAAAGAGCCCCTGTTTAATCGGGCGGGGCGGGGGCTCACACTGACTGAAACCGGGCATATGGTCTATCAGTACGCCGACGAAATTTTCACCCTGGGCGCGGAGCTTACTGCCAGGGCACGAAGCGGAAGGGTCATCGTCCCAGCAGTGCTCGCAGTTGGTGTGGTGAACTCCATTCCCAAGCTGATAACCGCGAAAGTGTTGCAACCGGTGTTTGACCCCGACTTCCCCATCAGGCTGGTATGCAAGGAAGATGGTCTGGAAACACTGCTGGGTGAGCTGGCAGTACACCAGTTGGATCTGGTCTTATCAGACCGCCCGATACCGTCGGGGCTTTCGGTTAAAGCCTTCAGTCACGCACTGGGCGCAAGCGAGATAGCCTTGTTCGCCAGAAAGGGCACGCACCTTCAATATGAGAAGAATTTTCCGCAGTCTCTGAATGAGGCTCCCATACTTCTTCCTACGATTGAAAATCCCATCAGGCGCGCACTGGATGACTGGTTTGAGCAAAACGGCGTGTTGCCCAACCTGGTCGCGGAATTTGAAGATAGCGCTTTGATGAAAGCGTTTGGCCAAGCCGGAAACGGTATTTTTCCGGCGCCAGCGGCTATCAGCGATGAGGTGGAGAGGATGTACCAAGCACGCCGCATTGGTCCTGCACTTCCAGTTGAGGAGAAGTATTTTGCCATCTCGCCAGAGCGCAAGCTGAAGCACCCGGCAGTATTGAAGATTATTGAAACAGCGCGAAAGCGGCTCCTGGCGCGCTGACACCCTGGGCGCACAGCCATTCCACTGCAGCCCAGGATGTTTTACAGCGGCGCATTTCCCCGTTCAATGACGCAGCCATTGGGCGTCGGAGACAAGACAGATGCCACCGGCCCGCACCAGCAGCGGCCGCACGCCCTCGAGAAAGGTATCCAGCATCACCTGGTTGTCGCAGGCAATGAGCACCAGGCAATTGCTGGATTCACCGGAGAGCTCATCGGCCCGGCGCATACCACGATCACCGGATCCCCTGACATCAGGAATCAGTGTATAGCCATCCAGGCCCAGTTGCTTCATCAAAGCAGTAAGCCTTGGCACCATGGAGTTTTCAATGACAATTTCGATACGCTTGCAGGTTTTCATAGTAACCACCTGATTGCTGCATGATAGGCTGGTATACCAAGCAACAGGTTGAGAGGAAACGTTATCGCCAGTGACATCGTCAGATAGGTAGCCGGATTAGCCTCTGGCAGGGCGAGCCGCATGGCGGCGGGAACTGCAATGTAAGAAGCGCTGGCTGCAAGCACCACAACGAGCAGGGCATTACCCTGGGGCAAGCCGAGTAGATAAGCAATGCCCAATCCCAGGCTCGCATTCAGCAGCGGCAAGAGCACCGCAGCGACCAGCATCACCCTGAAGGTCTCACCACTCAGTCGACGCTCACCCGATTGCTGGAAGTCCCTGAGCCGTTGCGCGGCGACAATACCCATATCCAATAGAAACAGGCAGAGTAGCCCCAGAAACAAGCCTTTAACCAGCGGCTCTACCTGCCGCATGCCCTCTGTTCCGGTAATCCAACCAATCAGCATGCTGCCCAAGATAAGAAAGACCGAACCGTTGGACACTGACTCCCTCAGTAACTGCAGCCACGAGACAGACACTGTCGTGTTACCCTCGCGTGTGGCAAAGTGGTTATACAGCACAATCCCCACGAGGATAGCCGGCGACTCCATCAATGCCATGGCCGCCACCAGGTAACCACTCCAGGCTATACCCTGTACATCCAGATAGCCGGTTGCAGTAACAAAAGTAACTGCACTCACCGATCCATAGGTCGCGGCGATTGCTGCCGCATCCGCAATGGGCAGGCGTCGCCGCAACAGAAAGAAAGTGTAAACGGGAACCACCGCCGACAGCACCATCGTTGCCAGAAGCGTAAGCAGTATGCTGGCATCGATAGTGGATTCCGAGAGAGCCACACCACCTTTGAAGCCGATAGCAAAGAGTAGGTAGAGCGAAAGAAACTTGGCTATCTGCGCGGGAATCTGCAGGTCGGAGCGCACCGCCACCGCAGCCGCGCCGAGAAAGAAAAACAGTAGCGGTGGCGTGCTCAGGCTACTCATGAACACTGACATCAGTTGGCCCCCTCCGAGCAAATTTTGGCTGACTTCCTCAGTACCTCGTCACGCGAGCATGCCTTGAAAGCTCGCAGTCTTTCCATGAGTTGCACATTGAAGGTAGCAATGATCTGCGTCGGAAGCATCGCCGCATTGGCGGCGTTGTCGATGGCCACAGGCACACCAATCACCGATAGAAAACTCAGGGTAGCGTCCATGCCCGGAGATTGAGCGGCGCCACCAGCACCGGCGATGTTCACT
>JANPDE010000150.1:0-10837 GCA_031431315.1 Haliea sp.
CTGCAGGCGGTCTGCATATTTTTGGTTCAGAGCGCCACGAATCGCGGCGCATTGATAACCAGTTACGCGGCCGCGCGGGGCGCCAGGGAGATCCGGGAGCATCGTGCTTTTACCTGTCCATGGAAGACAACCTGATGCGCATCTTCGCTTCGGATCGGGTGAAAGGCTTTATGCAGGCCCTGGGCATGGAAAAGGGCGAGGCCATCGAACACCGCATGGTTACCAACGCCATCGAAAAGGCCCAGCGCAAGGTAGAGGGGCGCAACTTCGATATTCGCAAGCAATTGTTGGAATACGACGATGTCGCCAATGACCAGCGCCAGATTATCTACCAGCAGCGCGATGATTTGCTGAGTGAAGCCGATATCTCGGACACGATTACCGCGATTCGTCGGGATGTGGTGGGGGACGCCATCTCCAGCTACGTTCCTCCCATGAGCGTGGAAGAGCAGTGGAACGTGCCGGGGCTGGAAAAACAACTGGAGGCCGAGTTCGCTCTTTCGCTGCCGCTACAGCAATGGCTGGATGAGGATACCAAGCTCCATGAAGAAGGTCTGCGAGAGAGGATTTTCGCGGCGGCCCAGACCGCCTATGACTTCAAGAGTGCGGAAGTTGGTCCCGATATGCGCAGGATCGAAAAGCAGATTATGCTGCAGGTTCTGGACAACCTGTGGAAGGACCACCTTGCCACGATGGATCACCTGCGCCAGGGTATTCACCTGCGGGCCTACGCCCAGAAGAATCCCAAGCAGGAATATAAGCGGGAGTCCTTCCAGTTGTTTGAACAACTACTGGTCAATCTGAAGTACGAGGTGGTGAAGTTTCTCAGCCATGTGCAGATTCAGCGCCGCGACGAGGCGGCAGCGATAGAGCAGCAACGTCGGGAAGCAGCCGCTCGTGAGCACCTGGCATTTCAGCACGCCGCAGCCCCTGCCATGGATGCTATCGATCAGGAGACCGAAGATGAGATACCTGCGCTGCCCCAGACCTATACCCGTGAACAGCCCAAGGTCGGACGCAATGAACCCTGTCCCTGCGGCAGTGGTAAGAAATACAAGCAGTGCCACGGCAAGCTGTGAACCACGGCAGTTTATCCTTCATCAAGGCGCACGAGTGAAATGGCAGTAGGCGCAGACAACCCCGGACCTTTACGAGCCGTTTCCGGTGTGCGTCTGGGCACTGTTTCTGCGGGAATCAAGACGCCGGGCCGCAAGGACCTGGTCCTGCTTGAACTTAGCCAAAATACTCGCTGCGCCGCGGTGTTTACCCGCAATGCGTTCTGTGCCGCACCGGTAACCGTAGCCAGGGAGAACCTGCGCGCCTGTTCCCACCAACCCCGTTACTTGCTTATCAATACCGGAAATGCCAATGCGGGAACAGGGGCAGAGGGTATCGCAGCTGCACGCACCTGTGCCCAGGCAGTAGCATTGGCGGCGCGAGTCGATGCCAACAGTGTACTGCCCTTTTCCACGGGTGTGATCGGGGAGCCACTGCCGGTGCAGCGGCTGGAGCAGGCAATTCCGGCCGCGTTTGCTGCATTGTCCGCCGATGGCTGGGCTGATGCCGCGGAGGGCATACTCACCACAGATACTCGCCCCAAGGCGCTCTCCGTTAATTTCAGCTGTGACGGCCGCGACTATGTGGTGACAGGAATCGCCAAAGGATCGGGCATGATCCGTCCAAATATGGCCACCATGCTGGCCTTTATCGCTACCGACATGGCCGTGGAACAATCGCTATTGCAGGCGCTGTTGGCAGAGCTGGCGGACATATCATTCAACCGCATCACTGTGGACGGTGATACCTCCACCAATGACGCCTGCCTGCTACTCGCCACCGGGGCCGCCGGTAACGCGCCGGTAATGGACATGGCATCGGCAGTATACGAAGCGCTGCGTGCGGCAATAGAAGAAGTGTGTATCAGCCTCGCGCAAAAGATTGTGCGCGATGGCGAGGGTGCGAGTAAGTTCGTGACGGTGCAGGTCAATGGCGGACGCAGCGAACCTGAATGCCTGGACGTTGCCTTCACCATTGCGCACTCGCCGCTGGTGAAAACGGCGCTGTTCGCGAGTGACCCGAATTGGGGACGGTTGCTGGCAGCAATCGGCCGGGCCGGTTTGCCCGGGCTGCAGGTCGAGCGCGTGGGGCTCTATCTCAATGACGTATTGATCGCCGAGAACGGATGCCGCGCCGCCAGCTACACGGAAGCGCAGGGTGTTGCCGCCATGGCGCCGGAGGATATTGTCATCCGGGTCGAACTCGGTCGCGGTGAGGCTGCGGCCGTCGTATGGACGACAGACTTCTCCTACGACTATGTGCGCATCAATGCCGAATACCGCTCCTGAATGTTATTGGTGCATGTTGCAGTGGGTGTCATACTCAATCGAGATCGTCAGGTCCTGATTACGCGTCGTGCGTCGCGGGCGCACCAGGGCGGCTTGTGGGAGTTTCCAGGAGGCAAAGTGGAGAGTGGTGAGTCACTCGCACAAGCCCTCACACGGGAACTGCGGGAAGAGCTTGGTATCGTGATCGGCCGCACCACTGCGCTGCTGGAAGTGCGCCACGATTACGGCGACAAGACAGTGTTGCTGGACGTACATGTAGTGTGGGAGTTCAGCGGGGAAGCACATGGATTGGAGGATCAACCCCTGGCCTGGGTGGCGCCGCAGGAACTGGCCCGGTACGCATTTCCGGCAGCGAATTTGCCGATTGTGACGGCGATTGAGGAAATGCTCGCCCCGTGAGTGTTATGAACTAGCAGGTTTTCTCCGCGCGCTGTAGAAACTCCTTGTGCAATTCCTCGACCTGGCTGTCCAGTTCTTCCAGGGAACGGCTGTTATCGATCACAATGTCTGCGCGCTCCACCCTGTCCGCGCGACTCATCTGCGCCGCCATGATACGCCTGACCTGCGCCTCGTCGTTGCTATCGCGTTGCATGGTGCGCTGCAACTGCAGCGCTTCCGGCACATCCACCACCACCACACAATCGACCAACGCCTTCTGGCTGGTATCCAGCAGTAGTGGTGAACTGAGGATGGTGTACGGGCTGCGCGAGGCGCTGATCTGGTCGACAATCTCCTGAGCTATCAGGGGGTGGGTCAGGCGTTCCAGCCAGCGCCGTTCACTCTCGTCAGAGAATACCCGGTTGCGCAGTGCCGCTCTGTCCAGCGCCCCGTCGGCTTGCAGGATGCCCGCGCCGAAATGTGTGGCAATCGCAGTCAGGGCGGGCGTGCCGGGTTCGACGATAAGCCTGGCGACCAGGTCCGCATCCACTACAGTTATGCCGCGCTGCTCGAAACGCCGGGTGACGGCGGTCTTGCCACTGCCGATACCACCGGTGATACCCACGACGAGCGTCATACCAGATGGATCCCAAGCCTCGCAAACAATGAACCGTAGGTGCCATTGCCACCCAGTAGCGCTAGCCAGCCCGCGATAGCCAGATACGGGCCGAAGGGAATGGGGATTTCCCGGCCGCGGCGCTTGACTATCATCAGCGCGATTCCGCAGATGGCGCCAACCAGCGAGGACATGAGGATGATTTCCGGCAGCATCTGCCATCCCATCCAGGCGCCCAGTGCTGCGAGCAGCTTGAAGTCACCGTAACCCATACCCTCCTTGCCAGTAAGTAATTTGAAAACGTGGTAGATACTCCACAGGCTGAGGTAGCCTAGCATGGCCCCGATCACCGCGTCGGACAGGCTGACATAGGTAGCATCGATGTTGAACAGCAGACCCAACCACAGCAGTGGCAGCGTGATGTCGTCGGGCAACAACTGGTGGTCTATGTCTATCATGGTCAGGGCGATCAGCGACCAGGTGAGAAGTCCGGCCCCGAGCAGGGCGAGGGATAAATCAAACCGGCACGCCAGCGCCAATGTCATCAAGCCGGTGATCAATTCCAGGATCGGGTAACGCGCAGAAATTGGCGCAGCGCAGTTAGCGCATTTTCCACGCAGGACTAGATAACTCACTACAGGGATATTTTGCCAGGGCTTGATTGCGACCTTGCAAGTGGGGCAGTGGGAATTGGGAGTGGCCAGATTGAGGGGTGCCTCCTGCTTTTCCTGCTCAACCTCCAGCAGTTCACAGCAATCCTGGCGCCAGCGCCTTTCCATCATCAGTGGCAGGCGGTAAATGACCACGTTGAGGAAACTGCCTACGACCAGGCCAAAGCACAACAGCCCGAAACAAAGCAGGGCCAAGGGTACGACTGTGTCCGGCATGAATCGATCGCCCTTGCGGCAGCGATGGTAACTATATAACCGATCCCAGCATGAAGATGGGCAGGTACATCGCAATCATCAATCCACCCACCAGTACTCCCAGAATTGACATGATCAGCGGTTCCATCAGTGAGCTTAAGCTGTCTACCGCGTTGTCTACCGCTTCCTCGTAGTGGGTGGCAACCTTGTCCAACATATCGTCGAGGGCGCCTGACTCTTCACCAATGGAAACCATTTGCAGCAACATATTGGGGAACAGGCCGGTGGCTTTGATGGAGTTGTACAGCGTGGTACCTGTAGTGACATCGTCGCGAATTCGGCGAATCGCTTTGGCGTAGACTGAGTTGCCGGATGCTCCAGCCGTGGAGTTCAGTGCGTCTACCAGCGGCACACCCGCGGCAAATGTAGTAGCCAGCGTGCGGGAAAAACGTGCGATAACCGAGTCGTGCACAATGCCCCCAACAATGGGTATGCGCAGTGCCAATCGATCCAGCCATTCGGCAAATTTCACAGAGCGCAATTTGGCCTCACGGAACGCGAACACAATTCCGACCAGGGCTAAAAGCATGATGTACCACCACGCTATAACAAAGTCCGATATGTTCATCACAAATTGGGTGAACGCGGGTAGTTCAGAGCCAAAATTTTTGAATGTCTGGGCAAACACCGGCACCACTTTGATCAATAGAATGGCACATACGATCATCGCGACAGCTACCACCGCTGTGGGGTAGGTCATGGCTTTGCGGATCTTGGCTTTCAACCGTTCCGTTTTTTCCTTGTAGGTAGCCACGCGGTCCAGCATTACTTCCAGGGTACCGGAATCCTCGCCGGAACCAATCAAACTGCAAAACAGATCGTCGAAGTAGCGCGGATGTTTCGCCAGAGAAGGCGCCAGTCCACTGCCGGAAGCCACATCGTTCTTGATGGACCTGACCAACTCCCGCATACGGGGCTTTTCCAGGCCATCCTCGACGATCTCAAAACTCTGCACCAGTGGTACGCCTGCTTTGAGCATAGTGGCCAGCTGCCGGGTGAAAATAGCGATATCCGCAGCCTTGATGGCTTTGCCCTTGCCGCCACCGAACAGCGGCTTGGCCTTCTTACGCACACTCTTTGGTTTGATACCCTGCTGCCGCAGTTGCGCTTTGGCCATGGCCTGGCTGATGGCCTCGATTTCCCCCTTGCTGGGGCGACCACCCTTGTCCGTCCCGTTCCAGATAAAAATATCGTTTCTGATTGCGCTCGTTGCCATTATCGTGTCCGCCCCTGAGTCTCGCTAATGCTATCGTACGTTTAATCTACGGTAATTCTATTGGCCTCTTCAAGGCTGGTCATGCCATCGGCAACTTTTTTCAATGCTGCGATACGTAAATCGTGAAAACCTTCCGCCCGGGCTTGCGCGCCAATTTGCAGTGAATTGCCCCCTTCCATAATAATCTTGGCGATAGACGGCGTGATCTTGACCACTTCGTAGATGCCCACGCGGCCCTTGTACCCCCCGTTGCAAGCACTGCAACCCACTGCGCGCATTATGGACGCGCCTTCCAGCATCGCTTCAGTGAAGCCCTGTTCAAGGAGTGTGGCATGGGGGAGGTCATCTGCGGGTACACGGCATATCTTGCAAAGTCGCCTGGCCAGTCGCTGGGCGATGATGAGATTCACCGAGGACGCCACATTGAATGCCGGGACACCCATATTGAGCAAACGCGTAATGGTTTCAGAAGCGCTGTTGGTGTGCAGGGTGGACAGCACGAGGTGGCCAGTTTGGGCCGCCTTGATAGCAATTTCAGCAGTTTCGAGGTCGCGAATCTCGCCTACCATGATAACGTCCGGGTCTTGGCGCAGGAAGGAGCGCAGCGCCTCGGCAAAATTTAGCCCCACCTTTGCGTTTACGTGTACCTGGTTGACGCCTTCGAGGTTGATTTCCACCGGGTCTTCGGCGGTGGAGATATTGCGCTCCGAGGTGTTGAGGATATTCAGCCCCGTATAGAGTGAAACCGTTTTCCCGGAGCCGGTGGGGCCGGTGACCAGGATCATACCCTGGGGCTGGTTCAGGACTTTCAGGTACATGTCCTTTTGTCCCGGTTCGTAGCCCAGAGCGTCGATGCCCATCTGCGCACTGGTGGGGTCCAGGATCCGCAGCACGATTTTTTCACCGTACAGGGTAGGCAGCGTATTGACCCGAAAATCGATAGCCCGGTTACGAGACAGTTTCATCTGGATGCGCCCGTCCTGCGGCAAGCGGCGCTCTGAAATGTCCATCTGTGACATAACCTTCAGGCGCGCGGCGAGACGCGGGGCGAGGTTGCGGGGCGGCTTGACCACGACCTGCAAAATGCCGTCGGTACGGAAACGTACCCGGTAAGTTTTTTCGTAGGGTTCAAAGTGAATGTCCGACGCGCCCTGTTTGATCGCGTCAATCAGTACCTTGTTGATAAAACGCACAATGGGCGTTTCATCGATGGCGTCATTCCCGTCCTCTCCGTCGCGACCTTCGCCCTCGGTTGAGATGTCTACGTCATCGAGATCCGAAGAATCCAGGCCTTCCAGGCCGTCGGAGAGTGATTCCTGGGACTCGACCCATTTGATCAGCGCCTTTCCGAGGGCGCGCTCTTCCACCAGTACGGCATCGGTATTGATACCCGTGTGAAATTTGATTTCATCCAGCGCCGCCAGGTTGGTGGGATCGGACACGGCGATAAAGAGGCGATTTCCACGGCGAAACAGCGGCAATGCATGATGTTTGGTAATCAACCCCGGCTCTACCAGCCCAAGGGGCATCGCTTCAGAATTGAGCGCACGCAGATCGAAGAGTGGTACGCCGAACTCGTGGGACGCAACTTCTGCCACTCGTTGGCCGTCGACATTTTTCCTCTCGACCAGGAACTGCACGAAGTGCATCCGTTCCAGGGAGGCTTCTTTTTGCGCTTCGACCGCGTGCTGGGCACTGATCAATGACTCGGCTACAAGGCGTCCAGCCAGACCGCTGAGTTGCCCAATTGCTTTGTCGTTCATCTATTCCAGGCTCCCGTTACGGGTGAAAAATTAGCTGTAACACGTTGTTTTATTTAGCGGAATGATTATAGCCAGCTATCGCCAACAGGACAGCCACTGATTAGGGTTAAATTGTACAAAAATAAAACATTCGCGCGAATGTGCGAGCTGGGTCCGCATTGCGACTTGTTGGCGGTGAGATCGGCCGGTACGGGGCCGACGCTACCTACCAGGAACGGCGGCTGTGTGTTAGCCGCGGCAATTGGGGGGAACCTGGTTGACGCCGATGCCATTCACAGCCGGGGGCTTGCAGATCCAGAACACCTCCCCGTTCATGGTGGAGGGGATGAGTTGCAATTCCTTGTTGTCGGCCTTGGAGCCGGGAATCTTGAACGTGATGGTGATGATGCCATAGGGTGGGCTGGATGACAGTTCCAGCCTGCGCACCCACTCGAAGTTGTCGTCGTAAGAATCCGCCGCGGGCAGGCCGGCCTGACTGTTGTTCTGTGGCATCTCCTTGGTGTTGTAGTAATACTCACTGACCGAGGTTTTGGCTTCAGCGGCAAATACCATTCCTTCACTGACCTTGCTTCGCGTCACATAATCCCCGTAGGCGGCCAGGGCAATAACCGTCAGGATACTCAGTATGGCAACCACGGCCATAAGTTCGATGAGGGTGAATCCCCTATTATTGTTCATTGCGATATCCATTGTTGCGGGTTCGTGAAGTACAACGATGACATTTCAGACAGTGTCTACAACGGCAAAAGCTGCCAGCTCCGCAGAGAGCTTGTCCACTATAGGTCCAACGTCGGCACCGGCAGAGTGGGCCTTTTGTAATTGTTCAGACAGCCCCTTGACGGCCGCTATCCGGTGGCGCAGCGCGGCGATGCTCCTGTTCATTCGTTCCGCCTCGGGCCGGAACATGTCGTTGTCGCGCAGCACAATCCTGACGTTCAGGTCGCACACGCCCAGCCGGTCTATCTCTCGCGCGAAGACATATACTGGCCCGGCGATTCGATGGCTGGCCTTCAGGCTGCCGTACCAGATGGCACAGATCAGGACAAATTCCACTGCCGCCAGACCCATGGCCAGGGACATGGATAACTCCAGTGCCTGTTCGCCAGGAAACAACCCTGGAAACAGAACGCGCAGGATAATGAAGCCATTGACCAGCAAAACCGCCAGCGCAGCAATCAACAGCGAGTACTGGTACTGGAATTTCTTGTTGATAACGATGGTTTTACGACGATTGTCCATGCCCCGTCCCGCAAATCTGTTTATTTAAAAAGAGACTAAACCACTCCGCTGAGAGCAGCAACATAGGCTGGGGTGCACATGCGAAAAACTCTAGCATTTGTGAAATAGTGCGGGGAATTGGCCGCTTGCCGGGTCATTTGGGATGTGTACTCGAATTGAACGATACGGTCGCGAGGATGTGCTACAGAGGATGTGCTACATATGACAAAAAATGTCACAAACTTACCCGGTATGACGGTGACATGGTCACAAGGGGCATATCCGGGAAATCTGGTCGTGAAGCAAAATGCAAACATAAGCTAATGATTTATAGATAAAAATAGTTTTTTCTCGAAAAAATTAAATGTTGGCACGCTATCTGCTTTATCACACTGGCAAACGGCTTGTACCGGCGGGGAATGTGGTTCACTGGTGCAGTTATAACTCAAAGTGGAGAACTGTCATGAAAAAGCAAATACAACAGGGTTTTACCCTTATCGAATTGATGATCGTGATCGCGATCGTCGGTATTCTGGCGGCCATCGCGCTGCCGGCGTATCAGGACTATATCGTCCGTTCCAAAATGTCTGAGCCCTTGGCGGCTCTGGCGGAGGCGAAAACGACGATTGCCGAGTATGTCGCGGCAAATGGCGATTATCCGGCCGCATCGAGTGCCTTCGGTATTAACACTACGCTGCGTAGCGCCCAAAGTGAAATCATTGAAAGCCTCACTGTTACAGACCCAGTGACGCTCGGAGAGACAGTATATGTTACTGCCAACGTCGATGCTTGTACCTGGGACGGGGCCTGTACTACTGGTGCGGCAACCAGCACTGCGGCCTTTAGCCTCTCTGGTTCTACCAACTCCGATGGCACGATGACTTGGCAATGTATCCCCGGCGATGGTGCCGGTGGTGTTGCAATAGCCACCAAGTACCTGCCGGCTAACTGCCGCGGTTAATCAAATCGGATAACACGGTTATACTCAAAAGCCCGGCTAACACCGGGCTTTTTTTCGTTATAAAAAATGATGTTGCGGGTATGTTATGGTTGAGTCCGGGGCAATTGTCGACCATGGTCTGAAACCAGTCAGCGGCGCGGTATTCGTGCTCGCAGGTGGCGTACTGCTGGCGTGTCTGCTCGCTTATGGGGTGGGTTTGAACGGCCCCCTTTTCTTTGATGATGTCCCCAACCTGCTGAACAACGACCTGGTGCAGATCGACGGCAAGACGCTGGATGACTGGCGTATCGCCGCGCTCAGTTCAGAGTCCGGACTCTTTTATCGCCCCGTCGCCATGTTTACCTTTGCCCTGAACCATGTGGCGTTTGTTGGATTTTCTGCCGCCAGTTTGAAGGCGACCAATGTCGCCATCCACCTGCTGCTCGGCGCACTGCTGTATCTTTTTACGCTGGCGCTGCTGAACACGCCCGCGCTGCGCACCGTGCGCGCGGGAGCTTATCCCACTCAGTTCATTGCTCTTCTCGCGGCGTCGATCTGGCTGCTGCACCCCATCCATGTATCGACTGTGTTGTATGCGGTGCAGCGCATGGCGCAGTTGTCGGCACTGTTTACCCTGGCCGGTCTGCTGGTGTACACCCGCTATCGCCTGCGCTGGGCCGATGTCGGGGCGGGGCCGGGCGAACTGGTGGCGGCCTCCATCTGGCTGGTGTTGCTCGGCCTGCTGGCCTCACTGTCCAAGGAGAACGGTGCGCTGATGCCCTGGTTAATCGCGGTGGTTGAAGTCACCCTGTTCCGAGGTACCTGGCGCGGCCAGGCACCACTGCGGCTGGTGGGCCTGGGTTGGTGCGTATTATTGCTGCCACTTGTGCTGGTGGCAATCATCGTGATGGTTTCACCCGATGCGTTCTCGGGCCGCTTTGGCAGGCGGGAATTTACGCTGGAAGAACGTTTGTTAACCCAGGCACGTGTATTGTGGCAGTACCTGTCGTGGCTGCTGGTACCCAATATTCTCGATATGGGGTTTTTTCAGGATGACATCCCGATATCGCGTGGCTTGTTATCGCCCTTTACCACACTGCTTGCACTCCTCGCCTGGGCTGGCGTGCTCATCGCCACCCTCCTGTGGCGCCAGCGCTTCCCATTGCTCGCCTTTGCGTTGCTTTTCTACCTGGTGGCGCACAGCATGGAATCGACAGTATTCCCGTTGGACATGGTGTTTGAGCACCGCAATTATCTGCCCAGTATGGGCTTCGCTGTTCTCGCGGCGGTCGCACTCTGCCGGGGTGTCACATGCTTCAACAGGGTACCGTTGAGAACGGTCGTGGGCGTTATATTCGCCATACTGCTTGCGTTGCTCGTGGTGCGGACCTATGCCTGGCGTGATGAGATGACACTGGCCAGGTTTGAAGTCATC
>JANPDE010000151.1:0-12399 GCA_031431315.1 Haliea sp.
CCGGCATGCGCTATCAGGTAATCCAGCGCGGCGCGCGCGTCCGCCACCGCGCCGCGCACGTCAGGCTGGTTGTTTGCGCCGAGACGGTACTGCGCGGAAAAGCAGCTGAATCCTTGGGTGGAAAAATACTGGCATTGGGGATAAAAGGCCTCGGGCCCGCCGTACAACCAACCGCCGCCGTGAAACAGCAACAGGGCGGGTGCATCACTGCTGCTGCCCTGGGCCATGAAGGCATGCAGGCTCAGCGGTGCGGCGCCGCTGCTCGTGTAGATGATTTTCTCATCGGGCCGCACGTCCAGCAGGTGCAGTTTCTTGACCGCCACCAACAGCAGCAGTGGTAGCAACACCACCAGGACGCCGGCGACGAAGTACCAGTGTTCCTTTGCCATAGCCGGTGTTTACCAGTCCATCTGCAATGACACGCCGAAGCGACGTGTGTAGGTGTATTCGAGAATTTGCGCCGCTTCCACGCCGACCACCTCCTGGCCGCCAATCGATGAAGGGTAGAACTGGTCGAACAGATTCTGCACGTAGAATTGTACGCGGTAGCGGCCATTGCGCGCCGCAATGCCGGTGTACAGATCAAAGGTGTTGTAGGGGTCTCCGGTCAGCAGGGGATTGTTTGCCGTATCAAACCGCACCTCGTCGCGCCAGAAGAAATTCAGGTTGACGAAGCCATCGTACGGCTGCGATGGCACGGGGATGTAGTATGTGCCGGCGAGGAATACCGCCCAGTCCGGAGAGAAGGGTATGTCGGCGCCGGAAAGATCCTGCACGCCGTTCACGCAGCCCTGCATCGGGGTCTGGTTCGCGTAACAGGGCGCGCCCTCCCAATCGGAGAATATCGCGTCGGTGTAGGCCAGCGAGGCCTGCACGTCGAAGTTCTCCAGCACGTTGGCGTTCATCTCGATTTCCACCCCTTGCGTTTCCAGTTCGCCGGCATTGGTCAGGTAGAAGATAGGCGGGAATGCATCAGGCACCTGGGCGGAGGCCTGGAAGTCCTTGAACGTGCTGTAATAGACCGCGCCGTTGAGCCGCAGCCGGTTATCCAGCCACTGCGATTTGATGCCGGCTTCGTAGCTGGTGGGAATTTCCGGGTCGACAAACACTGTCCCGCTGGTGGGCCCGGAAGGCAATGAGTTGGATCCGGGGCCTTTGTACCCACGCGCGTAACTCGCGTACACCATCGCATCCTGCGCAATGTCGTACTCGCCGATGATGCGTCCGGAGCCACCCTGGTCGCCGGTTTTCGCATCGACGCTGCCGGGCGGGGCTTCCGGCGCCGTGCCGGGTATGGCGCTGACGGTTTGCTTGTGGGTTAGCTGGTCGTCGTTGTAACGCGCGCCCAGCACCAGGCGACTATCGTCCGTCATGTGCCAGGTCATCTGGCCGAATACTGCGGAGCTCTGGTTGCTGGCATCGGTATCGTTCAGGACAGAAAGGGCGCCAGCCGGGGCCAGGTCGATACCATAGAGATCGATGTAGCGGGTGAAATCGTCGGAAAAATCCTTGTGGAAAAAGTAGAGGCCTGCCACATAAGTCACGGTCGCGTCCACCGGCGAAGTGACGCGCAGTTCCTGGGTGTACTGCTCGTATTTTTCGTAAGCGTCATTCAGCGGGAGCGCGGTGCGCGGTGCATACATGTCGGCGCGGGCTGCGCCGTATACGTTTTCATTGGTGTAGGCGGAGATTGAAGTGAGCAGGTACTCGCCGAGTGTGTAATTCGCCTCCAGGCTGAAGATATCGACTTTGGTCTCTCCTCTGGAGGTGTCGTTATCAAAGATTTTGTCGTTCTTTGGCCCGACCGGTCCGCCCTCGCGCTCGGCGATGCTGCCCGGAGTGACCTGGCGCAGGGGTGCGACACAGCAGTTGTGGTGGCGGTCGACATGGGTGTAATTGAGCTGCGCATCGAGATCATCCGTCACCAGAGCGCGCAGCTTGGTACGCGCGCCCCACTCATTGCGGTCATTGCCATCCTGGCCCCCCGGAAACTGGTTGTCGATGATGCCGTCGCTGGTGTTGCTGTACATCGATACGCGCCCCAGCAGTTTGTCCTCCACCAGCGGGCCGGAGGCATAGCCGTACAGGTTAACCAGGTTCTCGCTGCCGTAGGCGGTGCGAAAACCGGTGGTGAACTCCTCGGTCGGATTGTGCGTCGTGATATTGAGCAAGCCGGCGCTGGAGTTCTTGCCGAACAGCATCCCCTGCGGTCCGCGCAGCACCTCGACGCGGTCGACATCACTGAAATCCAGGATTGAGCCAGACAGGCTGCCCGAGGCGACGTTGTCCACCATGGTACCTACCGACAGATCCACCATGCGGCTGAAACTGCTGGTGCCGATGCCGCGGATCAGGATGTTGCGCCCGGCGTCGCTGGTATTCTCGGTGAAAGTGAAGCCCGGCACCAGTCGCTGCAGGTCCGTGATCTGTGTTTTATTGAGATTCGCCAGTTCAACGCCGCTGACCACGGCAATCGAGATCGGCACAGTCTGCAGGTTCTCGCTGCGCTTCTGGGCTGTGACAATCACTTCCTCCAGCTGTTGCGCCTGCAGGGCCAGCGGGATCAGCAGGACAATGAGGCCGGCGATGAAGCGCAGGGGGCTGAACATCTTCATAGTCTTACCTGTAATTCGAATTATTATTTATCGGGAAGCAGGTACCAACGCATGACCGATATTCTCAGCCTCAATTCGGGTTTAATCAAGTATGTTAGTCCGAATGCGGTAAGCTGCCTGGATGCCGCTCCGACCCGACTCTGCTGCCGCCGATTTGGGCCGGCACCAACTCATTTGCAGATGGAATTGGTATGACTGAAAACCGCAGGCGAAGGATGTTCCAGCTCGGCATGGCGCTGCTTGGCTTGATCTGTGGTACGACTGTGATTGCTGCCGAGCGCCCCAATATTGTTTTTATTCTTGCGGACGACCACGCGGTACGGACGGTCAGCGCCTATGGCGATAGCCTGGTGCAAACCCCGAATATCGACCGCATCGCAGCCGGCGGCATACGCTTCGATCGAGCTTATGTGGGCAACTCTATCTGTGGCCCCAGTCGCGCGACCCTGCTGACCGGCTTGCACAGCCATGCCAACGGGTTTTACAGCAACGAGTGGTCTGGCCCCTTTGATGGTAACCAGCAGACCTTTCCCCGGCTGCTGCAACGCGCCGGTTACCAGACCGCCGTCATCGGCAAGTGGCACCTGTACAGTGACCCCACCGGGTTTGATCACTGGGACGTGATCGACAACGTGCTGGAACAGGGCACCTACTACAACCCGTCGTTCAGGAGTCCTGTCGGCATCGAGGAAACCACCGGTTACGTGGCGGACCTGGTAACCGACAAAGCCGTTGCATGGCTGCAGCAGGCGCGCGCCACCGACAAACCCTTTTTCCTGCTCTACAGTCATAAAACACCGCACCGGGACTGGCTGCCCGGCCCCGAGGAGCTGCGCAACTGGGACGAGGCGTTGCCTGTGGCAGAACCCGATACGCTGCTCCGTTCGCTGGATGGTTTGAACAGGGCGCGACGCGAGGCCCGCATGCGCATCGCCGAGTACATGACCGACACCGACGTCAAGCTGAGCAGGGACAAAACGCTGACGCCGGAGCAGGCTGCGCTGTGGGAGCAGGCGTTTGCCGAGGGTAATCGCCAGTTCAAAACATCCGACATGAGCGCGGATGAGATCGTGCGCTGGAAGTACCAGCGCTATATCAAATCCTACATCGCCTCCGTGCAGGGCATGGACAGGCAGATCGGCAAACTGCTGGATTACCTGCAGCAACAGGGCCTTATGGACAATACCCTCATCGTGTACAGCTCCGACCAGGGTTTTTTCCTCGGCGAAAACGGCTGGTTCGACAAACGCTGGATGGACGAAGTCTCCTCCCGTGTGCCGTTGTTGATGCAATGGCAAGGACATATCCAGCCGGGAACGCGCTCGACGGCACTGGTGCAGAACATTGACTTTGCGCCGACCCTACTGGCGGCGGCGGGCGTGACACCCCAAAAGCCGATGCACGGCGTCAGCCTTCTGCCCCTGTTCAAACCGACACCGCCAGCGTGGCAGCGCGACCTGTACTATCATTTTTATGAAAATCCGGGCTTTCACGGGGTGGCGCGCCACTACGGTGTGCGCACCGTACGTTACAAGCTGGTCTATTACTACCAGAACGACGAGTGGGAATTGTTCGACCTGGAATCTGACCCCGGCGATCAGGTCAATTTGTACGGCAAACCAGGCTACGACGACATCACACGTGACCTGAAGCAGCGCCTGCAGGCGCTGCGTACGCAGTACCAGGTGCCGGAACAAGATCCCGATGTGGCCTGGTACCATGAGCCCCTGGTGCGGGCGGTGGAACAATTGATGAAGTGGTTGTAACGCAGCAATTTTGGGGGCAGAGTAATAACTACTCGCTATGGCGTGTAAACAAGGGGGATTGATTATGCAACCGGATACCATGCTACAACCGGTATGGGATTTTCTGCTGCTGCGATTGGGCGAGTCGGTTATCGCATCCCCCGCCTTCCTGTTAACGGCCGTGTTGGCCGGCATTTACGTGCCGGGCATCGTTTTTTCGGTGGTCGATGTGGCCGTCACCCGGCGCCTGACACTCAGGGAGTGCTGGGCGGTGTACTGGCGCGCAATGAAGTGGTACTCCACGTTTTATGTAGGAGCCATCGTTTTTTTCATCGTGGTACCGCTGCCGCCTCTGTTGCAGGTGCCTGCACAGGCGCCTGCGCCCGGCGAATTTTTCCTCGACCTGCTGCTGTATTTTTTACTGGGGGATTTTGTGTCTTACGTGTGGCATCGCATTGAACACGCCCAGGGCTGGTACATGAAGAACGTGCACTACTATCACCATGCCGATAAACCTCCGCTGACGATCTGGACGGCCATGATCGTGCATCCGGTGGAGGGTTTCTCCGTATTTATTTGCTTCCACATTTACGGGCTGTTGTTTCCGATTCACCCCCTGACGTTTGCAGTGGCGGCGTTCTCCGTGACCGCGGTGACCATGGTGACACACAGCGGCTATCGCCTGCCGGTGTACGACTGGTTTTTTGCGACTGCGCCGGACCATCACTTACACCACTCCAGTCGCGAGCCGAAAAATGTGTCGGTGGTGTTATCGATCTGCGACCGGCTGTTTGGCACCTATCAGAAGGTAACCTGATGGTAGAGCGGCTCGGTTATCTCGTACCAGTTGGCTTTAGACACCACCAAGATATGGGCGCCAGGGCGAAGACCGGGATCGCCATCGACCTGCGACAACTGGAAGCGGATGGCCTGGCCGATTCGACCATCGTGATCTGGACGTCGGATCACGGCGACGGCTTGCCACGGGCCAAGCGCGAGTTGTACGATGCAGGTACAAAAAGTGCCGATGATCATCCGTTGGCCAGAGGCCTTCAGGCCCGTGGGCGTCAAGCCCGGTACCGCGGATGAACGGCTCATAAGATTTGTCGATCTGGGGCCTACGATCCTATCGCTCGCCGGTGTGCCGGTGCCCGCTACCATGCAGGGCCGGGATTTTGCCGCGCCGGATGCAGTGGCACGCGAATACGTGTATGCGTCCCGGGACCGGATGGATGAGGCCATGGACCGGCAACGGACCGTGCATTGCGGCTGGAAGGAGAGTGAGATTGTCAGTGGTCGGTGAACAGGTTCGCAGCAGTAGAAGCCAACATTCGGTCGCGGGGATATGCGGTGCTTTGGTACTGCTGGCGATGCTGTCGGTGGCAGGGCAAAACCTCGTGGCAGCACCCGTCTATTCGGAGGTGCGTGAGCCTTGCAAGACGGTAGCACCCCTGAAGCAGGCCTTTTTCGGTGACTTGCACGTCCACACGCGCTACTCACTGGATGCCAGCACCCAGGGTACGCGTACCACGCCGGCCGAGGCCTACCAGTTCGCGCGCGGCGAGCGCATCGGCATTCAGCCCTGGACCGAGGAGGGCAAGGCGCAGCGTTCCCTGCAGCTGTCGCGGCCGCTGGATTTCGCCATGGTGTCGGACCACGCCGAGCTGATCGGTGAGGTGCACATGTGCAATACGCCGGGGGTTGAGGGCTACGACAGCTGGGAGTGCAAGTCGTACCGCAACTGGCCCCGAGGGGCTTTCTATCTGTTCAATACCATGTCCGGGGTAGCCCGCACGCACCTGGGCCTGTGTGGCAAGGATGATGCAGTTTGCCTGCGCGCGGCATTAAAACCATGGCAGGAAATGCAGGAAGCGGCGGAGCGCTATTACGATCGCAGCAGCGAGTGTGCGTTCACCACTTTCGTGGGCTACGAGTGGACGGGTATGAATCCCCGCAGCGGCGGTAACCTGCACCGCAATGTCGTCTTTCGAAATGCCGAGGTGCCCCCGTTACCGGCCAGTTTCATCGATGAGCCATCGGCGCAGGCCTTATGGGGCTCGCTGGATGAGACCTGCAACAAGCGGGGAACCGGTTGCGACTCGCTGGCGATACCGCACAATTCCAACATGAGTGCGGGCTTTATGTTCAACAGCCTGATGGATGATGGCGCGCCCATGACCAAGGAGTATGCCGCGACGCGCGCGCGCTTCGAGCCACTGGTGGAGATCATGCAACACAAGGGCGCCTCCGAATGTTACTTTGAGGCGGGGGTCAGTGAAGATGAACTGTGCGCCTTTGAGCAGTTGCAGCAGGACAACATCGCCGGTTTAAACAACCCACCGACTCCCGATACCGGCTTCGTACGCAAGGCGCTGGTCGATGGGCTTTTACTGGAACAGGGTCTGGGGATAAACCCCTACCAGTTCGGCGTGATCGCCAGCACCGACACGCACCTGGGCACACCCGGCGCGGCGCAGGAGGACCAGTTCCTGGGGCACGGCGGAGCAGGCATGCCAGCGGGTGATGGTGTGCCGCCGGGCCTGCCCGATGAATTGGAGTACAACCCGGGTGGGCTGGCCGTGATATGGGCGCAGGAGAACAGCCGCGATGCGCTATTTGATGCCATGCGTCGCCGCGAGGCCTATGGCACCAGCGGTCCGCGCATTCTCAGCCGCTTCTTCGGCGGGTGGGATTTCCCGCCTGATATGTGCCAAACTCCGGACCGCATTGAGCGCGCGTATGCCCAGGGTGTGCCGATGGGCTCGATGCTACCCAACGATGAGGGTGCCCAGCGGCATCCCACTTTCCTGATTGCTGCCAGTCAGGATGCCGGTACCCCACTCAGCCCCGGCACGCTGTTACAGCGGCTGCAGGTGATCAAGGGCTGGATTGATGACAAGGGAGAGCGCCATGAACGGGTGCTGGATGTGGCGGGCGATGCCAACAATGTGGCCGGCGTCGATCCCAAAACCTGTGCCACCAGCGGACGCGGCTCTGCTGAACTGTGTACCGTGTGGGTCGACAATGAGTTTGATCCCACCTTACGCGCCTACTATTATTCACGCGTTGTGGAAAATCCGACTTGCCGCTGGAGCCAGCGTATGTGTGTCGCCGCCGGGGTGGACTGCGACCAACCCGCGACCATCGGCAAAGGTTATGAGGGCTGCTGCGCGGCGGAGCATCGCCCGATTATCCAGGAGCGAGCGTGGAGCTCGGCGATCTGGTACAGCCCAGCATCAAAATAAAGTGCAACAATCCAACCGGGAGAATTTCCAGAATGTCTGATGTAAATAAAGTCATATTAATTACCGGCGGTGGCAGCGGCATGGGCCGCGAGGCGGCCCGGCGCTTTGCCGCGGAAGGCTCGACCGTGGCGCTGTTCGATGTGAATGCCGCCGGTATGGCGGAAACCGTCGGCACCTTTGACAGCATTCACAGTTGGACCGTGGACATGACCGATTTCGCAGCGGTGTGCTCCGCCGTGCGGGAAGTGGAAGAAAGACTTGGCCCGGTTGAGCGCCTGTATAACTGCGCCGCCATCATGCCCTTTGGCCTGCTGGTCGAACAGCCGAATGCCATCATCCACAAGCAGATGGCGATCAACTACGGCGGTCTCGTGAATATCACCCAGGCGGTGCTGCCCGGCATGCTGCAACGTGGCCATGGCGATTTCGTCAGCTTCGCCTCCATGGCAGCGATTATTCCGATGATTTACTCGGGCGGCTACACGGCATCCAAGTTTGCTGTGCGGGCCTTTACCGAGACCCTGTACCACGAGAATATAAAGTCGGGGATTCGCTTTGCCTGTGTCTGCCCACCCGCAGTAGCCACGCCGTTGCTGCAGCAGGCCAGGGACACCGTCTGGCCGAAAATGCTGGAGAGTCAGGGCGCGCCGGTTACGCCGAAACTCGTGATTGATGCCATCGAGGCCGCCCTGAAGAAAGGCAAATTTTTTGTCTACCCGACCCGCGATGCCAAAATCGGTGTGTTCATGCGTCGACTGTTCCCGGGCTTGATCTGGAAACAGGTGCACCAGGTGGAAGGTATCTAGCCACGGTAAATGGGTAAATGGGGTCAGAGTAAAAACTCCTTGCGACCAGCTCGCGCCCAAAGCGAAAGCCTGAGATTTTTACGCTGACCCCGCGTCGCCCGACCCCGCGTCGCCTATTTTTCAAAAATAACGGGAAGTTCTTCTAGCCCACGCAGCAGTATGTTGGGCATGTATTCAAGCGCTTCTGGTGCGCAGTCAAGGCGCATCGCGCTGGTACCGGCAAACAATTTCTCCCACGCGACGGTCATTTCGAGTTTGGATAAGTGCTGACCGATACACACGTGAGTGCCAAAGCCGAATGCTATGTGGCGCTTGGCGTTCTCGCGCGTCACGTCAAACTCCATGGGTGCATCGAACAGGGCCTCGTCATGGTTGGCGGAGAAATACTTCAGCAACACCATGCTGCCCTTGGGTATATCGACGCCACCTAGTGTGTGGTCAACTTTTGTCATGCGCCACATGTTGGACGTGGGTGAGGCCAGGCGCAGCGTCTCCTCTACCAGGTTGGGAATGAGTGATCGGTCGTTGCGCACGGCGGCTTCCTGTTCGGGGTTCAGGCACAGCTGTCGGATGCCCTCGGCCAGCGTCGCGGTGGTGGTTTCATTGCCAGCGACCAGGAACTGCGTGCAGTGGCCCAGTTGTTCTTCGATGGTGAATGGGCGGCCATTAATCTGGGCGTGTGCCACGAGGTTGAGCAGGTCATCCCTGGGATTGGCGCGGCGTTCATCCAGCGCGGTCACAAACCAGTCATATTCCTCTTTCACCGCGGCATGGGCGTTCAGCAAGGCTTGTTTGTCTGACACCTGGGACAGGACGTTGACATTGGCCACGGTCCACCTGAAGGCCGCGTCAAACATCTCCAATGGTATGCCCAGCACGTGCATGATCATGGATAGCGGCAGCGGGCGGGAAAACTTCTCGATAAAGTTGTACGGCTGCCCGGCGGGAATCTCGCTCACCAGTCGGTCAGCCAGGTCGCTAACCCAGGGCCTGTATTGCTCAACGTTTTTGGCCAGGAAGAAATCCCTGACGGTATCGCGATAGAGTTTGTGTTCGGGGTCATCCACCGTCAGCAGCGTACCCTTGCCCAAGTTGTAGGTTTTTCCCATGGCCGCTTTGATATCCGGATCGAGCGCGGCATCCGAACCCAATGCCAGAATGAACTCGTTGGAAAATACGGCATCATTCTTGTGTGCTTCGCGCACCAGCTCGTAGGTTGAGACCACGTACACACCTGACGCCGGGTCGCGGTAGACAGGTGCTGTAGCGCGCAGTGTTTTATCGAAGTGGTAGGGGCATTTGAGCGTTGTAGTGTCAAACAGCGGCATGTCCGCTAGAGCGCGGTGGTCATTGGCGGTGGGTGTCGTCACGGGTGATCCCAATTAGCAATTTGGACAGCAATTATGGGAGCTGAAAATAAAACAGTCAATCCTGATTTTATTATCAGTTGACCAGGGCCCTTAGCGAGCTCGATCACTGGGGGTAGGGCGATACCAAGCCAATACGGGGTGGGCTATATAACCCACCCCGGAGGCATTCAGGCTAGGGCACCGCGACACTGCTCGCAAAGGGGCGCAGATTACGCCACGGATTAAGCGCCTGCAGCGACGGGTTTTGACGCACGCCTGCTCGGCCTGAACTGGTGTCGATATAATCATCCCAGGGCGTTTCGATCGTAGTGACGACCGTTGCGACGGTGTCTGCACGTTTGGCCGGTATCGTAGCCAGGTGGCCGTCGTAGTAAAGTTTGTCGCAGATGCCGTTCAGGGAACAAGATCTATCGCCCGCTTCCAGCCAGTCTGCTCCGGTAAGCACGTCGTCGGTACTGCTCAAGTCTACGGTGGCCTCGAACTGTATAAACGGCGTAGATAGCTGCGTAGTAAGCATATTGCCACTAACGGTCTGGGATAGTTCCGTCGCCACGGCCAGCAGCGACACAGGGTCAAGGCATGAGTCCGTCGTCAAGGTATCCAGCCGCACGCTCTCGGGGCGCCCTCCGCTTCCGACCACATAGGTAATCCACTCTGCCCGTGTACCGCAAGGGTCGTTCTCACGCTTAGAAACGGCCAGCGTCAGGTAATAGTCAGCGGGCTCATCGTCAAACAATGCGACAGGGGTCGGAGTGAGAGTGCCCGGCGGCGCCACGGCGTTCAGCAGACCCGTGGGGTCCAGTAGGGAAAAATGATAATACGCAGTGGGCATAGAGTCAGCAGTAGTGAACGGAGCAGGCACCAAGCCCTGGCCGCGTATGGCTGAACGGGCATTGCCCTGCACCAGTCCCGGGTAAAAGTTGTTTTTGAAGTTGATCAATGTCTGCCGCCATGTCGGGGTGATATCCAGGTAGGCCGCATCCAGGTTCCACCAGGGCGAAATGACGATTTCCTGGGGATTGAGGTAAACCACCGCATGCAACGGTTCCGCATTCACAAAGCCGGTCCAGAGGCTGTTATTTCTAACGGTAAACTGGTTCGGATCGACTAGCACCACTTCGGGGTTTTGTGCGGTCGTGTTGTAAAGAATGCGATCAGCGACTGCACCGCCCCAGAATACGTAGTCGTTGGTCGCCATGAACCCGCGGTCAAGATCCACTCGGGTTTCGGGCGACTGGGGCCAGTTGATGGACGAATAAAAGGTCTCCGTCTCCATTTGCGTGCCCGGGTCTATTCGACCTATATAGCTTTCAATAGCCGTTGCTGTCAGCTCATGTGTGACCGGAGATCCCAAAGTAATTAAATTAACCGGGTCCGCCGAAAGCGTGGCCGCTTGTGGGTCGAGCACAAAGAAGCGTGGCTCAGTGGGGTCTTCCGGGTCTTCAACGAACACCGACCACTCGGACCGGGCGCCTTGTACCAGGCCACCGCTTGACTGGTACATGTTCTGCACCATGAAGTAGCGCGGTGTTTCACCCGCCACGATAGGAATCGGGGCCAGCTTGAAGCCGGCAGGCAGGTGCGCGATTTCAAAGGCAGTGCGTTCGGCTTCGCCCTTAAACTCGTAGTTGACAAAGATGGCGCCGGGGTCTTCGCCCACCTGGAAGTTCAACCACGGAGCATCGCCGCCGTGCACCACCGTCGCAGCATAATCCACGGCGTCCATGTCCAGGAACAATGTCTTGAGTAGCGGTCTGACATCATTATTGACCGACAGTCCATTGAGATCGACGAGGGCGATGGTGCCAAAATAGGCGTTGACCGGCGGCGTCGTGTAACCCGTCAGTTCTTGCTTCAACTTGGCGACAAAAGTATCCGCATTGTTGGTGAAAAATGCCAGCGAGCCCGAGAGCACATCACCCGATACGCTGAATGAGGCGCTCACAACGCGGGCTTGGTTGAGGCTGGCAGCGCCGTTTCCGGGAGCTGCCACCGGGCCATACAGAGCGGGCAGTCCGTAGATAAAGCTGTTGGGTGTCCCGAGCTTTAAGCCGCGCGTATAGTCACCGCCAAGAGGGCCGGATTCAATGGTGGCTGCTGCTCCCGTGTACGAATCCAGCGCGCGCTCCAGCGCGGCGCGGGGACCTATCGCCAGGGTCAGGCTGTCCAGTCTGGCTAACTGCAGGTCAGTGCCGTCCAAGGCCTGCAGCGGAAAGCCCTGATAAGTTCCGGCCGCTGTCAGGCTGACGGCTGCTGTCAGTGTCTCGACGTCTAATGACTCAAGCCGCGCCACAAGCAGGAATTGATCCTGTGCATCGGCCAGCTGCGCGAGTACCAGGCGCCGAGCTGCACCGGTAATATCCATTCCCGCGCTGTATTTTTCCAGTATCTGCAGAGGTCCCGTGCCCCAGGTCACGCTCTCTACGTTGGTACTCATCACCCCGGTCGCCCGGGGAAATAACTGGAGCACACCGCGGGTATTCTGCGGGAGTAGGCCCAACAACTCGATTTCGAAAATCGGTTCCAAGCGCAAATCATTGTTAAGGCTGGTTAAGCTTGTGGGAATTCCTTCTAATGCGCACGGGGTTGTCTTGCCAACGCAAAGATTATGCTTCCAT
>JANPDE010000152.1:0-2709 GCA_031431315.1 Haliea sp.
CGCCGACTTGTCGGACGACGACATCATGTACCTCAACCGCGGCGGACACGACCCCTACAAAGTGTTTGCGGCTTACGCCTGGGCCGTCGCCGAGCACGAGCGACCAACGGTGATCCTGGCGATGACCGTGAAGGGTTATGGCACCGGCGAGGCGGGCGAGGCCAACAACGAGACCCACGCTCTGAAGAAACTGGACATGGAGAGCCTGAAAGCGTTCCGCGATCGCTTCGACATTCCTATCAGCGACGAGGACCTGGAAAACGTGCCGTACTACCGGCCGCCAACGGACAGCCCCGAGATGCGCTACATGCGTGAGCGCCGGCAGGCTCTGGGCGGCTCCATCCCGACGCGCCGCGCGCACATGGAACTGCTGGAGACGCCGCCCCTGACCGCCTTCGGTAATCACCTCAAGAGCAGTGGCACGCGCGAGATTTCCACGACCATGGCCTTCGTGCGCATGTTGTCCAGCCTGGTGAAAGATGCGGATATCGGCAAGCGGGTGGTGCCCATTGTGCCGGACGAAGCCCGCACCTTCGGCATGGAAGGTATGTTCCGGCAGTTGGGGATTTATTCTTCTGTGGGCCAGCGCTACACGCCGCACGACTCTGGCCAGATCATGTTTTACAAGGAGGACATCAAAGGGCAGATACTCGAAGAGGGCATCAACGAGGCCGGCGCGTTTTGCGCCTGGTTGGCGGCGGCCACGTCGTACAGCACCAGTGCGTACCCCATGGTGCCGTTCTACATTTTTTACTCCATGTTTGGTTTTCAGCGCATCGGGGATTTAGCCTGGGCGGCGGGCGACAGCCAGGCGCGTGGCTTTCTGATCGGCGCCACCGCCGGGCGTACCACGCTCAACGGTGAAGGCCTGCAACACCAGGACGGGCACAGCCACCTACTGTCAGGGACAATTCCCAACTGCGTGAGTTACGACCCGGCCTATGCTTACGAACTGGCGGTGATCATCCAGGATGGCTTACGCCGCATGTACCACGAAGGGCAGAACCGTTTTTATTACATCACCACGATGAATGAAAACTACGTGCAGCCGGATATGCCGCAGAGGGTGGAAGACGGCATCATCCGCGGCATGTATCGGCGCACAGCATCTGCTGCCGCTCACCCGCTGCGTGTGCAGTTGCTCGGCGGCGGCGCGATCCTGCGCGAGGTCGAGGCGGCGGCTGTCATGCTGGAGCGCGATTACCAGGTGGCGGCAGATGTGTGGAGCCTGACCAGCGTTAACGAATTGCAGCGCGAAGGCAAGGCGGCGCAGCGCTGGAACCTGCTGCACCCGTCTGAAGCGCCGCGTGTGCCGTATGTCACCCAACTATTACGCGATGCTGTCGGGCCCGTGGTGGCTGCAACCGACTACATCAAGCTGTACGCCGACCAGATCCGGGAATTTGTGCCGGGAAGTTATACCGTGCTCGGCACCGATGGCTTCGGGCGTTCGGATACGCGCCCGAAATTGCGCGAGTTCTTCGAGGTGAGCCGCAACTATGTTGTCATCGCCGCGCTCAAGGCGTTGGCCGATGAAGGGCACCTGGAAGCCGAGCGTGTCACCCAGGCCATCACCGCATTGGGTGTGAACCCCGACAAACCCAATCCCCTGACGGTCTGACCAACAAGGTGTGAACAAAAAGGACAACGACGTGCCCGTACAACAAGTCACAGTACCCGATATCGGCGGCGCCGAAGGTGCGGAAGTCATCGAGCTGCTGGTGGCCGTCGGTGACCAGATCGCCGTGGATCAGGGCCTGATCGTGCTGGAGTCAGACAAGGCTTCCATGGAGATTCCGTCCACGGTGGCGGGCACTGTCGTGCAATTGCTGGTGGCAGTGGGCAATCAACTCTCCGAAGGGGCGCCGGTCGCGATGATTGAAGTGGCTGCGGAGTCAGCGGCTGTGGAGAGTAAGCCGGAGGTGAGTGATGCGCCGCAGGTGGGCGCGCAAACTGCAGCCGGACAACCCGAATTGCCCGAGGCACCCGCTGCGAGCCAACCTGAATTATCCGAGCCGGCGGCCGCGGGCCAAGCTGTGACAGCGGCAACGGCGCCAACACCCGCTGCGCTCGAGCCAAAAATGCCGTTGTCACCGACCGCCAGCACGGTGCCCGACCGCGAGGGCGATGCCAGCGAGTCTGCGCAGGTGTACGCCGGCCCGGCGGTGCGCAAACTGGCGCGGGAATTCGGCGTGTCGCTGGGGCGGGTGGAAGGCAGTGGTCCACAAGGCCGTATCCTCAAGGAGGACCTGCAGCAGTTTGTACAGAAATCGCTGCGCGAACCCGCAGGGGCGACCACAGGCGGTGCCGGATTGCCAGTGATACCCGAGACTGACTTTAGCAAGTTTGGTGAGATCGAAATTACCCAGCGCAGCAAACTGGATAAATTGACCGCTGCCAACATGCACCGTAGCTGGCTCAACGTGCCGCACGTGACCCAGTTCGATGAAGCGGATATCACTGACCTGGAGGAGTTTCGCGCGGGGCTCAAAGCCGAGGCGCAGCGGCGCGACGTCAAGCTCTCACCCCTGCCGTTTGTGCTCAAGGCCTGCGCGGTGGCGCTGCGCGACAATCCCAAACTCAACAGTTCACTGGCGCGCGGTGGCGAAGACCTGGTCTATAAGAAATACATCCATATCGGCATGGCCGTTGATACACCGGCGGGCCTGATGGTGCCGGTGATCCGCGACGTCGATCGCAAAACCATCT
>JANPDE010000153.1:0-12541 GCA_031431315.1 Haliea sp.
CTCCCACCCCGGCGCCTTGATCATCCTGATACAAGACGCCTGTAACATACAAGCGTTCAGGCCTTATCCCCGGAGGGACGGTTCATGAGTGCCACTAATACGTGCGTGCCACTACCCATAGACATCGGCTGTGAATCAAACCGTTCACCGCTCACGCGCGGGCGTTAGCAGAGGACTTCCGACATCGTCAAACCCTGAGTGCCTCCCCGGCAAAGCCGGGGGGTCTCCCTTTTGTATTAGCCCAATCCGTACCACCACTACCAGTGATTGCGTAGCTCACGCAGTTTCAAGAAGACAGTGCGCGGATCCGGCGCGTCGGGCAGATCGGGAAAGGATTCCCGTAAGCGCGCGATAACTGCCGGACTGGTCAATCGCATGAAGGTATTGATTTGTCGTTCCAACCCCATAGTGGACACCAGTGGCTGATTCGGATCCTGGTACTTCGCCTGCTGCAGCAGGGCCGTGGCTTCGGCATTGTCGGGCTCGCGATCCAGCGTGAATGCGAGGTTATTGGCCAGGTAGTCGTGGCCGGGATAGATCAGCGTAGCGTCCTCCAAATGGGCAAGTTGCTCGGCAAACGTCGTGTATAGCTGGGCGGGATGACCGCCGTGGTGGCAATTACCGGCACCGGCGTTGAACAGGGTATCACCACAAAACAACGCGGGAGTGTCCGCATGTGCCAGAACGCAGATGTGGCACAGGGTGTGGCCTGGCGTATCCAGTGCTTCAAGTTCCACGGTCTTGCCGATGCGAATGACGTCGCCAGCGTGCAGTGGGCGGTCTATACCGTGAATGGAATCCCGTGCGTTGGCGTGCGCCAGCAATCTCGCCCCGGTCGCGGCGATAAGCGCGTCGTTACCCCCGGTATGGTCGGGATGTTCGTGGGTGTTGAGTATCTGGGTAATTTCCCATCCTCGTTCCCTGGCGCGGTCCAGGCATTTTTCATGATCCAACGGATCCACAGCCAGGGCCTCGCCGGTCTCGCCGCATGCGATCAGGTAATTGAAATTACGAAAAGCGTTGGCTGTCCAGATTTGCTCGACGATCATGCTGTGACCCTTCAGTTAGTGACTCGTGGACAAAATGAACGCCAGTAAATCGTATCATACCTCGCAGCACCCAAAAGGACTTCTCACGGGACCTTGCTTGTACTATCATTGCAAGACAGATGCCTTGTATAAATCCCCACCCTGAGGACTAACACGTGGATTTTGACTGGAGCCCGGAGGAAATCGCGTTTCGAGAGGAGGTGCGCGAGTTCATTGGCAAGGAAATGACTGATGAGGTCAAGGGCAGTATTTTTATAGACACTCCGGCCCGCATCGAATTTGTCACCAAGATGGCCAGGCTGGGGTGGCTGGGCATGGGCTTCCCGGAAAAATACGGCGGCTCGCCCAACCCCTTTCCCCTGGCACAGTTTATTCTCAATGCCGAACTCGACCGCAGCGGCGCGCCCATCATCGGCAAGAATGTGGGCACCATTGCCAGCACCATTTTTCATGTCGCCAGTGAAGAGATGAAAATGGACTTCCTGCCCAAGATCTTTCGCAATGAGGGGCAATGGGCGATTACCTATACCGAGCCCAATGCCGGTAGTGACCTGGGGTCGATGCAGTGTCGCGCCATCGACAAGGGTGATCACTTTGAAGTCACCGGTATGAAGCACTACATCACCTCGGCACATTTTTGCCGCTGGCACTGGATGGCCCTGCGCACCGACCCCGATGCGCCCAAGCACAAGGGAATCAGCATTTTCATTGTGGATCACGACACACCGGGGCTGAAACTCTCGCGCATGGATACGATCGGCAGGGAGGGCACGACCCACCGTACCAACCAGGTCTTTTTTGACCAGATGAAAATTCCCAGGTCGCGACTGGTGGGTGAGTTGAACAAGGGCTTCTACTACATGATGCAGGCGCTGGATTACGAACGCTTTGCCATACTCTCGTTTGCCTCTCGGGTACGCCGCTTCAACAGGATTGTAAAATGGTACAAGGACGCCGACTTCAATGGTGAGCGCCCTGCCGAGGATCGCTATACCCGGCGCGCCCTGGCCCGGATGGCAGCACGCATTGAGGTGGGCACCATGCTGGAGCGTATGGCAATCTGCAAAGCCCAGTATGAGGTGCCCGCCGTTGAAGCCGCCATGAACAAGGCCTGGGGTGCCTCCATCGGCGATGAGTTCGCACAGCTTGCTTTGGACCTGATGGGCCCGTTCGGCGGACTGTGGGGCGGCGAACACTCTCCCTTTGGCGGCGGACTGGCCGACGAATACCTGATGGCCGGACACGCCCGGGTGGCGGCCGGTGGTGTCGATACTTCCAAAGCCATTATCGCCCGCCGGCTGCTGGGCCTACCCAATGCCCTGGGCAAACCGGAACTGCCGCAGCGCTAGGCGCGCCCCGCTAGGCGCGCCTCGCTGGACGCGCATACGCATTAATCTATAGCAAGGAGTCCGCACGTGGATATCAAACTGACAGAGGAACAGGCACAGCTTCAGGATAGCGCCGCCAAGTTCATGGACAAGCACTGCACGTTCGAGTTCGTGCGCAAAATGGAGAAGGAGTCGAAGTTCGGTTTCTGTCCCGACATGTGGCACCAGTTTGCCGAGATGGGTTGGCTCGGCATGATTATTCCGGAAGAGTTCGGCGGTATGGGTATGAGCCTGCTCGACACGGTCGTACTGATACGCGAAATGGGGCGGCACGTCTGCCCCAGCCCCTTCCTGTTTACCAGCGTATTGGCCAGTGATGTCATCACCCAGGTGGGAAGCGCCCAGCAGAAAACAGAGCTATTGCCCCAGATCGTCGCGGGCGAGAGGATCTATGCGTTCGCGTACCAGGAGTATTCACGCTTTTTCAAACCTGAACATATCAAACTGCAGGCGCAGGCCAGCGGTGACAGCTACGTGTTGAATGGCACCAAGCTGTTCGTGGAATTCGCCGACGGCGCTGACACCCTGCTGGTCGCGGCCCGTACCGGGGCGGCCAGCAAAGGCGCGACCAGCAAAGCCAAGGTCGGGGCCCAGGACGGCCTGACCTTGTTCCTGGTGGATCGCAGCAGCGCCGGAATCAGTACCAAACACATGGCCACCATGTCGCGCGACCGCCACTACCAGGTGGACTTCAGCAATGTGAAAGTGCCCGCCTCCGCCATCCTCGGCGAACTCAACGCGGGTTGGGCAGCTCTGGAACCCTCACTGCATAAAACCGTGATTGCATTCTGCGGTTATACCAACGGCGCCGGTTTTGAAATGCACGGCTACGCCACCAATTACGCCCGCGAACGCGTGCAGTTCGGTCGCCCCATCGGGCAAATGCAGACCATCCAGGGCTACCTCGCCCAGATGATCATGGAATTGTACGGCGCGGACATGCTCACCCTATTCAGCGCCTTCCAGATCGACAAGGGACGCCATGCCCGTGGCTATGTCGCCAAGGCCAAGGCATTTTCCGCGGAGACCGTGGGACACGTGATGGATGTCAGCTCGCAGATATTCGGCGGTATGGGTTACATGGAAGAGCAGGACACAACCCTCTTCCTGCGCCGTGGCAAACAGTACCAGCTGGCACTGGGCGGCACCGAATACTGGGAAGATGTAATCGCCGAGGAGATTATCGACCGCGAGCCGGTTGTCCTCACTTGAGGTAGCTAATTCAGTGACGGAGCCGCTAATGCATGTCCCACGACAATAATTTTACAATTGGCCTCAACGAGGCCCTATCCTGGCTGGACCAGAGTCGTCACGCGGTAGTCGGGGAATTCGACGTGGAGCGCGGCTATTTCTGGACGGCCTGTGCCGCCGTGCAGAACAGCAATCCCCTGTACTGGGATGAACAACTCGCCAGCGAACTCACGGGCGGCCCCACTGCCCCGCTCACCCTGCTTTCCGCCTGGTTTCGGCCACATTATTGGATGCCGGGGCGCGACGTTATTCCGCTGCCCTGGCAAACTCACTTTGAGCTCAAGGAAATTCTCGCCCTGCCTGAGGCTGTTGCCACCGACAGTGAGGTGGTCTTTGGTGCACCGGTACGACCGGGGGATCGTATCCAGTGCAATGAAATGCTGCGCTCCCTCAGCGCAGTGAAAATCACCAAACTCGGTAAAGGCCGGTTCTGGGTAATCGATGCCGTGTGTCGCAATCAAGACGACGTGTGGGTCGGGACCGAAACCATGACAGGCTTTGGTTACCGCAAGATTTAGTTGGCACACAGGAGCTTGGGAATGCCCACTTACACCAACCTGACCTTCGACCAGGTGCGCGTCGGTGACAATCTGCCGCCACTCTTACACGAGGTGACTGCCACCTCCATCATACTGGGCGCCCTGGCGAGCCGTGACTGGCGCCCCATGCACCACGACCGGGACTTTGCACAGCAGCGCAACGGTACCCGCGACATATTCATGAACACACCCAACCAGGCGGCCTGGCTGGAACGCTTCATCACCGACTGGGCAGGACCCAAGGCGCGCATTGGTCGCTACAAATTCCGCATGGGCGACTCCATTTGCCCCGGAGACACGATGGTTTTTTCAGGCCAGGTTGAACAGGCGCAGACCGATGAACAATCCTGTGGCTGGGTCAATCTCAGTATTTTGCTGTCGGTTGGCGAGCAGGTGAAAACCCGTTTCACCGCGCGTGTCGCCCTGCCCCTTAATGCTGACGACAATCCCTGGGCGAGAAGTGGCACTCGCTGGCAACCCTGAACGTTAATAAAACATCGACAACGATCGATTCGAGAGTGACACCATGGCAAAGCTTCCTCTGGAGGGCGTAAAAATCCTGGATCTGGCGCGCCTCGGCCCCGGCCCGCACGCCTCACAGATCCTAGGCGACTTCGGCGCCGACATTATCAAGGTTGAACCACCCAGTCGTGGCGGTATCGAGTTGACGATGCCCGATGTGCTGCGGCGCAATACACGCAGCATGCGACTGAACCTGAAAAAAGCGGAGGGACGACAGGTCTTCGAACAACTGGTACAACGTGTCGATGTGGTCGTAGAAGGCTTTCGCCCTGGTGTCGCGGCCAAACTGGGTATGGACTACGACTCGCTGAGCAAACTCAAGTCGGACATTATCTGTGTCTCGCTGTCCGGCCTCGGACAGGAGGGGCCGTATAGCCAGGTGGCCGCGCACGATCTCAATTACCAATCCCTTGCCGGCATCCCGCATATGACCGGCGACAAGGAAAGTCCTCCCAAAATTCCTGGCAATGCGATCGCCGATGATGCCGGCGGCATTAGCGCGGCCCTCAGTATCATGATCGCCCTGTTTCACAAGGAACGCACGGGCGAAGGCCAGTACGTGGACTTTGCCATGGTCGACACCCTGCTGAATATGATGTTGCTGCAACTCAATGAAGTTCACGAATCCGGTGAATCACCACAACGCGGCGAGACCACACTGAGTGGCAAGTACGCGTTTTACAATATCTACGAGTGCGCGGACGGCAAGTCCGTATCCCTGGGTACCTTTGAGCCCTGGTTCTGGAAAAAACTTTGTGAGCTGATCGGTGTACCTGAGTTTGCGGATCGGCAATACCCGGAAACCGAGGAAGAAGCAGAAGCACAAAAAGCCACGTTGCGCGACATCTTCCTGACTCGCGCCCGCGACTCATGGGTTGAACTGCTGATGTTTGCCGACACCTGCGTCACGCCAGTGCTGTCGCTTGCCGAGGTCATGGTAGATCGCCACCATCGCGCCCGCGGTGCGATTCTCGCCGGACGAGATATCGGGAAGGGTTTTGCCGACCAGGTGGGTATTATCTACAAGTTGTCCAAAACACCCGGCTCTATTCGCAGGCAGGCTCCGAAGACCGGCGCGGACACCGCCGACATTTTGCGTGAAATTGGCTACGGTAAGGACGACGTCGACCGGCTGGAGACGATAATCTCCACCCTGTAGCCGCTAGAAACAGAGAATGCCCGCGCCGGCTCGAGAACTTAAGACGCCTCGTTGCCGCCCATGAATTTCGGCGTCAGCAACGGATAGGAACGCGATAACCACCTCTTGCGGGTACGCAGGTCGTAATGTCGCGAGCTGATGTAACCCCTGGGGGCCACCTTGCGCAGGTGGTAGTAGCTGGTAAACGTGCTGAACTTGGGAGAGACCTCCACCGGGCAATAGTGGGTCACGATGGATTTTCGGGTGTTGTTATTTTTCGCCGTTGTACCACCGTGCACGAGGTCGGAGGCCCAGATAAGGGCATCGCCCTTGCGTGGCAGAAAAGTCTTAAGAGGCAGTCCGGCCGCTTCACTGCGCGCTACGATGGATTCCAGGAATTCCTGGTGTACGTCCTGCCCATGGACGGCCGGGGTCCACGCCTTGGCTTGTTCGTCCCCAAACAGAAAATCATCCAGCTTGTGACTGCCCGGGTAGTACATCAACTCACCACTGCCTGGACTGACGTCTTCCAATGCGATCCAGGAGGCGAGAAACTTGAGCGGTTCAGAGACCACGACATACGCGCCGTCCTGGTGCAGACGCTGCTGGGAGCCATGGTTAAAGGTGAGGCACTGGAATGCATTGGCGGGTGAATCAAAAGCCGCATCGAGTATCTCAGCGATGGCCGGGCAGTAAATGGCCTTGGGGGCCTGGCGGGAATTGACGTGAAAATCAATGAGGCGAAAGCTGTTGTCCTTCGCCACTTCCTCGGTGGGGTGCGCGTAAGCCGCCCGATTGCGCCTGGCGATAAACTTTTCGGGCTGCTGCGTGACGGCGGCAATTTCCGCAAGCAGGCTATCCGCCAGCCCGTGATCGATGGCGCCGGGAATCGTTACATATCCGTATTCGATAAGATGCGCCAGCCGTTCGCCCAAGGTGCGCGACATTTCACCTGATGCGACTTTACTTTCAAGGACGGCGCTGCCTTCTGGCAAGTCAATCCACAGCGGACTAAAGGGTGTATTGGCGCCTGGCATACCTGCTTCCTGTGACCTCTCGGGTCCATTCTGGAATAAATCTATTTCCTAGGGAAGTGCCAGCGTTCCGCTGCAGCTGTATGCCGGCCCCAGCTGAGTGTCTATGCGGATATCCATGTCAACGCGTTTCTCACCGCCCTCTTCCCATTTGCGAGTGATAACACCGTTCATCCAATAATCCTCTCCCGCGCCTACCGTACGCTTCATTTGCAACTGGATACGTCGCACCGTGCTGAGCGGGCCACCGTAGTCCGTCATGAAGCGGGACAGCATCCCCAGGTTGAAATGGGTGCCGAGAAACATTTCCCGTGTTTTACTCTTGTTGTGGCAGTACCAGGTGTTGTGATGTTGGGGAGCAAAATCGCGGCTGGCAGAGGCCATAAATACACAGCGGGTCACGGTGATAGGCATCACCAGCGGCGGCATGGTATCGCCAACCGTTACATCATCCCAGCGGGTATCCGCTGGCGCTCGTCCCAGCCAGCCCGTGCGCCAGGATTCCAACATTTCCTCGGTGGCGTTGTGCCAGCCACCCTTGAGCCAGTTCTCCTGTGGGGGTTCCCTCGGAGCCTGATCGTCAATAGTGCTGGGTTTAACGCGCTTCTGCATTGCTTCGGCGGTTTTCGCCGCATCATCCTGTTGCCCGTCGCGGGCCTTGCCGCCATAGGAAAATAGATTGGTCTGTGCGCTGCTGACCAATTCATCGCGCTGGTTGTAATAATTTGTCTCAAGTTTGGTGAAATACCCTGCGCCGAGCCGGGTGCGTTTGAAGTCGGAGATTTCCACCAGACGACCCGTAGTACTGAGGCGGTCACCGATCTCCACGGGACGATAAAAGAACGTCTCATAGTTGGCGAGTATGCCCACGGGCAGCTCGAGCAGCTCTTTCACCTCGAAGTGCAGCAGCTGCCGGGTCTTGTGAAACTCCACCATCGGCCATCGATACGGCATGACCAGCGTGCAGATATTCATGCCGGGCTGCGCGATGATGTCCTGAAACCCGCGGCTCCTGGCATACTCCCGGTCGTTGTAGAGCGGATTGCCGTCCTCCACTGTTTCCAGCCAGTGACGAATCAAGTATTCACTGCACTCCACCGGGGAAATTTCTTTCTCGTTGGGTCGGGACAGCTCAAGGATTCTTTTGCGATTTTGCGGTGTCACATAGTCCGGAATTCGCCCGAACTCCCCTTCCTCGGTGCCGGGTTGGTGCGCTTCTGCATCCATCATGTTTGCTTCGTTCCTCTGTGAATAGGTACCGGATCTCACGTGGCAATGGGCTGGATACACGGCGATTCCAGTATGATCCCGTCACCGTATTTACTCAAGGCAGCCACCTTAAAATAACACGGTTTTGGATTTCACGGTCTTCACATGACGCCTGCCTTGCGATAACATGGCTCCATCATGCCAGGGAGAAAATAATGGACCTCGATTGGAGCCCCGAAGAAGAGGCCTTCCGCCAGGAAGTCCGCGATTTTCTGGCACAAGAGCTGACCGATGACGTCAAGGGCAGCATGTTCGTGAATACCCCGGCGCGGGTTGCCTTCGTCGACAAGTTAGCCAGGAAAGGCTGGCTGGGCATGGGATTCCCCGAAGAATACGGTGGCTCACCCAGGCCTTTCCCCCTCGCCCAGTTTATCCTGAACACCGAGTTGGAACGGGTCAATGCACCTACAGTAGGCAAGAATGTGGGCACTATCGCCAACACTATCCTTCATGAAGCCAGCGAGGAGATGAAAAAGGAATTTCTCCCCAAAATATTTAACAATGAAGGCCAATGGTCCATTACCTACACCGAACCCAGTGCCGGCACGGACATCGGGAATTTGCAGACCCGCGCCGTCGACAAGGGCGATCACTACGAAGTGACAGGCAACAAGATCTTTATCACCTCGGCGCATTTTGCCCGTTGGCACTGGATGGCGGTGCGCACCGACCCCGATGCGGCCAAGCACCAGGGCATCAGTATCCTGATTGTGGATACAGACTCACCGGGAATTACCATGACGCCCATGTGGTGTGTGGGCAGCACCACTGCCGAGCGCACCAACGTGCTGTTTTTCGACAAGGTCAGCGTGCCCAAGAACCGCCTGGTCGGCGTGGAGAACAAGGGCTTTTACTACCTGATGCAGGCACTTGATTACGAGCGCTTCGCCATCATCGCCGCGGCGCAGCACAACCGGCGCTTCAACACGGTGCTGCATTACCTGAAGCAGGCGGAATTCGACGGCGAACGCCCCCTGTACGACGACCCGATAGCACGGCGCAAGGTTGCTCGCCTGGCTGCCAGGGTGGATGTCGGCAATATGCTGGAGCGGCTGTGCATCTGTATCGCCGCGGAGCGTGTGCCCTCGGCCGAGGCCGGCATGAACAAGGCCTGGGGCTCGTGTATGCAGGATGAGGTCTGCCAGGTCGCGCAGGATATTATGGGGCCCTTCGGTTTTGTCACCCATGGCGAACACGCCGGGCTGGATGGCTACATGGTCGAGGAAGGCCTGATGGCCGGACATGGCAAGGTGGCCGCGGCGGGAGCGGATGTGGCCAAAAGCATTGTGGCCAGACGCCTGCTGGGCTTACCCAATGCACTGGGCAAACCAGAGTTGCCGAAACGCTGAGCGCTTATCCTGCTGGCCCTGGTAGCAGGTGGTGAATACGTTTGAAATTTTCGCGGGGATTTTGCCGTGCGCGAATTCCGAATTCGCCATGCACACGTCGAGCCAGATCTATGCGGTTTCAACGGGTTAGCTTCTCAGTACCTCAAAGATTGGTTCTGGCTATTTATTTAGACCTGCTGGCAGCTTATTCACAAAATTCACAGGCGCCGGCGGTTTGCGTTATAGCATCAGGCTTGTACCATGTGTCACCTGAATAATGAAAACCGAGGTAAACCACCATGTCTGAATGTCCATTTGCAAATATTATGGAGCCCACCTACCTGGGCGATGGCTTTACCGGCGATGACGTCGCCAAAATCCGTGCCGCCGGGCCGGCGATCAAGATAGACGACCCGGCCACCGGTGTACCGTACTGGGCTGTAACCCAGCATGCGGCGATTGATTTCGTCTCCAAGAACAATGGCCTGTTTTCTTCGCGCATACGTACGGCAATCCCCATAGAGTTCGAGCAGGAAATGGTCGACAACATACATTCGCGCATGTTCATCAACCTCGACCCTCCGGAGAACATCGAATACCGCAAGCTGATTCGTGATCACTTCACGCCGGCGGCAGTGGCCACCTACGAGTCCCGGGCCAGGGAATATGCCGGCGCAGTTGTCGACCGCATCATTGACAAGGGTTCCTGCGAGTTCGTCACGGAAGTTGCGGCGGAGCTGCCCCTGCTGCTCATTATGGACTTCTTTGACATCCCCGCGGAAGACCGCCACCAGATCTTCGTCTGGACTAACACCATGATGTTCGGTGACGATCCCGATGTATCCGGTGGGCGTGAGGCGGCTGATGATGCCTCCCTGAACCTGATCATCTACGCCAACGCGCTCGCGGCAAAATACCGCGGCTCCGATGTAAAGAATGTTAGCAGCCAGTTGCTCAATGGCATCATCAATGGCGAGCCAGTATCGGACGAAACCTTCGGCTGGATTTTCCTGATGATTATCGTCGCGGGTAACGAGAGTACCCGCACGACCATTTCCCACTCCATGCGTAACCTGATGGAGCGCCCTGAACAATATCGTTACCTGCAGGAGAACCCGGAAAAAATCGAGAGCGCGATTTACGAGATGGTTCGCTACAACCCGCCGTTCATCTGCATGCGTCGCACCGCTACCCAGGACATCACGGTACCGGAACTGGGCAATGCGCCGATCAAGAAGGGTGACAAGATCATAATGTACTACCCCGGCGCCAATCGCGACCCGGAAGTGTTTGATGACCCGGAGACCTTTGACGTCCATCGCGCCGAGCGCCAGGACCTCAGCCGTGACATCCGTTCCTTCGGCATCGGCTATCACAACTGCTTTGGCATGAACCTCGCCAAGATGGAAATGCGCGTGATGCTGGAGGAGATCCTGGCACGGATCGACAACCCGCAGTTCGCGGGTGAGGTGACTTACATGAAGTCCAACTTCGTGCAGGGCATCAAGGCCATGCCCATTACCTTCGAGAAGCGCATCTGACCGTACTGGCAAATCAACTGGCCGAAATTGGTTGGCGTAAGGTCTGCACCCGGAAGCGGACATAGCAAGGTCTGAAGGGGGAATTGCCGCCTTCGCCTAGCTCCGGCCATAATCGCCAGAGAGAATTCATTGGCTTAAAGAACAAAGGCCAACGGCTCCCGAAAGAGCCGCTGCGCTCAATAACGATTCTTGAACAAACGTTGGCCGGTAAGCCTGAGCACTGTTTTGATGAAAGCTGTTATGCGGCGCTAGCAGCCGGGCGGCGGTGGCGGCGGTTCAAGTGCCGCAACTAAATCGGGGAAGTAATGCATGGCGTTACTGAGGCCCGATGCCTCCATGCCATCGGTCAGCGTCAGCTTGTCACCGATCCCCAGTTCGTCGTACCGGGCTACCACAGGGTAGGCATTCACCGGATTGTGGATGTCGTCTACATCTTCCGGCAATGGACCGTACGCAAGGAAGGTGGGTGGGCTGTTCGGGTTCACATTATCGACCGGCGTCCAGACATCCGGTGACTGCCAGGCCGGTTCCGGCAGTGCGTTGTACATGTAAATGCCTTTGATGGCGGCATGACCGCTGTGCGCCAGTGGCCAGCTCGCGACGGAACCACGCGAGCGCCCGCCGATCACGATATGGTCGGGATTGAGATTATAGGTGGCCGCGTTGGCGCGCACCCAGTCGAAGGCGAGTTGCGTGTCAGACCATGCGGTGAGCAGCTCCGAGTCGGTATGGATGGAAGTGACAGACTCCCAGCTCACCAGCGTGTAGCCCTCAGCGACGATCGTGTCGGCCTGCTCCTGGAGGAAGTAGTAGGCGGTGGCGCCGTTGCCGTGTGAGTAGAAGTACACCGGTGCAGGATCGGAGGTATTGGCACGGTAGATGTTGAGGAACTGCCGAGTGGCGGTGCCGTACTTCACGTTCGTGTGGTCCCAGAGCACTTGCTGGGCAAGCGCAGTGCCCGTAACCAGGCTGGCCACCACCGCCAGCGATGCAGACAGCACAAACGCCAATAGAGATTTTTTGTTGTTCTTCATACTAAGCCAGTTATCCAATGTAATTTCCATCCTGCCGTTTAAATCTTGGGATAATTCTACCCTCTAATCAAGTACAACCCGTAACCAGCGGCGCCATTCTCATGACAAACTGCGCCAAATCCAGCATCGCGCTGAGTTTGAACAAGGGTGATGTCTCGAATGAGTTAATTAGAGTTAAAAATCAACCATCAAAACTTCAGCACAATACGACGGCTATACTACGCAGGAGTTCCGTGTCGTACCGGATCGCGGTCTCTACCCTCAAATTATTGAATTCCATTCTGGGCTAAAGGCCGTTTTGAGCAAGATAGCGGTCCTTGAAGAGAGGAAGAGGCTAAGGTCGCAAAACTTAGAAGCGGACGATTGGTCTAAGTGAATGCGCCTTCATGGAGGCCGACAGTGACTCACTGCGAGTGTAGGTTAAGATCATTTTCCAGCGCGGCGACCC
>JANPDE010000154.1:0-2389 GCA_031431315.1 Haliea sp.
ACATCGCCCTCGCCAGCCAAACTGGTAAAAACGGTACTCAGCGTCAGCAGAGCTTCCATGACGCACCAGCCTCTGGCTGTTTGCTCTTTGTTCAATCCCCGGGCCACTCGCCCATGTTCTCCCACGGCTACGGCCGTTTCAACGCGCCGCTGAATGTTCAGCACGTGTCATGTACCGCCGTGTTTGTCACGGTGTCTTTTAACCCCGCGGATCAATGGTGCCGCCCAACTAAATAGGAGGAAAAGTCTCACCATTAACAGACGGCTCGCAGTTTGAGTCTAGTGGATCACGTAGTGCCATCTTCCCCAGAAGAGTAGCTACGTTGCCTGCAACCAGGCTTCTCAGGTTGAACGGGAGTTGTGTCCCGAGACCGTACCGCGTCAGCGGAACCCGTCAGGCTACGAGCCTGTGGTTGGTCAAAAACACTTACCGAACAGGAAAACACACATGCGCGACCTGAACTACCAATTGAAACAACTGTGCGCCCGCAATCGCGATGGCAGCTACAGTACCCAGGCCAATCGGCAGCGGATCCTGAATCTCGTTGCTAGGCAGCTGAATGCCATGGGTTTTAGGCGGATGTCCACCCATTCGCTGAAGCCCAAGCACGTGGATGCGCTGGTCAAGCACTGGATGTCCGAGGGTATAACCCCTGGCACCATCAAAAACCGGATGAACTGCCTGCGTTGGTGGGCAACCAAGGTGGATCGTCGCAATGTCATAGCACGGGCCAACGACTTTTACGGCATTCCGGATCGACAGTTTGTGAGCAATACCTCCAAAGCCACAGCGGTCAAGGAAACGCAGCTAGAGGAGATCAAGGACGACTATGTGCGCATGAGCCTGGAGCTGCAGCGCGTGTTTGGACTGCGGCGAGAGGAGGCCATCAAGTTCATTCCCCGCTTCGCCGATCAGGGCGACCACATTGTGCTGAAAGCCAGCTGGACCAAGGGCGGTAAGGAACGGGTGATCCCGTTGCTGACCACCACACAGCGGGACGTGCTCAATCGCGCGCACCGCCTGGCTGGCGCCGGTGCCTTGATTCCGAGAGACAAGCAGTATATCCAGCAACTGCGCGTCTACGAACGACATACAACCCAGGCGGGATTGTCGCGCCTGCATGGGCTGCGTCATGCATATGCCCAGCAACGATACTTAGACCTGACGGGTTGGCTCTCGCCGGCAGCAGGTGGGCCTACTGCCGCCCAGTTGAGTCCCCAGCAAAAACAGCAGGATCATGCCGCACGCCTGACCATCAGCCAGGAGTTAGGCCATGTCCGGGAGCAAATCTCAGCGGTCTACCTCGGCCGTTAATCCGTAACCGAGACAAGCTGAGAGTGGATTTTGCGTTCAAGGCGAACGGGATCCTGGGCCATGATGCGATCCAGTGTTTTCGAGGGCCGCACACCATGCCACCAACACACCATTTGTCCAAGCGCTTTGCACTCCCGCTAGGTCTTACGCTCAGCATGGCGAGTCTCAGCCTGACTGCGCAGGAAAGTACGTCACCGTCCACGCTGACGACCACTGTGACTCAAATCGCACGGTACTCTGTTCTCCAGCCAAGCCCCGCCCTCGAGCAGCAGGATGTGCTGGCAGTAGCCGCGCCGCTGCACATACCGGAAGAAATCGATACTGTCGGTGGCGCGGTGGAATGGGTACTCAATCCGTCAGGGTATCGATTGGTATCCTCCGACCAATGGAGCACCGAGGTAAAGGATCTGTTGAACCTGCCCCTGCCGAATGCACGCCGTCGCTTTGAGGCACTCTCCATAAAAGACATTATTGCCCTGCTCGTTGGCCCTGCGTTTGTGCTGGTACACGATCCGGTTCACCGCCTGATGTCCTTCGAACGCTGCGGTGACAGCGGCGCTGCCGACAGTCAGTCGCCCGCAAATAGCCCCAAAACCCCCAAATCCCACTGAGGCGACCGCTAATGGATATCTTCATCGCTGGCGTGATTCTGATTGCCGCAGTGGCATGGGATTCTTCACAGGAAATACTGGACGCGGTGTCATTGGTGTCAGCCGAAACCGTTGCGGCCATCGAGCCATCGGCCACCGCAGAAAAGGTTGCTAGTGAGTGCGCACGAGGGCAATTCCTCATCATTGCGCGCGATCTGACCGTGCAGGCGATTGTTGAGACTCCCGCACATGGTTCCTAGGCGAGTCACTGCAGGATGGGTGGTTGTGGCGGCGAGCGCGGTGTTGCTCAGTTCCTGGTCAGTCGGGGCGCAAGTCGCGTTACCCCCCGACCAACAGCATTCGGACATTCAGACAGCAACACTGTCGGAGACGGACAGGGAGGCCAGTGAGCGTGCTCGCGCGACGGTATGGGAACTGGACTTTGATGAATGGCAGCGATACCGCGCGTTGATGACGGGAGTGCG
>JANPDE010000155.1:0-15975 GCA_031431315.1 Haliea sp.
CGATTTTAATCGACCGCAGGTAACTGACGATGTACAGGTTGTCTTCCACCAGAAACCGGTAGTTGTCCAGGGTGGCCAGCACCCGCCGTGTGGCGTTGTCAGTCCAGTCGAAGAACGGAGTGAACGGCGGCTGTGCCACAATCGGGTCGGCGAAACTGATCTTTAATACGATGACAAAGGGCGCCAGGAAAAACAGCAGCAGCCACGCGTAGGGCGCGCCGATGACAATCCCCCGCCACAGGCGGTCGCCTTTGCCCGGGTGGACAATACCATTCACCCGGTGAGCACCACGCTGCAGTCGGAAGACCAACTCAGGTAGACCTCGTCGTCCCACTCCAGAACCAGGTGGGCCGAGCGTTGCGTATTTTGTGCGCTGACCTGAATCATCCGGCCATTTTTCGCGCGCACCCGGTAAATCGAGCGATTACCCTTGTAGGCCAGATCTTCCACCACCCCGCGGGTTACCGTGAGCCCGTCGGTTACAGGAGGCTCGGTGCTGATACGCAACTTTTCCGGCCGCACACCGATCATGCAGTGGCTATCAACCGCCAATTGCCCGTCGTAGCGCGTACGGATCTGGGTATCGCTGTCAGCGAGAACTACGGTTAGTTCACCCCCCGCACAGTCCAGCACCGTGGCGTCAAAAATATTGATGCTGCCGAAAAAGTTGGCGACAAACTGGTTGCGGGGAAACTCATAGACCTCGGTGGGGGTGCCGACCTGTACGAAATCACCGGCATCCATCACCGCGATGCGACTGGCCAGGGTCATCGCCTCCTCCTGGTCGTGGGTCACCACCACGAAGGTGATACCCAGCTTGTCCTGCAGGTTCATCAGCTCGAACTGGGTCTGTTCGCGCAGTTTTTTGTCCAGCGCCGCCAGGGGTTCGTCCAACAACAGCACTTTTGGTTGCTTGATCAGAGCGCGCGCCAGGGCGACACGTTGTTGCTGCCCGCCGCTGAGCTGCTGCGGTTTGCGCTTGGCCAGGGTCGTCAGCTGCACCAGTTCCAGCATCTGGGCAACGCGCTGTTTAATTTCGTTCGCGGGTAGTTTTTCTTTCCGCAGGCCATAGGCAATGTTTTGCTTCACGTTCATGTGCGGAAAAACCGCGTACGACTGGAACATCATATTGACCGGGCGCTGGTAGGGCGGCAGGTCGGTCACATCCACGCCGTCAATGCGGATGCGTCCCGCGGAAGGCTTCTCGAATCCCGCCAGCATGCGCAGCAGGGTGGTCTTGCCGCAGCCGGAACCGCCCAGGATGGTGAACAACTCGCGCCGATAGATTTTCAGGTCGACGTTGTCCACCGCGATGAAGTCCCCGAAACGCTTGGTCAGCCCTTCAATTTCAATAAAGGGCCGCTGCTGCGGGTCTTTCCAGGGGGTGTTGGCAAAGTCAGCGCCGGAAGTGTGCGCTGGGTTCATAGTCCGCTCTTGATCTTGACCCAGGTGCGGGAGCGCAGCCGCTCCAGCTTGGGTGCCAATATCTGCGAGGCGTGCAGGCGTTGCCGTGTGGCCGGGTCCGGGTAGATGGCGGGATCACTGGTGATCTTGGGGTCCACCAGCGCCGTGGCGCTGCGATTGGCATTGGCGTAACCGGTGAAGTTGGTGGCCCTGGCAATAACCTCCGGTCGCAGCATGAAATCCAGGAACAGGTAGGCGTTGTCCGGATGCGGAGCATCTGCGGGGATGTACATCACATCGTACCAGTCGACACTGCCCTCGCTGGGAATGGTGTAGCCCAGGTCTATGGCCAGGCCGGCCTCTTCGGCGCGGTCACTGGCCACGGCGTAGTCACCGGACCAACTCATGGCGACACACACTTCCTCGCTGGGCAGGTCCAGCAGCGTCTTGGTGGAACTGAAGTATTTGATATAGGGGCGCACGGCCTTGAGTAATTGTTCTATATCTCGCAGCTGCTCCGGATCCACGGAGTTCACCGGATGACCCAGGTACAGCATGGCCATGGGAATGACGGAGGTGGGATCGTCGAGCAGGCTGACCCCGCAGTCCGCAAAGCGCGACACGACCGCCGGATCAAATATCATGGCGGCGCTCTGCAGCGGTGCGTCCGGCATCCGCGCCAACACCATGTCCCGGTTATAGGTGAAGCCGGTGGTGCCCCACATGTAGGGCACGCCGGCGATTTCGGCGCCGAAGTCTGTGGTGATCTTGTCGATCAGGGTCTGGTCGATGTGGTGCCAGTTGCGCAGCCTGGCGGTGTCCACGATTTGATACACGCCGATGGGGATGAGTCGCGTGGAAAAAGAGGTGGAGTGCATCACCACATCGTAGCCGGAGTGTCCGGTCATCAGCTTGGTGTCCACCATCTCGCTGGAGTCATAGACATCGTAGTTCACCTTGATGCCGTATTCGCGTTCGAATTCATCCAGCAACGCGGGATCGATATAGTCCGCCCAGTTGTAGATATTGAGCGTGGAGGGGGTGGCCGCATGCGTCTGGCTGGTAACAGCCAGCAACAGCAGGGTGAGCAATGTCCACCAGCGTGCCGGTCTGGTCCGTGTCTGGAAAGGGCGTTCGCAATGGCGCTCGTGCTGGCCTCGATCAACAGACGTTCGCGCTGCGCCTGGAGGGCCCGGTGTATGCCCGATTGTGGAGCTCTCCTGCTTGGAACGGTCTGCCTGAGCTGGCATTATAATCACATTAAAAAGAGTCACATTACAATTTTTGGATAGAAATACGGAAAGGGGCCCCGCCGTTATTCCAATGACCTCCCCGCAAGAGCACTGCTCGTCCTATTACGCCGCGACGTGTAACGAAACCATTGCAACTCCGCCTCTGCGCTCTAACGTGAGCTGCGATGTCTGCGTGGTGGGCGGCGGCTTTACCGGCGTCGCCACTGCCCTGACGTTGGCGGAGCGTGGGTACAGTGTCACGCTACTGGAGCAACACAAGGTGGGCTGGGGAGCGTCCGGTCGCTGTGGCGGGCAGATGATCGGCGGACTACCTGGCGCGACCCGCCTGCAACAATACTGGGGTGATACCCATGCCGATATCCTGTTCGAGCTGGGCTATCGCGGGCACGACATCATCGCGCGGCGTGTGCAACAGTACGCGATCGCATGCGACCTTAAATACGGCTATATCGATGTGGCACTAAAGCCGCGCCACCTGGAGCAACAGAAACGCTGGCATGACGAATTCTGTGCCCGGGGTATGGAAAGCCAGGTGCGCCCGGTGGCGGGAGCCGAGTTGCCTGAACTGCTGGGCACGAAGCAATACCTGGGTGGCTTGATCAACAACCGCAATGGCCATTTGCATCCTCTCAACCTGTGCCTGGGGGAGGCGCGGGCGGCCGCCGGGCTGGGTGTCGCCATATATGAGGGCAGCGAGGTCATTGGCATCGAGCACGGTGCCCGGCCACTCGTCAAAACAGCCCAGGGCAGCGTGCGGTCAGATTTTGTGGTGCTGGCTGGCAATGCCTATCAGCACCTGGAGCCGGCCGTGTTGTCCGGCCTGGTGTTTCCCGCCGGTAGCTATATCGTGGCTACGGAACCGCTGACTGCCGCGGAAGTGAGGCAAATCAATCCGCAGGATCTCGCGGTCTGTGACCAGAACGAGATCGTCGATTATTTCCGTGTCTCGGCGGAGCGCCGCCTGTTATTCGGCGGGCGCTGCAATTACTCGGGTCGTGAGCCACGCAGCATAGAACGCGCCATGCTGCCGCGCCTGCGCCGGATCTACCCGCAGTTGGCCCACAAGCGTGTGGACTACGCCTGGGGTGGCAAAGTCGGAATTGTCGTCAACCGGGTGCCGCTGCTGGGGCGAATCGGTGCGAATGTATTCTATTCACTCGGTTACAGCGGACACGGTGTCAGCCTGACGCATGCCTGCGGTGAGATCATGGCGGACGCCGTGGCCGGTACGTTGGAACACATGGATGTCTTCGCCGGGGTACCGCACCGCAGAATCCCTCTCGGCCAGAAATTTGGCAGCCAACTGGTGGCGCTGGGTATGCTCTATGTGCGCCTGCGCGATGCTCTCTAGCTGCGCGGTGCTCTCCACAATAGTACGAGGTGCGCACCACCATGGTGCGCCGCCGCCCCAAAACGGTGAGCTACCCTCCCTGTAAGCGGCCGCACAGTCCTGAACTGCCCTGCTGACGGTGGTACGAAAATTGCTGATAATAAAAGTTGCTAAATGTGGTTCCAGGTTGTCACAGTGACAGTGAGAGCACGGCATAAGAACAAGCCAGGGTGTATGACGCAGTACTCGCCAAAATCAATCCATACCTTATTGAACCAGTCGTCCATCCAGTCCTATCTGGAAGACTTGCACCGGCGAGTTGCCGACCTGTTCGAGGGCGAGATCGCAAGCTACATACCGGAACTGACCCGCGCTGATCCCGCCTGGTTTGGCATCGCGCTGGTGACCGTGGATGGCCATGTCTACCAGGTGGGCGATAGTTTACAGAGTTTTACCATTCAGTCCGTTTCCAAGGCCATTACCTACGGCCTTGCGCTGGAGGACAACGGCGTCGACGCGGTGCTGGCAAAAGTGGGTGTGGAGCCCTCGGGAGAGGCGTTCAATTCCATCAGTCTGGACAAGGAAACCGGCCGCCCGCTGAATCCGATGATCAATGCCGGCGCCATCGCGACCACCGGCCTGGTGCACGGCAACAGCAGCGAGGAAAAGCTCGAGCGCATTCTGCGGCGCTTCGAGGATTATGTCGGACACCCGGTGACGGTGGATGAGGAAGTTTATGGTTCGGAGCGCGATACCGGGCATCGCAACCGCGCGATCGCGCACCTGCTGCGCAATGCCGACATTATAGAGGGCGACCCTGAGCCGGTTGTCGATCTGTATTTTCGCCAGTGTTCCATCAATGTGACCGCGCAGGATCTGGCGTTGATGGGTGCGTGCCTGGCGAATAGTGGCGTGAATCCGATCACCTCCGTGGTCGCCCTGAAAAACCAGTACGTCGAGAAAGTGCTTAGTGTGATGACTACCTGTGGCATGTATGACTATTCCGGCAGTTGGGTCTACAGCGTCGGGTTGCCGGCCAAAAGCGGTGTCGGTGGTGGCATCATGGCGGTGCTGCCGGGCCAGTTCGGGCTGGGTGTGTTTTCACCGTTGCTGGATCCCAAGGGCAACAGTGTGCGCGGACTGCGCGTATGCGAGGCCTTGTCGCGCGATTTCGGACTGCATTTGCTGAAAGTCGCGCACGCCACGTCCACCTCGGTGGTGCGGGTGTTCTACGATGGATCAACCATACATTCACGGCGTCGGCGCCATGTCGAGCAGCGTCAATTCCTGGAGCGCGAAGGTCACCGCACTCGGGTCTACGAACTGCAGGGCGAGCTGATGTTTGCATCGACCGATTCGTTGATTCGGGATGTCGGCACTCACTGGGACAAGACAGATTTTCTGATTCTGGATTTTCGTCGCGTCGTCGATATTGATGCCGCTGCAACGCGTCTGTTATCCAGTCTTCTGGCAACTGACGTGGCAAAAGGCAAATGCCTGCTGTTCACCGGCACTGAAGACAAATATTTGTTTCGCCGCGCCCTGAGAAAAATGGTGGACGGGACCAGGTTCAGTGAAATTCATCGGTTTGCCGAGTCCGATCGGGCACTGGAGTGGTGTGAGGAACAACTGTTACAGCACCCGGTAGTGGAGACTGGCGATCCGGCCAAACCCTCGCTGGAGCGACAGCACCTGTGCCAACAGTTAACGGAGGCCGATTTCGAATTTCTCTACCGTGTCGGTATCACCCGGCACTATGCGCACGATGACATCATTTTCCACACCGGCGACGCCGGTGATTCGCTGTACTTCCTGTTCAGCGGACTGGTCGATACGGTGGTCAGCACTAAGGGGGGCGAGGAACTCAGGCTCATTACCTCGTGCGCCGATATGTCCTTTGGCGAATTTTCGTTGGTGAGCGGAGAGACGCGCTCCGCGACGGCGCGCGCGGTCGGCGCTGTGCATTGCCTGGAGTTGCCTTTTTCCGCGCTGGATATCGCTCTCAAACACAAACTGACCTGCAATCTGGCGCGCGAACTGTCGCGTCGGTTGAATGACGAGACTCGGGCCCTGCGTATTATCGGTTAATGCGACAGCAAGCCCGTGCGAAGAGTCTGTGCCTGTTGCTTGATTCGTCGGATATTGTCCGGCCCCATACGCAGCAACTGCTTTTGTAGCGGGGGTAAGCTCTCCAGAGCGGGATCTGCGTAGATATACACCACGGCTTTGGGTTGCAACGCAATGGGCTCGCCGATCTCCGGCGTGGCCAGCACCAGATCCAGTGTGCGTATGACGGCGTTGTCGAAATCGCTGGCATCGAGCCCCAGGTAACCGTACGTCTGTTCATACATTGGGCGCAGCAGGTGAAATGTCTTCACCAGCACACTGCTATCGAGTGCGGCAATGGCGTCCGTAAACTTGTCATAGCGTAGAAAACTTACCGGGCTCATATAAATGGCTTCGTCTTCTACAACCACGCTGAAAGCCTCGGTTTGCAGGCTGCCGGGCAAGTATTTACGCAGGATAATGCCGTGCCCCAGCCCATCGATCTGTGCTGCGCTCACTTCCAGGGGTTGTTGATCGCTGAGAAACTTCATCAGGATCGGTCGCGCTCCTGAGGCGGCCAGTTGCTGGCGCAACAGTTCATCACCCTGCTGCGGAGTCAGTGGTGCCCCGTCGGTAGGCTTGGGTTCTTCTATCAGCGCGCCGTCTTGGCCAACCACCGCAGTGGCATCCGGCGCCGCCACGGCAGCAGCCGCAGCTTCAACTTCAGCGCGCTTTGGAATATCCGGTGTTGCGGGCAGCTCGGGCTGGGCCGGGGAGGTGGTGACAGGTGGTACCTGAACGACGGTTTCCACCGGCTTGTTTTCCCGTGTCCAATACCAGAACACCACCAGCCCGGCAATGAGGGCCAGCGCCAGCAACAGCTCGACGATGGGAAACCTGCTGCGCCGTGTGTCAACGCGCACATATTCTTCCGGGTCTGCTCTCATGTACCGTCTTTCTCCTATTTCTTGAGCCTGCGTTCGCTGCTCTCATAGTCCCCCAGATGTGCTCAGAGTTCCATGTCCATATCAAGAAGCTCACTTTTGAAACTCAGGTGGCCGTTAGCTATTCAGCACTGGCCATGTATCCGCTCCAGCAGATCAGCCGGCGCAGTAAACACGGCCGTGCGGCCCTCCATGCCGCTCACCACCAGGCCGTATTTGTCCGCCAGTTCAGTCAAATCGTTCCGAGCGGTCTGTCTGGCCACCCGGTGGCTGTTCTGATGGCTTTTGACTGTATAGGTCTGGCCGGGATTCTTGAGCGCATGTTGTAACAAAGCCAACTGACGGTGATTGAGTTTGCCTGCCAACGCCGACTTACTGAGCAGCTTTTCTGTCTCTTTAACCTCGGTATTTTTCTCGCGTAACTGCTCTTTAAGCCCTTCGATTGCCCGCGTGACAACATCCAACTGGTGCATCAGGAAATAGGTAACATCACCCTCATCAGTCTCTACATGCAGGTATGCCTTGTTGTAGCTGGCCGGAGCCATTTTGATCTGTGCACTGATTGACAAGTGCTCCATCAGCCAGAAGCCCTCCCTCGCCATCACCCAGTAAAACAAGGCCCGGGCTGTGCGCCCGTTACCGTCGTAGAAGGGGTGATCATAGCCCACCATGAAATGCGCGATGATGGCCCGCAAAACCGGCGGGAGGAAAGCATCGCCCGTTGTATGGGTGACAGTACCGACCTTACCGTTGATGAAGTTACACAGCCACTCCAACCTCCACCGGAGCTCCTCCACTTTAGGTGGCTCATGTAGCAACTCTCCGGTCATGTGGTCTTCGATGACAATGTTGTCTTCCGCCTCCCTGAACACACCTACCCGGTCCGGGGGGATTTCGGTGCCTTCCACCAGGATTGTATGCAGGTTGAAAATCATACTCGATGTGATGTCTTCATCAATATGCTCTCTGATGAACAGCATCGCCCTATAGTTGTTGAGGATCATCTGCTCGGAGACATCCAATGGTTTCCGCTCGGTTCTGATCATCTCGCGTGCGACAGCGCGAGTTGTACTGGCTCCCTCTAACTGGCTGGAGTAGATAGCCTCGTCAATGAGCGAGTTGATGATGTATCGCTGTTTGGTCTTGTCGTCGGTCAGGGACGGTTCACCGATCAGTGCACCACTTGCCTGCTCGCTGATCCACAGCACTTGCGCGAGCAGGGGGTCAGGCATGCAAAACCAAAATTGTGCTTCATACTTGTCCGCAAAGGGCAGGACCCGCCTTATGGCAGCGCGGGAGGCTTTCATCGCATACCAGAAGAGTTCCGGTGTATAACCATCTGGCGGCTCAATGTACTTGAGCTTTTCCCAATGGAGATACCGGGCCCTTGCATCGACGGGCCCTACCACATTGCTGTAGACCTTTTGCATGCTGTCCTGCCAGGCATCCGACTGGCCACCCAAGGCCAAGCCCTGCAGGTACTGCTCCAAACTGGGAGGTGATTCTGGAATTTTGGTCACGAGAGTGCCGGTGTGCTAATCCAATGCTAATTAACTAAAAATTAGCATATAACATACCTCCGTGTATGTCTGCTAATTTCGTACAAATTAGCACATAAAATGCCAGATATGCGGAATCCCTCTGGTGACAAGGGATTCCAGCGGGTCGCCGTTAGCACATGCACAAATGCAACTCATGTGTCTTTTGAGCGCGGCATCAGCTATCTGCTTAAATTTGGCGATTTTTGAGCAGATAGGATCACGCGATCTGTTAGCTTTCCAAAGTGTCATCGGTCAAAGAAAACATCGTAACTCATTGTTTTAAATTGAATTTATGTCAAATATACTGTATACTAAACCAGTATTTTAGCAAGGACGCCGAGGCCCCCCCACCATGAACCAATCCCCCATTCCCGCCCCCCAACCACCCACCCGCAATCTGGCCGCACTGGAAAATCACCGAACTCGCCGCCCACCTCAACGCCGCGACCTACCGGCTGCTAACCCTGATCCGTGAATTCGACGAGCGCAGCGGCTGGAGCGGCGCGGGCATGAAATCTTGCGCCCACTGGCTGAACTGGAAGTGCGGTATCGATCTGGGCGCGGCGCGGGAGAAGGTGCGCGTCGCCCACGCCCTAGATGCCTTACCACAAATCAGCTCGGCCCTGCGCGCCGGCCGGGTCAGCTTTTCCAAGGTGCGTGCGATGACCCGCGTCGCCACGCCACAGAACGAGGACTACCTGCTGATGATCGCAGGCCACGGCACGGCATCCCATGTCGAGCGCCTGGTCCGCAACTACCGCAAGGTCAAACGCAACGAGGCGCTGGAACGGGACAACCAACACCACGCGCTACGCGAGCTCAACTGGTACATCGACAACGATGGCAGCTATGTGCTCAGGGCGCGCCTGAGCCCGGAACAGGGCGCACGTATCGCGCAGGCATTCGATGTGGCGATGGATGCGATTCGCGAAGAACAGCGCAATGCGATGGAAGACGTTTCCGCGGAAACGCCGATTGTCGCGCGCCGGGCGGATGCACTGGAACGCCTCGCCGACCACTACCTCACCAGCGAACAAAGCGCAGTCAACGGCGGCGACCGCTGTACCCTCCATATACATACCGATATGAACACGCTGCAAGTCGATGGTGATGGCGCACAGTCCGAACTAGCATCGGGAGGAAACGTTTCCGCGGAAACGTCGCGCCGGCTGGCCTGTGACTGTGGCGCGGTGCATTGGCTGGAAGATGGCAGCGGCCATGTTCACGCTTTCCACACAACCGCGCTGGATATCGGCCGCCGCACGCGCAGTATTCCACCGGCCATCCGCCGCGCGCTGGAGCGCCGCGATGGCGGCTGTCGTTTTCCCGGTTGCACCTCGCGCCATTACGTGGACGCGCAGAGCCTGCCCCGCTTTATCGGGTACCATATCCGCCACTGGGCCGACGGCGGTGAGACCCGGCTCGACAACCTGCTGTTACTGTGCAGACACCATCATCGCCTGGTGCACGAAGGGGAGTACGGCCTTGTATTGGATGCAGCCGGTAAGCCTGGATTTAACGCGCCGAACGGCAAGCTGATACCAAGTGGCCCCGAAACACGTTTCCGCGGGAACGTGTTTGCGCTGGCCACGGGGAACCGGCGTGAGCGGGTGGAGATTGAGGCGCGGACGTTGGTGCCGTACTGGTGTGGGGAGAGGATGGATGATGGGATGGCGGTGGAGGGGTTGATTCGGCGGGAATAAAGTCTAAGGGCCTATGCAACCGCCCCGGGTTTGTCGAGTTCGATCTGATTGACGCGGATTTTGGCGGTCATCAGTTCGTGAAGGAGGGTGCGGAAGAGAACTTCGAAAAGAGCTTGCATCTCTCCATATCCAGAACGCCAGGTACTTGGCTTTATCAGGTTTTTCTCTTGCCATGCGACGTGCAGACTCAATTCCATTGAATCTCGCCATGATAGAGGCAAAAGTGCGGTCAGGCTATACGGGGCTGGTTTAAGCAGTGCACGACTCAGGGCAAAGTCGTGTAGAACAATTGCGGGAAGGTAGGGATCTAGCCATTGGACGCGTCTTTTTGCAAAGCGGGTTCTGGCGAGGCAACAAGGCCAATTTTCTGGCGCACCATGGTCGACTTCAGTGTCTGGCGGCGGGCTTCTTCCACCAGGATGTTGGCGGAGCTGAAAAACGAATCCAGTGATTTCCCTGTTTCCGTGTTACAGCCGAAGGACTCGCGGCCCTCCTGTATCAACGCCATGACCAGCAACAGTTCACGCTGGTCGAGGCGGACGGTAGCACCGCTGGCGTTGTGTTCTAGCAAGTTAATCATGTCAATGTCCTCTTGGCGAATGCAGTGTTTGGACCGGTGCAGGGCTACGTTGTTCCGGACCGATCCACCCAATTTTTAACAGCCGCTGGAAGAAAAACAAAACAAAAACTGGAGAAAAGTACAGATTATGTGACAGGGCCGGCAACCCGCGAGTCCCGGCACCGGGGTATCGGCACCTCGCACCAGTTGGTTTTTGACCTATTATGTCCGGGTACCGACCGGATTTAGGAGGAAGTGTGGGACAACCACTAGAGGTAGATATTGTCTCAGACGTTGTATGCCCCTGGTGCATCATCGGCTACAAGCAGCTGATGAAAGCACTGGCAGCGCTGCCTGGCCAGTTCGCCGTGACGATCCGCTGGCACCCCTTTGAACTCAACCCCCAACTGCCCGAGGACGGGCAGGACCTGCGCGAGCACCTGGCCCGGAAATACGGCACCTCCCCCGAACAGAGCCAGGTGGCGCGGACGCGTCTCACTGCATTGGGTGCTGGCCTCGGGTTTACCTTCGACTACTTCGATGGCATGCGCATGGTCAACACCTTCCGCGCCCATCAACTGCTGCACTGGGCCGGGGAGCAGGGTCACCAGACCGAGCTCAAGCTGGCGCTGTTTGACGCTTTCTTCAGTCGGCGCGAAAATGTGAACGATCCAGAAATACTGGTTGCAGTGGCCGCAAGGGCGGGTCTGGACGGTGCGCAGGCGAATATGGTCCTGTCCACCGCGCGTTATGCCAGCGCAGTGCGGCAGGCGCAACAACAGTGGCTGGACCGGGAGGTCCATGCGGTCCCCACCTTTTTTTTCCAGCAGCAATACTGTGTCCCCGGGGCGCAGGAAGCAGAGGCCTTTGTACGCCTGTTGCACAAGATCCAGTCCAGAAGTGAGGTGCGCCCGGATAGCTCCACCCGGTAATTTACTTTATGCGTCGCGGGCCTTAGAGTTGCACAACTTAAAAATGGGTGGCACCGCACCATCTGGATTCCTATGACCAATCAAATAAGCCGTTTCCTGGGTCCGCCGTTGGTGCTCGCCGCCCTACTGGGCGGATGTGCTACTGCGCCGCCTGCACCTGTACCGGTGCAGGATACGCGACTGGACCAGTTGCTTGCGCGCACAGACGAGTCGCTGGCCGGCCAATCGGCGGTTAACGCGCAACTGCAGGAGCAACAGCAACAGCTGGAACAACAGCAACAGCATTTGCAGTCCCTGACCGAGGGACTTGAAAAGTCACTCAAACAACCGTTAGTCAGCAGCTGCCCCCCCGTCCTACCCTGTCCGAAGCCGAAGGAAACCTCGACCAAGCTGGTTGTGGGCTCTCTGGAACAGATCTGGCTTCCCGACCTGAAGTTGGCCCTGACGGCCAGAATTGATACGGGTGCCGAAACCTCGTCCCTGGATGCCCGCAATATCGAACTGTTTGAGCGCGATGGTAAGCGTTGGGTGCGTTTTCAGATAAACAACCCCATTAGCGGTCAAGCCGAGTCGCTGGAGCGCAGACTCAGACGCACAGTCGGCATTCACCAGCCCGGCACGTCTGAAACAACGAGACGCCCTGTGGTCAGGATGGGGGTTGTCATCGGCCGTAGCAACCAGACTGCGGAGTTCACACTCAGTGACCGCAGTCACCTGGGCTATCAGGTCCTGATAGGTCGTAACGTCCTGAAAGATGTGATGGTGGTTGATGTCAGCAAGCAAAATGTGGCGCCCTATGTACTGCCCAAAGCAGCGCCGGAGAGCACTGGAGAGAAAACCGGAGCTACCCGGTGAACCAGAAATGGACTTTTTACATAATACTGGTCCTGCTGGCCATGAGCGGCATCGTGATCGCCGTGTTCCGGCACCTGTCAACCGGGACGCCGTTTTTGCCCGGGCAGGAAAAATCGGTTTGGCTGGTCGAGGCCAGGGTCGACTTCGAGGCGACAGGCGGGCCGGTCAGCGCCAGCCTCAGTTTGCCCGATGTGCAACTGCCGGGCTTTGAATTGTTTGAAGAGCAGGCCGCCTCGCCGGGTTTTGGCTTTGCCATACTGACCGATAATGGCAACAGACGCGCCGAATGGACCAAGCGCGAGGCCCAGGGCGAGCAGTCGCTGTACTACAGTGCCCAATTGGTTGAATCCGACAGTGACGCTCCAAGTACTGCCGAACCACCCGGGGGTGAACAGCATCCGGCTGACTGGGAAGAAGCACAGGAACTCGCGGCGCGCGAGGTGCTCGACCGGGCCAGTGAGAAATCCAGTTCCGCCCAGAGTATGACACGGGAATTGATCAACGTGCTGAACAGTCCCGCGTCGCAGAACACCGCGCTGCTGCGCTCCAACAATACCGATCAGGCACAACTACTGATGCAATTGCTGGATCGTGCCAACATTTCATCCCGCCTGGTAATGGGACTCTATCTGGAGGATGCCCGGCGTCGGCAGACCTTGACGCCCATGGTCGAGATTTATACAGGGGAGACGTGGTTGTTGGTCAATCCCCAGACCGGGGAGGTGGGGGTACCGCCCAACCTGCTGCTGTGGCATCGCGGTGGCGTGTCCGTGTTGGATGTCTCGGGCGGTGCGGAATCTCGCGTGCATTTTTCCATGATCCGGCAGACCGTTCCCGCCACGCAGTTAGCCCAGGTCAAGAACAGCGACAGCATGTTTGCCAGGCTGGGTGTGCAGCGCTTACCCATAGAAGAACAGAGCATGTTCAAGTTGCTGCTACTGCTGCCCCTGGGCGCCGCGGTGGTGGTGTTCATGCGCGTCATCATCGGTCTCAAGACGTCAGGTACCTTTATGCCGGTATTGATTGCCCTGGCGTTCCTGCAGACCTCCCTGGTAGCCGGCCTGATCAGTTTCGTCCTGATAGTGGCCATCGGGTTGGCATTGCGCAGTTACCTGTCCCGACTCAATCTCCTGCTGGTGTCCCGTATCGCCACACTCATCGTGATGGTGATATTCCTTATCTCGGCCTTCAGTATCATCGGCTACCAGTTGGGCTACAGCACCGGGATGACCATCACTTTCTTCCCCATGATCATTATCGCCTGGACCATCGAGCGTATGTCCATCCTGTGGGAGGAAGACGGCCCCACGGAGGTCATGAAGCAGGGTGGCGGCAGTTTGCTGGTGGCCGTCCTCGCGTATCTGCTGATGCAGTGGTCGACGCTTGAGCATCTCACGTTTAACTTCCCGGAACTGAATCTGGTATTGTTGGCGCTGATTCTGGCCATGGGTCAGTACACCGGGTACAAATTGTCCGAGCTGCGGCGCTTTCGGGCGATGGATGAAGTGTCATGAGCAAGTCCTGGGTCTCGCCCAAGCACTTGCGCGAATACGGCATGCTGGGCATGAATTGCCGCAATGTGGATTTCATCAATCGCTACAACGAACGCAAGCTCTTTCCACTGGTTGATAACAAGCTGAAAACCAAACTGTTGGCGCAGGAGTATGACGTACCGACACCGGGCCTGAAGTTCGTGGTGCGTGAACAGCACGAGATCAGTCATATCGAGCGTGAGCTGGCAGGCCTGGAAACTTTCGCGCTCAAACCGGCCAAAGGCTCCGGCGGGAAAGGGATTCTGGTGGTGACTGGCAGGCAGGGGGAGCAGTTTGTCAGGAGCTCGGGCGCGCTGATAAGCATTTCCGATATTCGGCGCCACATGAGCAATATCCTCGCGGGTCTGTACTCGCTCGGCGGTTCCTCGGATGTAGCGATCATTGAGGACCTCATTGCGTTTGATGATTGCTTTGCGGGCTACTCGCATGAAGGGGTGCCGGATATTCGCATTATTGTCTTTCGCGGTTATCCGGTCATGGCGATGCTGCGCCTGGCCACCCACGCCTCCGATGGCAAGGCCAATCTCCACCAGGGCGCGGTTGGCGTGGGACTCGCGCTGGACACGGGGCGCTGCCTGAAGGCCGCGCAGTTTGGTCGCCCGATCAAGCTGCACCCGGACACGGGCCGGGCACTGAGCGACATCCAGATATCCGGGTGGCGGGATATCCTGTTACTGGCCGCGCAGTGCTACGACATGACCGGCCTGGGTTACATCGGCACTGATATCGTGTTGGACAAGTTCGCCGGTCCGCAACTGCTGGAATTGAACGCGCGGCCGGGACTATCAATACAGATTACCAATGGCCGCGGCTTGTTACCCCGCTTGCGCCATATAGAAGGCATGATCCGCAACCGACGCTTTCGCACTGAGCAGCGCGTGGATTACGTGATGCGGCAATTCGCCGAAGACGAGCCTGCGTCACAGAGCGCGGTTGCCCTGTAGACATGGGGCGATCCGGAGGATTGCACGAAGCGTACTTTTCGATCGCCGTCGACAGCGGTGAAATCCTCGAATGCAATGAAGCGGCCGCCGCCCTGCTCGGCGCGACGCCAGCGGCGCTGCAAGGCGCACTGTGGACGCAGGCGATCATCGCTGATGAGACAGGTTCAGGCAGTGTACTGATGCATGCGGTGCGGTCGCAGCGACGCGTTATCCTGCCGCCGTTTATCCTGCGCAGGCTGGACGGCTCACAAATCGTTGCAGGCGGCATGTTGTTGCCGCCCGGGCACGATCAGCCAGCCACATTCAGCTTGTTGCTGTGGCCCCTGCTGGACGAGCTGCAATTGCAGGGGGCGGGTAGTATCAACCCCTCCGATACGCTGGCGGTTCTCGGCGTGGACCAGCTGCGCCATGACGGGCAGTGGGGCGTTCTGGAGACAGGGCGCTTGATGGTCGACATTCACAGCAGTCTGCTGGAAATTGTGCGCTCGGCCGATACCGTGGCGTCCCCCTCAGCCGCATCCATCCTTATCATCCTGCGCGATGTTGATATCGATGGCGCACGCGATATTTGCCGCGCCTTGCTGTCACATCTGCATCGGCTGCACACCACACCCGGCACCGCAATGGGCGAAGCGCGGATTTGTGTTGGCCTGGCACGCAGGAGCGTGGGTGCAAGCGCCCTGTCCACACTGCTGGCAGCGCACAATGCCCTGCAGCAGGCGCAAAACGGTGGTGCGAAAGAGCCCATTCGCGCGGCATCCGAAGAAGACCACAAGCTGATGATCGGGCGCATGTTGAATAATGTGGGGATAATCGCCGAATCCTTCTCGGCCCCACCGACAACGACTGGTCAGCAAAGCAAGCAGCAAGCAACACCCGCGCCGAAGAAAACTGCACCACCCGTCGCCCCG
>JANPDE010000156.1:0-16693 GCA_031431315.1 Haliea sp.
CTTACGACTGCCTCTGGTGACATGAATCGCACGATAGCCATCGCTATCGATCTCTTTGATTTGAGTAACGCGGTTTGGAGTTATCTCCACTACCGTTACTGGTATTGAAACACCTTCTGCGGTAAAGACTCGCGTCATACCGGACTTACGACCGACTAAACCAATCGTCATACTACTAACCTCTCAGTGTACGGGGCTGTACCCTCTATGGCCGCCCATTGCTGGGCGTTACACGCTCGGGAGTCCTGCCCCAAGCAGGTCTTGCTACAAACTGTAGTTAACCAAGACTAATCTGAACTTCCACGCCTGCCGCCAGGTCAAGTTTCATGAGCGCATCCACGGTTTTCTCTGTGGGCTCAACAATGTCTAACAACCGCTTGTGAGTACGAATCTCGTACTGATCCCGAGCGTCCTTGTTAACGTGCGGTGAAATCAACACGGTAAACTTTTCCTTCCGTGTGGGAAGTGGAATTGGACCTTTTACAAGCGCACCAGTGCGGCGCGCTGTTTCGACGATTTCCTGCGTAGACGAGTCTATCAATCGATGGTCAAAGGCCTTTAGGCGAATACGAATGCGTTGACTGTGCACCTGTCTTAACTCCAAACAATAAAAAAACCAGAGGCCCGCAAGGGAACCCCCCGAAAAAGGAACGCGAAGTCTAATGATCGCTCCAAGGCCTGTCAAGCAAGACACAGAATTAATTACAAACGCGACCTGACTCACCCGACAAATGCATTATAACCAATGGCTATATACTTCTGGTGCTAACCCGCAAAGGAACAGAAATCCCCTACTGGGCGCAGCTCAGGCAGCGAGTAGCTTCGGGAATGGCCCTCAAGCGCGCCTCGCTAATAGGCTCTCCGCAGCCATCGCACGCACCGTAGGTGCCATTTTCAATCCGCTCCAGAGCTGCAAGAGTGACGCGAATCGAAAGGGTTGTCTCATTCCCAATGGCATCAACGACCTCATCATTTTCGCGTTCTTGCGCCTGCTCGGCAGAATCGCCCGAATGGGACTGGGTGATATCTCGCTTCAGGCTGGATAAGCGTGCCTGCAGTGCAGCTAAACGCATTTCCAACTGGTGTTTTAGGGCATCATGCGCCATAAATACGGGCCTCAGGGCTTAAGCGGCCGTCAACAGACGATAGAGTTCGTCCTTCAGGTGGATACGTCGCAGCTTGGCATCTTCTTCCGTGCGTGTCGCGACAGGAGTTACCTCATTTTCCATTTTTTCGATCTCGCGGGTGAGTTCGTGGTACTCGTCGAATAACTTCCGAAAGTGGGCATCACTTAACTTCAACTCATGGATGCGTGCTTTCAGTTGTGGTAATTCGTGGATAAGGTCGTGGTGCTCTACTGACATACGATCTCCTTGTATAAATGCATGACTCCATTCTCAGCTTAGCGCGTATGCCAATCAATACCATGATCCAAGTCAGCAAACAGGAACTCCGGCTGTGAATCACAGGCTTGACGCAGGACGGGGCAGACCCGACCATGGGTACGCTCAACTGGCAGTCTAAAGGAGAAATACATGGAACAATCCCAACCCACACATTCGGTGTTGTTGGGCTACCTGCTGTGGATCTTCGGATTCATCGGAGCCCATCGCTTTTACTACGGCAAGCAAGTTACTGGAGTCATCTGGTTTTTCACATTCGGACTACTGTTTATTGGCTGGATTATTGATCTGTTACTGATCCCCTCCATGCAACGGGGAGCCGAGTGGCGTTACGTCCCCGGACCTATCAACTATGACCTGACCTGGATTCTCCTTACCTTCCTCGGTGTGTTTGGCGTTCACCGCTTTTATATGGGAAAAGTCTTCACAGGCCTGCTTTACCTCTGTACTGGTGGACTCTTTTTAGTCGGCTACCTGTACGATTTTCTCACTTTGAACGAGCAACTTTCTGAGGTAAACAGCGAGTATTAATCATACTGCGTCTGGGCTAGCTATCACTGTTAGGTTTTTATCACGAGCAGTTCAAAATCTCACTGGCTTCAATCTTTAACAATGATATCGCCCATAAAAAAGCCCGGCTCTGTGGTCGGGCTAGTTTTACGTTGCTTCTTGAGCATCTTACTCGATAATCTTGGCTACCACACCGGCGCCCACCGTACGACCACCCTCGCGAATCGCAAAGCGCAGCCCTTCCTCCATCGCAATCGGCGCTATCAACGTCGCCACCATCTGCACGTTATCCCCAGGCATCACCATCTCAACACCCTCAGGTAACTCGCAGGCCCCCGTCACATCCGTCGTACGAAAGTAAAACTGTGGCCGGTAACCCTTGAAGAACGGCGTATGACGGCCACCCTCCTCCTTCGACAGAATGTAAACCTCCGCCTCAAACTTCGTATGCGGATTCACAGAGCCCGGCTTGGCCAGCACCTGGCCTCGCTCTACATCCTCACGCTTGGTACCACGCAGCAGCACACCCACGTTCTCCCCCGCACGGCCCTCATCCAGCAACTTGCGGAACATCTCAACACCCGTACACGTCGTCTTCTGGGTGTCGCGGATACCGATAATCTCCAGTTCCTCACCAATCTTGATCACACCACGCTCCACCCGCCCGGTCACCACCGTACCCCGGCCAGATATCGAGAACACGTCCTCCACCGGCATCAAGAATGGCTGGTCAATCGCACGCACCGGCTCAGGAATGAAAGAATCCAGCGCCGCTACCAGCGCCTTGACCGCCGATGTCCCCAGTCCATTCTCGTCCTCTCCGTTCAACGCCATCAGCGCAGATCCACAGATAATCGGCGTGTCGTCTCCCGGAAACTCATACTTGTCCAGCAGCTCGCGCAGCTCCATCTCCACCAGCTCCTTCATCTCCGCGTATTCCTCGGAGTCAGCTCCCCCGCAGTCGTCCGCCAGCAGGTCAGCCTTGTTCAGGAATACCACAATGTAGGGAACACCCACCTGACGCGACAGCAAAATGTGCTCCCGGGTCTGCGGCATCGGGCCGTCCGTCGCTCCACACACCAGAATCGCACCGTCCATCTGCGCCGCTCCGGTGATCATGTTCTTCACATAGTCCGCGTGGCCGGGACAATCCACGTGCGCGTAGTGACGTTCCGCAGAATTGTATTCCACGTGAGACGTCGAAATAGTGATACCACGCGCTTTCTCTTCCGGTGCGTTGTCGATACCGTCGAAGGCGACCACTTGTCCACCCCAGGTCTCGGCACACACCTTGGTCAGGGCCGCCGTCAGCGTCGTCTTCCCATGGTCAACGTGACCTATCGTCCCTACGTTAACGTGCGGCTTCTTACGCTCAAATGCTTCCTTTGACACTCTCATTCACCTCTGCGAAATAGCTTAAATTTAGTTTGTTTGGTTTTTAGAAATGATTTCTTGCGCAATGTTATTTGGGGCTTCGGTATATTTGGCGAATTCCATGGTAAATGTAGCGCGTCCCTGCGTTGCGGATCGCAGGTCTGTTGCGTAACCGAACATTTCAGCCAAAGGTACCTCGGCGGTGATCACTTTTCCGGAGGCGTTCTCGTCCATGCCTCCGATCAAGCCACGGCGACGATTAAGGTCGCCTACAACATCACCCATATTCTCTTCCGGAGTCACCACTTCAACCGCCATGATTGGTTCAAGTAATACGGCCCCGCCCATCTGGGCTAACTTCTTGGTAGCCATGGAGCCGGCGATTTTGAAAGCCATCTCATTCGAGTCGACATCATGGTAAGAACCGTCAAATAAGCTGGCTTTAAGTCCCAGTAGTGGATAGCCGGCCAGAACGCCATTCTTCATTTGCTCTTCGATTCCCTTCTGCACTGCTGGCACGTACTCCTTCGGAACGGTACCACCGACCACTTCATTGACGAACTCCAGCTCTGCTGCATTTTGGTCTTCGGCTGGTTCAAACCTGATCCACACGTGGCCGTACTGACCACGACCACCAGATTGACGAACGAATTTGCCTTCGATCTCAGATGTATTGCGAATTGCTTCACGATAGGCGACCTGGGGTTTACCAATATTTGCTTCGACATTAAATTCGCGGCGCATCCTGTCGACCAGAACATCCAAGTGCAATTCACCCATACCGGAGATAATGGTCTGGCCGGACTCTTCATCAGTCCTGACACGGAAAGAGGGATCCTCCTGAGCCAATTTACCCAATGCGACTCCCATTTTTTCCTGGTCGGCCTTGGACTTCGGCTCCACCGCCACTGAAATCACGGGCTCGGGAAATACCATGCGCTCCAATACGATAGGTTTATCGATATCGCACAAGGTATCACCGGTGGTCACATCCTTGAGGCCAATCGCCGCAGCGATATCACCCGCCAGAACTTCCTTAATCTCCTCACGGCTGTTGGCGTGCATCTGTACCATACGACCAATGCGCTCTTTCTTCTCCTTGACCGAGTTGTACACACCAGTGCCGCTTTCCAACTTGCCCGAGTAAACGCGGAAGAAGGTCAGCGTGCCCACGAAGGGGTCCGTAGCAATCTTGAACGCCAATGCAGCGAAGGGTGCATTGTCATCTGCCTCCCGATTTTCAACGGTACCCTCTTTGTCCAGCAGAGTTCCCTGAATCGCCTTTACTTCAGTAGGACAAGGCAAATATTCGATCACCGCATCCAGTACCGCCTGGACACCCTTGTTTTTGAAAGCTGAACCACCTAAAACAGGAATGATTTCATTGGCGAGTGTTCGCGCACGAATCCCCTGCTTGATCTCGTCTTCAGAGAGTTCTCCTTCCTCGAGATATTTCTCCATGAGTTCGTCGTTAGCCTCAGCTGCCGCCTCCATCATGAATTCGCGCATTTCCGCAACTTCGTCAAGCATATCCTCCGGTACATCAGCGTAATCAAAGGTCATGCCCTGATCAGTTTCATTCCAAAGGATAGCCTTGTTCTTCACGAGGTCGACGACCCCTTTAAAGTTTTCCTCGGATCCTATAGCCATTTGCAGCGGTACCGCATTGGCACCGAGACGCTCCTTCAGTTGTTTGACAACCTTGTGAAAGTCCGCCCCCGCACGATCCATCTTGTTAACAAAAACCAGTCGAGGTACTTCGTATTTATTCGCCTGACGCCAGACTGTTTCAGTCTGCGGCTGAACACCGGATGAGCCACACAGCACGACAACCGCACCATCCAGAACACGCAGGGAGCGCTCAACTTCAATAGTAAAATCCACGTGTCCGGGTGTATCAATGATATTGATGCGATGGTCTTCAAACTGGGCATTCATCCCTTTCCAGAAACAGGTGGTTGCAGCTGAAGTAATGGTAATACCTCGTTCCTGCTCCTGCTCCATCCAATCCATGGTCGCCGCACCATCGTGCACTTCACCAATCTTGTGAGATCGCCCGGTGTAGAACAATACACGCTCAGTGGTTGTGGTTTTACCCGCGTCCACATGCGCAACGATGCCAATGTTGCGGTACCGGCTGATAGGAGTTTTGCGTGCCACGATTTAATCCCCGATAAATGTAGAAGGGTGAAAATTAGAAACGGTAGTGCGAGAACGCCTTGTTGGCTTCCGCCATACGGTGCACATCTTCACGCTTCTTCACAGCATTACCTTTACCCTGTGAGGCATCGATAATTTCACCGGCCAGACGCTGGCGCATGGACTTCTCACCGCGACCACGGGAATACTCGACCAGCCAACGCATGGACAGTGCGACCCGTCGAGAGGGACGAACTTCGACCGGCACCTGATAGGTGGCGCCACCCACACGGCGGGCCTTGACTTCCACCATAGGTGCGATGTTTTCCAGCGCTTCATCGAATGCTTCGAGGGGATCCTTGTTCAGGCGTTCCCGAACAATATCGAGAGCACCATATACTATGGTCTCCGCGACTGATTTCTTACCACTAACCATCACGTGGTTCATAAATTTCGCCAATGTCACGTTGCCAAATTTAGGATCTGGCAGTACTTCACGTTTGGCGACTATTCGTCTTCTCGGCATGATATATACTCTTCTCTCTTCAGGTGATCCGAACACCGACCTGCCACAAATGAGGGGGAAGCAGGGTTTCGGCCTTACTTACAACTTCGTTAGCGTGATGACGCTAGTAGAACTCGCTTACTTGGGACGCTTGGCGCCGTACTTGGAGCGGCCGTTGCGACGGTCCGATACTCCGGCGGTGTCAAGGCTGCCACGTACTGTGTGATAACGCACACCGGGCAAGTCTTTTACACGACCACCGCGAATCAGCACCACACTGTGTTCTTGCAGATTGTGCCCTTCACCACCGATATAAGAGGAAACCTCATAACCGTTCGTCAAGCGCACTCGACACACCTTACGCAGTGCAGAGTTCGGCTTCTTGGGGGTAGTAGTGTAAACGCGTGTGCATACGCCACGGCGCTGCGGGCAGCTTTGTAGGGCAGGCACACCGCTCTTTTCTACTTTGCGTTTCCTAGGCTTACGAACCAATTGATTGATCGTGGCCATCTATTTAGAACTCCAAAATTGTAACTAGGGTCATTCCCAAATCTGAGCAGGCCTTGTACCACCCCATCCACAGAATGCGCAAATCTGCCCCCAGAAAGAGGAGGCGGCATTCTATAGACGCTGTAGATAGGAGTCAACCTGCGAAAAGGTCCGCAGACGCGGGTGCTTAACAAAAAAGGGGCGGAGGGTATTAACCCGCCGCCGCACATTCATTTGGCTATCAGTCATCTGCCTGTAGGGCTTCAGTTAGCGCGGCTTCAATCTCCTGCGCGGAAACAGTGACCTGATTATCCCGCGTACGCTTACGCTTACGCTCAGCGTGGTAAGCTAATCCAGTGCCAGCCGGGATCAGGCGTCCAACAACCACATTCTCCTTGAGGCCGCGCAGGTAATCGCGTTTGCCAGTAACCGCTGCTTCCGTCAAGACCCGGGTAGTTTCCTGGAAGGACGCGGCGGAGATGAAGCTCTCGGTTGCCAGGGAGGCCTTGGTAATACCCAAGAGTTCCCTTTCACCGGTAGCGGGTACCAGATTTTCCGCCAATAGCCGCTCGTTCTCCTCCAGCAATGTCGTAAATTCGACCTGCTCACCCTTGATCAGGCTGGAATCGCCCGAGGAGGTAACGACCACTTTGCGTAGCATTTGACGAACGATAACCTCGATGTGCTTATCGTTAATCTTCACGCCCTGTAAGCGATACACTTCCTGAATCTCATTGACAATGTACTTGGCCAGTTCCTTGATACCTTTCAAGCGCAGAATGTCATGCGGACTGGGAGATCCTTCTGAAACAACCTCTCCTTTTTCCACATACTCGCCTTCGAATACGGACATGTGACGCCATTTGGCAATCAACGCCTCATAGTGGTCTGAACCGTCCGGCAGTGTGGCATTGTCAGTCGGCGTTATCATCAAACGGCGTTTACCCTTGGTTTCCTTCCCAAAGCTAACGGTGCCCGATATCTCGGCGAGGATCGCCGGCTCTTTCGGTTTGCGTGCTTCAAACAGGTCAGCGACTCGCGGCAGGCCACCGGTGATATCGCGTGTTTTGCGGCCTTCCTGCGGGATACGGGCTATGATGTCACCGGTATTAATTCTGGCGCCGTTTTCCAAACTCACCTGAGCATGCGGTGGTAAGAAATAGTGCGCCGGCACAGTCGTGTTCGCCAAACACAGTTCCTTGCCTTTGCTATCCACCAGACTGATGGCGGGACGGATGTCCTTACCGGCAGCCGGGCGCTCACCGGCATCCATCACAGATATGCTGAACAACCCCGTCAGCTCATCTGTCTGGCGATTGATGGTGATGCCCTCTTCCATACCGCTGAATTTCACCGTTCCGGCCACCTCGGTAATAATCGGGTGGGTGTGGGGATCCCAACTGGCAACGACCGAACCCTTGGTCACCTCCTGGTTGTCCTTGACCTTCAGGATTGCGCCGTAAGGCAGCTTGTAGCGCTCCCGCTCGCGACCGCGAATATCGAGCACAGATAGCTCGCCCGAACGGCTGACGGCAACCAGGTCGCCATCGATACGCTGCACGGTCTTCAGGTTATGCAAACGCACAACACCATCGTTCATCACCTCGATGTTGTCCTGGGCAGTTGCCCTGGACGCCGCACCGCCTATGTGGAAAGTACGCATGGTCAACTGCGTGCCGGGTTCACCAATGGACTGGGCAGCTACTACTCCCACTGCTTCGCCCATGTTTATTCGGTGTCCACGCGCCAGGTCTCGACCGTAACAGGCCGAGCAAATCCCGTGGCGCGTCTCGCAGGTTATCGGCGAGCGAACCTCAATTTCGTCGATACCCATCTCTTCCAGGCGCTTGATCCACAGCTCATCAAGCATGGTACCGGCAGTGATTGCAATCTCATCGACGGTACCTGGTCGGATCACATCCTTACAAACAAGGCGACCCAGTACACGATCACCGAGCGATTCGATGATGTCACCACCGTCAATAACGGGGGTCATCAATAATCCGTGGTCGGTGCCACAGTCTTCTTCGGTTACCACCAAATCCTGGGCAACATCTACCAGGCGACGAGTGAGGTAGCCGGAGTTAGCGGTCTTGAGCGCCGTGTCCGCCAAACCCTTACGTGCACCGTGCGTGGAAATGAAGTACTGCAGTACGTTCAGACCTTCACGGAAGTTCGCAGTAATCGGCGTCTCAATAATAGAGCCATCAGGCTTGGCCATCAGACCGCGCATACCGGCTAACTGTCGAATCTGGGCGGGTGATCCCCGGGCGCCTGAATCCGCATATATGTAGACTGAGTTGAAAGAGGCCTGCTGCTCCTCCTTACCCTCGCGGTTCATCACCGGCTCCGTTGACAGGCCTTCCATCATTGACTTGGATACAAGGTCATTGGCTCGCGACCAAATATCGATCACCTTGTTATATTTCTCGCCTTGGGTGACCAGACCGGCCGCGTATTGGTTTTCAATTTCTTTCACTTCCGCGTTAGCGCGATCTATGTGACCGGCCTTCTCCTTTGGAATAACGAAATCATTGACACCAATAGATGCGCCAGAGCGGGTTGAATACTCGTAACCTGTATACATCAGCTTGTCGGCAAATATGACGGTGGCTTTCAAGCCCACCATGCGGTAACACTGGTTGATAATCCTGGAGATCGCTTTCTTGGCCATATTCTGGTTGACCATGGCAAAGGCTATACCAGTGGGCACAATCTCCCACAACAGCGCGCGACCGACTGTTGTATCAGCGAGAAATGTTCTTTCAAGCATTTCACCTTCATCGGTCTTCTCTACTTCATGGATACGCACCTTGACCCGGGCTTGCAGGTGCACATGTCCGCCCACGAATGCACGGTGCACTTCCGAGACATTGGCAAAAGCCATGCCCTCACCTTTGGCATTCACACGCTCACGAGTCATGTAGTAAAGGCCCAGAACCACGTCCTGCGAAGGAACGATAATCGGCTCGCCGCTGGCCGGCGACAGGATATTGTTAGTGGACATCATCAGAGCGCGGGCCTCAAGCTGCGCTTCGATGGTCAGAGGCACGTGCACGGCCATCTGGTCACCGTCAAAGTCAGCGTTGTAGGCGGCACACACCAGAGGATGCAGCTGAATCGCCTTACCTTCAATCAGTACTGGCTCAAACGCCTGGATACCCAAACGGTGCAGTGTGGGGGCCCGGTTCAACAGTACGGGGTGCTCGCGGATGACCTCAGCTAGAATGTCCCACACTTCCGGCGGTTCACGCTCCACCATCTTCTTGGCGGCTTTAATAGTCGTGGCCAAGCCGCGCGCTTCCAGCTTGCCGAAAATAAAGGGCTTGAACAGCTCCAGTGCCATCTTTTTGGGCAAGCCACACTGGTGCAGCCTGAGCGTCGGACCCACCACAATCACAGAACGTCCTGAATAGTCTACCCGCTTGCCCAGCAGGTTCTGGCGAAAACGGCCCTGCTTACCCTTGATCATGTCTGCCAGTGACTTCAGCGGACGCTTGTTTGAACCGGTGATCGCGCGACCGCGACGACCGTTATCCAGCAGGGCATCCACGGATTCCTGCAACATCCGCTTTTCGTTGCGTACAATGATGTCAGGCGCGTTCAGGTCCAGCAGACGCTTCAGACGGTTGTTGCGGTTTATCACACGACGATACAGGTCATTCAGGTCAGAGGTCGCAAAACGGCCCCCATCCAACGGTACTAACGGACGCAAATCCGGTGGCAACACGGGCAGCACGTTCAGTACCATCCACTGAGGCTTATTGCCGGAGCTGGCGAAGGCCTCCATCAACTTAAGGCGCTTGGAAAGCTTCTTGATTTTAGTCTCTGAGTTGGTGACGGGAATCTCTTCGCGCAGGGTAGCGATTTCCTGATGCAGATCGAGCTGCATCATAAGGTCCTGAATCGCTTCGGCGCCCATTTTAGCGGAGAATTCATCGCCAAATTCCTCCATCGCCTCGTAGTACTGCTCATCAGACAGCAACTGGCTTTGTTCGAGGGTTGTCATACCGGGGTCAGTCACAACGTATGATTCGAAGTACAGCACTCGCTCAATGTCACGCAAGGTCATATCCAGCAACAGACCGATGCGCGAGGGCAGGGATTTAAGGAACCAAATATGTGCGACTGGACTCGCCAGTTCGATGTGCCCCATGCGCTCCCGACGCACTTTGGCCAGCGCCACTTCCACGCCACATTTTTCACAGATAACACCGCGATGCTTGAGGCGCTTGTATTTTCCACACAAGCACTCATAGTCCTTCACCGGCCCGAAGATCTTGGCACAGAACAGGCCATCACGCTCCGGTTTAAAAGTGCGGTAATTGATGGTCTCGGGTTTCTTCACTTCACCGAATGACCAGGAGCGAATCAGTTCCGGTGATGCCAGACCAATCCGGATAGAGTTGAAATCGTCATTGTGTCCCTGGGACTTCAACAGATTAAGTAAGTCTTTCAAGGCATATCCTCCGCGAGGTTTTTACTACCAGGCAGTGCGTGAAATATCCAGCGCACCTGCCACCCAGTCCAATATCTACGTTTATTAGTCGCTCTCAAGATCGATATCGATAGCCAGCGAGCGAATTTCCTTAACCAACACATTAAAGGACTCGGGCATGCCCGGCTCCATACGATGATCGCCATCGACGATGTTCTTGTACATTTTTGTCCGTCCAGCCACATCGTCTGACTTGACCGTTAACATCTCCTGCAAGGTATAGGCTGCACCATACGCTTCGAGTGCCCAGACCTCCATCTCACCAAAACGCTGACCACCGAACTGCGCCTTGCCGCCCAGCGGTTGCTGGGTAACCAGGCTGTAGGAGCCGGTCGATCGGGCATGCATTTTGTCGTCCACCAAGTGATTCAGCTTCAACATATACATATAACCGACGGTCACTGGACGATCAAAAGCCTCGCCACTACGTCCGTCATACAGGGTGAACTGGCCGCTTTCAGGGAGGTCCGCAAGTTTGAGCAGGCTCTTGATGGAATCCTCGGCAGCACCGTCAAATACCGGTGTAGCCATGGGCACACCATGAGCGAGGTTTGCCGCTAACTCCATGACCTCAGCATCGCTAAACGACTTGATATCCTCGGTACGACCATCGCCATTGTTATAGATCGCCTCAAGGAACTTACGCACCTCGGCTACTTTTTTCTGTTCCCTGATCATGGCGTTGATCTTGTCACCCAAACCCTTGGCAGCCATGCCCAGGTGAGTTTCCAGAATCTGGCCCACGTTCATCCGTGAAGGCACACCCAAAGGATTCAAAACGATATCAACGGGCTCGCCGTTCTCATCGTAGGGCATGTCCTCTACTGGCATAATCACCGAGATAACACCTTTGTTGCCGTGCCGTCCGGCCATTTTGTCGCCCGGTTGTATGCGGCGTTTTATGGCCAAATACACCTTGACGATTTTCAGCACACCTGGAGCCAGGTCATCACCGCTTTGCAGCTTGCCCTTCTTGTCCTCGAAGCGGTCTTCAAGCAGCTTATTTTGCTCTTCCAATTGTCGCTGGGCCGATGCCAGAGCATCGTTCAGCTTAGTGTCTGCCATCTTAAGTTTGAACCATTGTTCCCGGTCCAAATCCGCCAGCACCGCAGCGCTGAGAGTGGTGCCCTTGGCCAAACCACCGCCACCGACAGTGCTCTTACCTTTGAGCATACTCGCCAGGTGCGCGAAAGTAGCTTCTTCAAAGATACGGTACTCTTCTTTCAGGTCCTTGCGATACTGATCCAACTGGTGCTTTTCGATCTGCAGGGCCCGGGCATCTTTCTCCAGCCCATCTCGCGTAAAGACCTGCACATCGATAACCGTACCCTTAGTACTGGTGGGAACTCGCAGGGAGGTGTCCTTTACATCAGACGCTTTTTCACCAAAGATGGCGCGCAGCAGCTTCTCCTCAGGAGTGAGTTGGGTCTCACCCTTTGGCGTCACCTTGCCGACCAGGATGTCGCCCGCTTCCACTTCAGCGCCAATATAAACAATACCGGATTCGTCCAGCTTGGCCAGTGCGCTCTCGCCCACGTTGGGGATATCACCGGATATCTCCTCGGAACCCAGCTTGGTATCCCGCGCAATACAGGTGAGTTCTTGAATGTGAATGGTAGTGAACCGATCTTCCTTCACCACCTTTTCTGATACCAGTATCGAGTCTTCAAAGTTATAGCCATTCCAGGGCATGAATGCGATGCGCATATTCTGGCCCAGAGCAAGCTCTCCCATATCAATGGAAGGACCGTCAGCAAGAATGTCGCCACGCGCAATTACGTCACCGGCGCGCACAATGGGGCGCTGATTGATACAAGTGTTCTGGTTGGACCGTGTGTACTTGATGAGGTTGTAAATATCCACCGGTGCTTCATCTACTCCGACATCCTTATCATTCACACGAACCACGATGCGACTGGCATCCGCAGAGTCCACAACCCCGGCTCGTTCCGCCACTACACATACTCCGGAATCCGCGGCCACATAGCGCTCCATGCCCGTGCCAACAAGCGGTTTATCAGCGACCAGGGTCGGAACTGCCTGACGCTGCATGTTGGAACCCATCAGCGCGCGGTTAGCGTCATCGTGCTCCAAAAATGGAATCAGCGCCGCCGCCACAGACACTACCTGCTTGGGTGACACATCCATGTAATCCACACGCTCCGGCGGCATTACCGTGAACTCATTCATGTGGCGAACCGCGATCAGGTCATCCACAAACTTCATGTTCTTGTCCAGGGTTGCCGAGGCCTGGGCGATGACATGTTCCGCCTCGTTGATAGCGGACAAAAACTCTATGTCGTCAGTGACCTTGCCATTCACTACCTTGCGATACGGGCTTTCAAGAAAACCGTAATCGTTAGTACGCGCGTAGGTTGCCAGAGAATTGATTAGACCAATGTTAGGGCCTTCAGGCGTCTCAATCGGGCATACACGGCCGTAATGGGTCGGGTGTACGTCGCGCACCTCAAAACCAGCACGCTCCCGCGTCAATCCGCCCGGTCCAAGGGCTGAAACGCGGCGCTTGTGGGTAACTTCCGACAACGGATTGTTCTGGTCCATAAACTGGGACAACTGGCTGGAGCCAAAGAACTCCTTGACCGCCGCCGATACCGGCTTGGCATTGATCAGGTCCTGTGGCATCAAGCCTTCGCTCTCTGCCATGGACAAGCGTTCCTTAACCGCTCGCTCGACACGTACCAGGCCGACGCGGAACTGGTTTTCCGCCATCTCACCCACGCTGCGAACCCGCCGGTTACCTAGGTGATCGATATCGTCTACCATCCCCTTGCCGTTACGGATCCCTACCAAAGTACGCAGGACCTCCACAATATCTTCCCTGTCGAGCACACCGCTTCCGGTGACTTCCTCACGACCCAGACGACGATTGAACTTCATGCGACCGACCGCGGACAGGTCGTAACGATCAGCGGAGAAAAACAGATTCTGGAACAGGTTTTCTGCAGACTCCTTGGTGGGCGGTTCACCCGGACGCATCATGCGGTAAATCTCCACCAACGCTTCCAGCTCATTGCGGGTGGAGTCCTGACGCAGGGTGTCAGAAATGAAACGACCGCAATCGAGTTCATTGGTGTACAAAGTCGCGATCTTGGTGACTCCCACCTCTGTTAACTTGGCGAGTGTCTCTGCGGTGAGTTCAGTGTTGCACTCGACAATAACCTCTCCAGTCTTTGTATCGACCACATTTGTGGCCAAAGACCGGCCAAATAGATAATCGGGAGGAATTTCCAGTGCGGTAATTTTTGCTTCCTCAAGCTCGCGAATATGGCGCGCCGTAATTCGACGCCCCTGTTCCACGACAACTTTTTTGCCGGCCTTGATATCAAACGCGGCGACGTCACCGCGTAGACGCTCGGGAATCAACGTCATTGAGTAGTTGCCATTTTTAGTGACATGAAACTCATTCACATCATAGAACATACTGAGAATTTCCTCGGCTTCATAACCGAGCGCACGCAACAATATCGTCGCTGGCAGTTTGCGACGACGATCGATACGCACGAAAACCTGATCCTTTGGGTCGAACTCAAAGTCGAGCCAGGAACCACGATAAGGTATTACCCTGGCCGAATACAACAGCTTGCCGGATGAGTGTGTTTTGCCCTTGTCGTGATCAAAGAACACACCCGGGGAACGGTGCAACTGGGATACGATGACGCGCTCGGTACCATTGATAACAAAGGTGCCGTTATCAGTCATCAGGGGAATTTCCCCCATATAGACTTCCTGCTCCTTGATGTCCTTGATGGTTTTATTGGAGGACTCCTTGTCGTAAATGATCAGGCGGACCTTTACGCGTAAGGAACAGGAGTAGGTCACGCCGCGCAACTGGCACTCTTTCACGTCAAATATGGGTTTACCCAATTTGTAATCCACATATTCAAGTGCAGCGTTGCCACTGTAGCTGACGATGGGAAACACCGACTTGAAGGCAGCATGGAGGCCATAGTCGCCACGCTCTTCAAGAGAAACACCCTGTTGGGTAAATTTCCTGTAAGAATCCATTTGGATCGCAAGCAGATAGGGTACATCCATGACCTTCGGCAAAACGCCGAAATCCTTGCGAATACGTTTTTTCTCAGTGTATGAGTATGCCATCAGTACTCCCCAGCGTGATTAGCTTTTAACCGCCCTTCGGGCAATCAACTAGCCCCTTGCAGAGCTAAAATAAGGCGGTAACGCGGTGCGCACCAACCCTGAAAAATCTCATTTCTTGAAGCGGGAAAAGGCCGGCGAGCACAGCGCCCACCAGCCTTGTCCTTATCCGACCGAAGCCAGATCATTGCCAAACCTACTTGAGCTCGACGGAGCCACCAGCTTCTTCAAGCCGCTTCTTGATGTCCTCGGCTTCTGCCTTGGAAACACCTTCCTTGACGTGGGAAGGCGCGCCATCGACCAGACCCTTGGCTTCCTTCAAACCCAATCCCGTCACTGCACGAACGACCTTGATAACGTTCACTTTCTTCTCACCAGAGGAAGTGAGAATTACGTTAAATTCAGTCTGCTCTTCTACAGCACTGCCAGCGTCACCACCAGCAGCAGCGGGCGCAGCCGCTACGGCGACAGCGGCAGTCACACCAAACTTCTCTTCCATAGCTTCGATGAGCGACACAATATCCATTACGCTCATTTCGGCAATTGCATTCAATATTTCGTCTTTAGACAGAGCCATGACTCCTATCTCCTATTTAGCTGATTAAATATCCCAGCAGGGGCTTACGCCGCTGCTTGTTTCTGATCGCGTACTGCTGCGAGTGTGCGAACCAGTTTTCCAGGTACTTCGTTCATTGTCTGAACCAGCTTGGTCACCGGCGCCTTCATAACACTCATCAATAGAGAGAGTGCCTGATCACGCGTAGGCAACTTAGCCAGAACATCCAATTGATCTGCACCCAGCATCTGGCCGCTTACCGCCAGTGCTTTCACTTCAAATTTCTCGTTGTCTTTCGCGAAATCTTTGAATATTCGAGCTGCTGCACCCGGATCTTCCATTGAAAATCCGAACAGGGAGGGACCAACCAACGAGTCGTTAACGCACTCAAAATCAGTTCCTTCCAGGGCGCGTCTGGCCAGGGTGTTCCGCACTACACGGAGGGTCACCTGATTTTCACGCGCCTTTTTGCGCAAAGCTGTCATCCCATCCACAGTCACGCCGCGCGAGTCGGCGATAACCAGAGACAGTGCACTGGTGGCAGTCTCGTTAACGTCAGCTACGATCGCCTTCTTGTCTTCGAGTCCTATTGCCACTGGAGTTACTCCTGGATTGCTAAGTTAAATGTCGACACATCCATGCCAACACTGCTCGTGCGTGGTGAACATGTTCACCATCTGCGTAGGTTTTGACGCATCCCGTGGGATTTGTCGCAATTAAACCGTAACCGACGAACTGCATCGGTTTGGGCACCTACGGTCTTTGATGGCCTTCAGTTCTCAGCTAATTGGGCTTTCGCCCGGCGCCTTGTCCAAAGACCTCAAAATGGACCGAATCGAACCAGTAGGTATCGTCTCCGGTCTACAACACCCGCCATCCTTGGCGGGCTTTGAGGAAGCGCCCCTTGTGGGGGCGATTCGATCAATTCTCTACCGACCCCTGGTCGATTGTGATGCCCGGACCCATCGTGGTGCTCAGGCTGATTTTTTTAAGATAGACACCTTTTGCGGAAGCCGGCTTGGCCTTCCTCAGGTCAGCCAGTAATGCTTCCAGATTGCCCTTGATGGCGTCCAGTTCGAAATTAATCTTGCCGATACCACCGT
>JANPDE010000157.1:0-7163 GCA_031431315.1 Haliea sp.
GGAAATTTACGCGCGCGCGGCTGAGGACTACGCCGCGGGTAAGCGCCTGACACACAACGCCTATGCGATCGCCGGGTATGGCAACTATAGCGTCAACGCCACAGATGGCACTGATGAGTTCGGCGGCAGCGATACCGACGACAACTTCACCACCCTGCGCGGTGGCGGTGGATTGAACTACCGGCTCACTGACAACTACGCGCTCAATGGCAGCCTCGATTATCGTTTCCGGGATTACTACGACAACGACGATCGCCGGGACGACAAGGACCTGCGCTGGAACGGCGCCGTCAACCGCAGCCTGGGTGAGAACAACCTTGCCGTCGGCCTGCGGGGCCGCAAAAGCTATCGCGGCAATGGCGACTACCGTAATGACTACGGTATCTACAGCAACTTGCGCTACGGGTTCAGCTCCATCGACCAGTTTAATGTCGAATTCGAATTCAGGCGGCGCGACTACCCCAGCGGGCGACTGCGCGAGCGCAGCCGCAATATCGCGGAGCTGACTGCGGGATGGACGCATTCCCTGCTGGCCGGGACGGCGAGTTTCAACCTGCAAGCCTTCGGCGGGCGCGAATTTGCGACGGATGACCGGCCCGACGGCGATTCCAACTTCTTCGGTCTGTCGCCCTCACTGAACTTTACGATTACAGAAACCCTGGGCGGCTTTGTCTTTGTCTGGTGGCAGCACGACCGCTACAACATCGAGCGACTGAACGTGGACGCCGCTGACAATATCCTGGGGGTCAGTGAGCGGGAGGACGATCTCTACGAGGCCGGCGGTGGCTTGACCTGGCAGTTTACCGAGTCGTGGTCGCTCAACCCCGAGATCCTTTACATTTACGACGATACCAACTTACTGGCCAACGAGTACAGCTCAACCGAAATCTGGATAACTGTCCGCAAGGACTTCTAGCGCGAAATACAAGAATCCAAGGAGATCGAAAATGAACCCCACACTCCGCACAGCGGCAATTCTTTTTTCCGCAATGGCATTGTCCGCATCGTCCGCATTTGCCGCCACGGTCTATACCGGCGACACGATTGAAGGGAAGAAAGTCATCAGCCAGCTCGACGTGAGTGATCTGGCGCCGGGACAAATACACAAATTCCTTTTCAAAGGCGTGGAGATGGGCACCGGTCAATACTGGTATGTGCCGATTATGGTGGGCAAAGGCGTTAAAGACGGCAAACGCCTGCTGCTGGTCTCCGGCGTTCACGGTGACGAGCTCAATCCCATCGGCGTGGTCCAGAAGGTATTCGCGGAACTGGATCCAACTAAACTCTCAGGTGCCGTTATCGGCGTTATCGGATCCAGCCGGCCCGGGGTTGAACACACCACACGCGGGTGGCTGTGGATGGATCTCGGCCACAGCCTGATCAATCCGAACCGTACCTGGCCGGGCATTGAAAATGGCAATACGGTCCAACGGCATTCCTGGCTGCTGATGAACCAGCTCATCAAAGGTAATGCCGATATCGGCGTTGACATCCATACCGGCGGCAATGGCATTGATTTCGCCCTGTTTTCGTTCACCGATAGTAAGGATAAGGAAGCCCTGCAGCTCTCGAAACTGTTTCCGATTGACCAGATCTATCTCCACCAGGGCACTGGCGGCTCATTGGCAGCTGCATTGGTTGCGGCAGGTATCCCCGGTTTCACGCTGGAACTGGGCGGACCCCGCAGTTTCGATCAGGACATGATCAACGCCGGCGTCAGGGGCGTCGAGAATGTTTTCTCGTACTACAAAATGCAAGATCGCCCGATGGGCCAAACAGCCATGGACAGAAATGCCCTCATCGGAAACCAGCTGGTCGATTTGTTTGCACAAAACAGCGGCTTCACCGAAGTGTTTGTCAAACTCAACGAAACGGTGACAAAAGGCCAGAAAGTAGCCGTTCAAAAAAATGCCTTCGGTGAGATCGTACATGAATACTTTGCCGAAGCCGACGGACGCGTGGCCATCATCGGTACTGATGCCGTTCGTGAAAGAGGCGTCGATGTTGTCAGTATTCTTACCAACAGTGACAAATGCAAGGATGGCGGCTGCGAATACACCGGTGATGAGTGAGTCGGCTCACTTCATCAATGGCATCTGCCGGATGCAAAAATATTTCTCCCAAGAACTGCACTTACAAAAGGACATCGAAAATGAACCCAGCACTTCGTATGGCGGCAATCGTATTTCCCGTGTTGGCTTTCACGGCATCGTCTGCGTTCGCCGCCACGGTGTACACCGGCGAAATGATCCAGGACAAGCGCGTCATCAGCCAGCTAGATGTCACCGACCTCGAGCCGGGCAAGATGCACCGTTTCATGTTTCGAGGTGCCGAGACCAGCACCGGCCAATATTGGTATGTGCCGGTGATAGTGGCAAAGGGAGCCAAGCCCGGCAAGCGTATTCTGTTCGTCGCCGGCAACCATGGCGATGAGCTTAATCCCATTGCCGCGGTGCAGGCCACCTTCGCAACGCTCGATCCCACGACGATGAGCGGGACGGCGATTGCACTGATCGGCCCCAACCGGTCGGGGGTTGAGAACATCAGCCGGACCTGGACGATCAACGTACTGGGTGGCGAGCAGGTAAATCCCAATCGGACCTGGCCGGGGCGGGAGGACGGTAATACCGTCGAGCGTCATTCCTGGTTAATCACCAACAAGCTGATCCTGGGCAATGTCGATATCGGGATCGATCACCACACCGGTGGCACCGGTATCGATTTTGCCCGGTTCGTCTTTGCCTATGCCAATGATCCTGAATCGCTGAGGCTTGGCGGTCTGTTCCCGGTCGACCAGATCATGGAGGACCCGGGGCTGCCCGGCACGCTGGAATATGCGCTGGTCAAAGCCGGGATACCGGCGATTACAACCGAGCTTGGCGGGTCGCGCGGCTTTGTTACCGACATGGTTAAGCTGGGTGTCGACGGCAACGCCAATGTACTGGCCCATTATGGCGTGGTGCCGGGCCCGGTGGGCAAGACTGCAGCTGATATGAACGCCTTTGTCGGCAACGATCTGGAAACGGTTAGTGCAGTCGCCGGCGGTTTTGTGACCCTGCTGGTCAAGCTCAACGATCCTGTGGTCGAGGGCCAGAAGATCGCCGTGCAGCGCGACGGCTTCGGCGATGTGGTGCACGAATATGTATCGCCCGCGACCGGCGTGATCGCGATAGTCGGTACCGATGCGGCGACCGATCGCGGCACCGAGATTGCGACGGTGCTGGTCAAGCGTGCCAGCTGTAACGACGGGCAATGCGACGATGGCGGCATCGTACCCTAAGGATTGCAATGAGAAGGCCCGATGCTCCGCAGCCGCTGTCGCTAACTGAAGCCATCATTCCTGTCGCCAGCCTGATTGTCCTGGTCGGGTTGTCGTATTTCCTGTTCGGCGATGCCGGTGCCGGAGGCCCGAATCAGGTCGCGCTGGTCGTGTCCACCATGATTGCCGTATTCATCGGCTGGCGCCGCGGACATTCACTGGAAGCCCTGGGCAAGGCCTCTTCGGATAGTGTGGCAACGGGTATCGGCGCGATTTTCATCCTGTTCGCGGTCGGCGGACTGATCGGCACCTGGGCGCTCAGCGGCACCCTGGTGGCGATGGTCTATTACGGGCTACAGTTGCTCAGCCCGGATTACTTCTTCGTCACCGCCTGCGCCATCAGCGCCATTGTCGCGGCCAGCATCGGCAGCTCCTGGACCGTAGTCGGCACCATCGGTGTCGGTTTCATGGGTATTGCCGCCAGTATGGGTCTGGATCCGGCCATTGCCGCCGGCGCGGTGATTTCAGGCGCCTATTTCGGTGATAAATCCTCGCCGCTTTCCGATTCGGCCAATCTGGCTGCGGCCGCGGCGGGTGTCGATCTTTACAAGCACGTGCGGGAAACCCTACTGACGTCACTGGTAGCCCTGGCCATTTCGCTTACTGTGTTTTTCTTTCTCGGCGAGCCGGGTGATTTCGATGCATCGGAAAAGATGACGGCGATTCAGGCTTCTTTTCAAGTGCAGCCGATCATGTTCCTGCCGCTGGCAGTGGTAGTCGTCCTGGCCATGCTGCGGTTTCCGCCTTTCACTGCGATTTTCCTCGGATCCATTGCCGGCGGCTTGTTGGCGGTATTGATCGCACCTGATCGCGTCATCAACTTCGCTGCGGCTGGCGACGGCATTCCTGTATGGCTGGCGCTGTTGAAAGGCGTCTGGCTGGCCTTGGCAAGCGGTTACACCTCCACCTCGGGGTTTGAGCCGATGGATATGTTGGCTTCGCGCGGTGGCATGGAGAGCATGTTGAACACGATCTGGCTGATTGTGACCGCGCTTGGTTTCGGCGGCGTGGTCGAAAAGGCTGGCGTTCTCGATCGCCTGATCACCCCGATTATCGAAAGAGCCAAATCCGATGGCGCGTTGGTGTCCTCTCTGGTCACTTCGATCTTCGCCACCAACGTCATCACTGCCGATCAATACATCGCCATCGTCCTGCCCGGACGCATGTTCAAATCGGCATTCGCCAAACGTGGATTCGATCCGGTGGTGTTATCGCGGACGGTCGGAGATACCGCCACGCCGACCTCGGCGCTGATTCCCTGGAACAGTTGCGGCGCTTATATGGCCGCGACTCTAGGCGTAGCCACCTGGAGCTACGCGCCTTATGCCGTATTCAGCATTGTCAGTCCGCTGCTGACGATTGCAGTCGCCTTTGCCGGCATCCGTATGCTGCGTGTTGCCGCACCGTCAAATCCGAATACACCGACCTAAAAGTTACATGTCATTATCGAGGGCGATGATCACGGGTGATCGCTAGCTTTGGGAGTTCAGCGCGAGATCGCGTAGCCGATGCGCACGCTCCACGGCTCGCGCTCATTATAGTCGAGCAGGTACTCGCCGTAGCCGGTAAAGGCCTGCAGCATCAGGTAGCCTGACACGCCGGGATACCACTGGTTAATCGGGTAGGTGGCTTGCAACTCGGCGCTGAACTTTTCGGTACTGGTGCCTTTGCGCAGAATCCACGCCGCCTGCCAGTCATCATGTTTCCCATAGCTTAAGTGAAAGTCGCCGTAGCCACGGTATTTGGCGATGTCGGAGTTTTCATTTTTTTCGATGTAGGCATAGAGATTGGGTGATGCGCTCCAGTGAAAATCGCGCGTATCACCGAAGTTGAAGTAGGGCCGCACGAACAACACGTCAAGACTGCGCGATTCAGGGCCGTCCTTGCCATTGGATTCATGCTCAATGCCGGCCGCGAACCCCACCGCATTGCCGTCGACGCGCCAGTCGGTATTGGGAATGTAGTAGAAAAGACTGGGGATGTAGTTGGTGTCGATAAATGGCTTTGAATACGAGGTGAGATCCCAAAAGGCCGGCTGCGTGTAGCCAAAGTACATGTTGTCCACGAAATCGCGTGAGGTCTTGTCAGTCGGCTCATACAGGCGCAGCTTGAAGCTCAGCTGCATCTTCGCATTGGCGTCGCTGCCGTCACCGACTGCGAAGAACATCGGTTCGAAAAAGCTCAAGCGGCCATCCACCTGGCGATTGGGGTCGTTGCCTGTGCGTACGCTCAGGGTCGTGACCGGCGCGGGAGCAGGCGCCGCTGCCGCGTCGATTTGCGCAATACTTTTACCGTCATCGGCTAGCGGCACCACGGGATCTGGCGTTGCCCTTGGCGTGGAGAGCTGCACCAGCATCGCCGGCGCGTCCATATCCACCGCGTCAATACGCACCCGTCCGCGCAGGTTGGGTGGTACCGCACCGACATAGTCGATACGCATGAACTCGCCGCTGCGCAGAGTGATCGAATCGGGCACCGGCGTGGCGCGACGCAACTGGACACTGGCGGCAGCGCCCAGGTCCGGGGTGAGGCTGACGCGCAGCACCTCGGGCAGGGCGTAGTCGCGAGAGTCCGCCTCACCAGTTACCATCAGCGACAGCCGCAGCGGCTGCGCCGGATCAATGGTGCGGCTGGGAGCGACAAGGTTGATGTCGGCTTGCACCCTGGTCGCTCCCAGCGCAACCAACACACTGCACACGCAGGCAAAGAGCAACGGCAGCACTGTACGCCCACGCACCTGACACGCAATGCGCTGCATTTACTTCAGGTCCTGCGGTGGCGGCGCCATGGATGTGGCGATATCGACCCAGCCACCGCCCATGGCCTGGTACACATTAATCAGCTGCGAATAGCGCTCTGCCTGCAAGCCCACCGCCGCCAACTCGGCGGCGAACAACTCGTTATCGGCCACGAGTACTTCAAGATAACCCGAGACACCCTTGTCGAACCGCAGTCTGGATAGCCTTGCAAACTCACGCAGGGCCTCGACCCGGTTGTTCTGCAACTCCAGTTGCTGGGCTTTCTTCTGCGAGCCGGTCAGCGCATCGTTTGTTTCGCGAAACGCATTGAGGATCGTCTGCTGGTAAAACAGCAGCGCTTGCCGGTTGGCCGCTTCGGCCGAGCTGACCTGCCCTTCGATGCCGCCAAAGGTGAATATCGGGCCTGCAATATCAGCTGCAATGAGGCGCGCGGCAGCAGGGCCGGTGAGGAACTCATCGAAGGCGGTGCTGACGCTGCCGAGTACACCGGTGATGGAGAAGGTCGGGTAGTACAGGGCACGCGCTGCGCCGACGTTGGCGTTCGCTGCCACCAGGTTCTGCTCCGCTTGCAGGATATCCGGGCGACGCTCCAGCAATACGGATGGCAGGTCCGCCGGCACCAGCGGCGCGAGCAGTTGGTCGATGGACTTGCCCCGCGGTATCGGCCCCGGGTTGCGACCCAACAGGATGGAGATCAGGTTCTCCGTGGCGGCGATCGCCTGCTCAAACGCAGGAATGGCGGCCAGCGCCTGCTGCTGCTGCGATCTGATCTGCATGACCTCGGTTTTGGCCACTATGCCGGCTTTAAAGCGCAGTTCGAACAGGCGCGCAGTGGCAGTGAAATTGCTGGCCGTGGCCTGCGCAATTTCCAGTTGGCGATCCAGCGCACGCAAGGTGATGTAGCTGCTCGCCACGCTGGTCACTACCGACAGCACCACGCCATGGCGCGCCTGCTCACTGCCATAGACCTGCGCCTGTGCGGCTTCGCTCAGGCGAGTGACGCGACCGAACAGGTCTATCTGCCAGGACGCGCCCAGCGCACCCTGGTAGAGCGAGAAGTACGGATCGGCGCCCGGTGGCAGTGG
>JANPDE010000158.1:0-3198 GCA_031431315.1 Haliea sp.
GAATCGCGACGATGTCGTCCTTGGGGCGGCGGCACGCTTGGTGGAGTGGCACGCCGGACTCGTGAGGCGATGCTGTTGTGTGAGGCCGCCGGCTACGATGTGATCCTGGTGGAGACCGTCGGGGTGGGCCAGTCCGAGTACCAGGTTGCAGGTATGGTGGACTTCTTCATGGTACTGATGCTGCCCGGGGGCGGAGATGAATTACAGGGCATCAAAAAGGGCATCATGGAGTTGGCAGACGCCCTCGTCATAAATAAGGCAGATGGTGACAGTGAAAAATTGGCCACGATGACCCAGCGCCAGTACATCAGCGCCATGGGCCTGCTGCGTCACAACAGCTTCTGGTCACCCCGGGTATTAATCTGCTCGGCCCTGACCACCACCAACATCGACACCGTGTGGAACATGGTGCTTGATTACTGCGCGCAGGCACGAGACCGGCAGGAATTTGTGAGCAAGCGCACCCGGCAGAACCTGGACTGGATGCACCAGTTATTGAATGAGATGCTGCTGTTGAAACTGTCCCAGAACGCCAAGGTCAAAGAGCTGTTGCCTGTTCTGGAACAAGCGGTGCGGAAGGAGGAAATCACCGCGTTTGCCGCCGTCCGCCAAATCATGGATCAATTGTAAACAGCGCGCGGCCTGATGCGTTTCTATGCTCTGGAAAAGCTGATCAATCTTCACGATGACTACATCCGACAGTTCAAGATCGACAACCTGCAACTAATGCTGATTCAGCGGCACGGGGCATTGTTCCTGCTGGAGGCGCACTGTCCCCATCGCGGTCATCCACTGGCGTCGTCATCGATTGACGACGACGTTATTCAATGCTCCCTGCACCAGTACCAGTTTGCCCTGGCGGATGGACGCTTATTGCATGCCACAGAGGGGCCGTGTCGCGCATTGCGCGTGTTTGATGTCGTGTATGTGGGGAATGAGGTGGGTGTGATGTTGGATGAATAGACGTGTTACTCGAGACGATCTACTCATGCATAGACCCTCGCCAGGGCATCTCTTGATAATATTCAACTTTAGCCATTTAATGTGTGCTACCACCTTAGCGAAACCAGCGAGTTAGGAATGCCCCACAATGCCACCTAAAAGCCCTCAAACTATTGTCGACGAGCTGATCAATAACCCCAAGCTTTACGAAGAAAAAGCTGCCCAGGAAGGCGAGTACTGGGGCGAGATATTCTCCAATGACAAGCAGATCCAGGTCAGGCAGGCAGACAAGTTGGCTACCCGGGAATTGCGAGTAGCCAGGGACAAGCTAAGACTCGCTGGCGCTATCCGGCGCCAGGGCCTAAAACCCTTGCGTGGCTTGTCTCTTGCGTGTGGGAGCGGACGCGCTGAGCGAACCGCATTGGCGCAAGGTATATGCACCAGCTTTCATGGTATTGACGTCGCAGAGGACGCAATTCAGGAGGCACGGAAGGTGGCCGCTCAAGATAACCTCAATATTACTTACGAACAGGGCGATCTCAATACGATCAAGCTGGAACCGCAAAGCTACGACCTGGTGATTACTCAAAATTGCTTGCACCACGTGCTGCAACTTGAGCATTTGGCGGCGGAAATCCATCGCGCCCTGACGCCCGATGGCGCACTTTGGATCCACGATTATGTGGGCGAGACGCAGTTTCAGTACAGTGACAAGCGTCTGGAAATTGCCAATGCCGTGTTAAAAATATTGCCAGAAAAACTACGTACTAATCGCGCTAACGATGCGGTCTTGAAGCTTATTGATCGCCCGACACCCGGCCAGCTGCCCTCACCCTTCGAGGCAATTCGTTCAGGGGAGATCATGCCGATTTTCCTGGAGCATTTCGAGGTTCTGGAAAAGCATGAAAATGGCGCCATCATGCGCTTGGTGATGCCCCTGGGTGCAAGAAGCGATTACGTGGAAAATGAGGATACTAAAGCAATGTTTGAGCTGCTTTACTACCTGGATCAGACATTAATTCGGGAAGGTATCCTTGAGCCTGCTGGAATTCAATGCCTGCTGCGGCCTAAGTCAAAATAAGGTTGTTAGATTTTTCACTATTCGTCGTACTTGGAGTTAGTCGTTCTTCGTTCTTCGTTCTTTGCTCGCCGCGATCCTGAGTTTCGGATACCCCCTCTCGGTTGAAAAGCTCACGCCCTCAAGGGGGGTATCCGAAACTCAGGACCGCTACCATCGAAGTATTCCCACTGATCCCGTCGTCTCTCCGCTACCAGCTGTGTGTTGCCCCGCAGTTCACCTGAGGGCGTGGATCCTTCTTTCAACCGAAGGTGGACTGCGGGGCAACACACAGCGAGCTCGGAGCAGTCACCTGAGAGATGAATTCCGCATAGTTAAAATCCATACAGCGCTTTCAATTCAGGGTCCTTGTCGGCAATCAATCGTGCCAAATCCACCATCACCTTGCACTGCTTCCACGACGCATCGTCCTGCATCTTGCCGTCCACCATGACAGCGCCACTGCCGTCCGGTAGCGCCTCCAACACACGTTTTGCCCAGGCGACCTCGTCAGGCGGTGGCGTGAATACTTTTTTGGCGATTTCAATCTGGCTGGGGTGCAGTGACCACGCACCGACGCAACCCATGATAAACGCGTTGCGGAACTGGTCTTCGCAGGCCAGCGGATCGTCGATCGCGCCAAACGGCCCGTAGAACGGCAGCGCACCGACGGCGACACAGGCATCTACCATGCGCCCCAGTGTGTAATGCCACAGGTCCTGTTGATGGGTGGCGCGATCCGCTGCTGGGTTACTAGAGTCAGGATCATTGCGCACCAGATAGCCGGGATGGCCGCCGCCAATGCGCGTGGTCTTCATTCGTCGCGAGGCGGCCAGATCCGCAGGCCCGAGGCTCATCCCCTGGATGCGCGGACTGGCGTTGGCGATCTCCTCGACATTGGCGACGCCCAGCGCTGTCTCCAGCAGGCAGTGCAGCTGGATCGGTTTTTTCAGTTGGGCTTTTGCCTCCAGTTGAGCGAGGAGTTGGTCGGCGAAATGAATATCCCAGGCGCCCTGGATTTTGGGCAGCATAATGACATCGACCTTATCCCCCGCTTCCAGAACGATGCGCGTGATGTCGTCGAGGAACCACGGGCTGTCGAGGCTATTAATGCGGGTCCACAGTTGCGTGTCGCCAAAGTCATTGTTGCGCGCGATTTGGATAAATCCTTCGCGCGCCGCCTGTTTATTGTCGATGGC
>JANPDE010000159.1:0-13781 GCA_031431315.1 Haliea sp.
GTCAGACCCAACACCAGGCAAAAGCGGAGCCAACCCTGGTGCGACCAGATCGCGAGGTCTTGATTGGACAAACGCAACAGGACGAAAACGGCAGCCAGGACCGCACCCCCTTGAAACGCGCCGCCAGGCGCAAAGGAGCCAATCCACAGCAGGTATCCCGCGATGAGAATCATCAATGGCAAAACAATTCTCAAGAAAGAGAGCAGGACAGGACTCGCAGGCTCAAACACCACTGGATGCTCCGCTCGCGCCAAGGACCAGACACCAATTACCGCCAGCAGGAGAACGGCGATCTCCAACAGGGTGTCGTAACCGCGGTAGTTCAATATCGCCGCCGTGACGGGGTTGCGGACACCGCTGTTCGGCAACTGGGCGAGCGCCGTTACGGCAAGACCGGAAGAGCTTTCCGGCAGCGAGTAGACGGCCCAGCCGAGCGCGCCAGCCAGCGTCAGCACGGTCAGCATGATCATCAGCCGCAAAGGGGTGAGCCGTGTGTCGTCGGACTCGTTCATCGTTTGCTTCCGGTGCGGGGCTGGGCATTTCGCTCAAGGCGACGTAAGCGCGCCAATCCCGACAACAACAGCGCACCGGTGATGCCGGAGCCGACGGCAGCTTCCGCCAGGGCGATGTCCGGCGCACGCAGTCGCATCCAGGCCAGCGTCATTAGTAGGCCAAACGCAATGAAGAGCACGATGCCCTTGAACAAATCCGCTGCTGCCAAAGCGCGCCACGCGAGCCAGAGCAGTGCCAGCACCAGCACCAGGTCGAACACCGTTTGCAGCGTGTTCATCATTTCGTCCAGGGTTTCTGGCCATGGCGTAGCGCGGTACGTGCGACAAGGAAGCACAAGGTTGCGCTGGCGCCCAGCACCAGCAACCAGATCAGTACCAGCCGCGTCACGTCTGCCCACGAACTGGCTTGCACAGCCAACCCGGCGATGACCAGGCCGAGACCGAGATTGTCCGCTTTGGTCAGCGCGTGCAGGCGGGTGAAGAAATCCGGGAACCTGAGCAAGCCGACTGTTCCGACCACAAAGAAGAACATTCCACCCAGAATCAGCACGGCGGATAGTGATTCGCTAAGGTTCACTTCGATCCTCCCGGATTGACTCGGGTTCGACCCAGCCACGCAGCGCAAAGGCGACGCCGACGACCGCCGCCAGTACCGCAAACACCAGAGCCAGATCAAGCAGACGCGGCATGTCCATCGCAAATGCGAACAAGAGCACTGCAGCCACTCCGCTTGTGCCGAACAGTTGTGCAGCCAGCATGCGATCCGCTGGCGTCGGTCCATTCAGGATGCGTACCAATCCCGCGACGATCATCAGCAGGAGCAGTACGCACATCGCGAGGTTGAATTCATTCATGCGCGTACGTCCTTTTCCGTGCCCAACGGGATGGAAAACAAATCCGCCACGCGTTCTTCGAGTGCTTGCATGCTGGCGAAGGTCTCCGGTACAGCATCCAGTACGTGAATGGTCAAGACGCCATTGGCCAAATCGGCAGAAAGCGTTCCGGGCAACAAGCTGTTTAGATTGGCCAGAAGCACCTGCGCTAATTCATCGCGCAAGCGCAGTTGATAAGTGAGCAGCGCCGGATTCAGTGGCATGGCCGGTGAGAGAGCGCGTTTGGCGACATCCCAGCCGCCACGAAAGGACTGTTCGACGAAGAAAATCGTAAGGCGCACTGCGCCGAGCAGGCTGTACCGTCGCGGTACCGGGCTGTGTAAGCGCAACGCAGCGGCGCTCGCAACGGCTACAACAGGAATGCCGACCAGCCAGGACTGGAGATCGTCGGGATTGATTGCCGCCCACAGCAGCCCAAACATGATAATCCATGGCAGGGCCTCGCCGACAGTGCGCTTACGCGGCATAGGGCTCGTTTTGTCAGTGGCTGAGGATGGCAATGACATGACTTTCAACGACTTTTTCAAGACAGGATTGGACATTGTGCGCAGTATAAGGCGGATAAAGGGGCTGTGGCGGGAATTTTTCTTTCAGATTCCGGTTGCCTTGCATCGCGAATGCAAATTGCTAGCGCAACCGGTGCGCTGAAATTGCGTTTGCATGGGTACGCTAGCCGATCACATGGGGTTGTTCCCAGGCTGTAGCCCACAGGCGTCTATACCAATCTGTTCGTCAGTGGCGTCCCTCTTGATTGCGCTGTGCCCAAAACATGGCTGCGTGACGCTCGAGGGGCGACCTGACGTTGGTATTGTCGTGGGCCTCCGCTTTTTGAGAGCGAATGACGTGATCTTTCCGGTCATTGCGCGGCCGTCTCGGCGCAGTGATCAGTTCTGTGGCTTGCCTTTCTGTGTCCGTCTCTGTACCGTTGCGACGGCTAAGTCATTGATAGGCTTGGACACAGGGGGAAAGAGCCGGACACTTGCAGAGTTCCGAACCGATCGGCCACCCCAACTAATCCTTGTACAAGCGAACCCATTGGGGGTATAGCTCAGCTGATGGCAATCACCTTGTTATGGATCTTGTGTGCCGCCCTGATTCTGCTGGGGCTGGCGGGCACCGTGCTGCCCGTACTGCCGGGCACCGTGCTGGTGTGGGGCGGCATCCTACTGGGGGCCTGGATCGACGACTTCACTCGCGTCGACGTGACCACCGTGGTCGTGATCAGTGTGCTGGCGGTACTGGCCTGGGGTTTGGACTATGTCGCCGGGCTGATGGGAGCGAAAAAGGCCGGGGCCAGCAAACTGGCCCTGCTCGGCGCGGCGGTCGGTACGGTACTCGGTCTTTTCATGGGCCTGGTTGGCGTCCTCTTCATGCCTTTGGTCGGTGCCGCCGTGGGCGAGTACCTTGCGCAGAAAGACCAGACAAGCGCCATCAAGGTCGGCGTCGCCACCTGGGTCGGGATCATGGTGGGGCTCATCGCCAAAGTGGTGCTGGCTTTCAGCATGGTGGGTATTTTTTTGGCAGCCTTGCTGATCTGAATCCGCGTCCCAATGCCAGCGGCCGTTCAGCGCAGCAGTGTCACGAGCAATACCAGCACGCCAAGGCCCAGATTGATCGAGACCCAGTTGCGGAGCTGTGCCAAGGCCGCACCGCCGGTTCGAGCTGGGCGACGGCGGGGCGCAAGAAGAAGTGCGCAAACACCATGCCACCGATCCACACGATGACGGACAGCACATGCAGCGTCTTGAGGATTGCATAGATCACTGAAGAACTCCTTTCAAATTGAAATCCGGTGCAGGATTCACTCGCTGCCCTAAATCCGTGTCAGCAGCCCCATCGCCGCCACGGTCCCGTGGGCTTGCGCCAGGGTTCGTATCGACACCCGCTGTTCGGATAAGACCGCTGCGGTTTTGCGTAGCCGCTGCACGATGGGCGCCGTCATGTGGGCTCGCCGGGCGCGGCCGGGCGGCGGATCACTACCACCACCAGTGTCAGCACGGTCAGCGGTACGACAAAGCCCATCATCACGCTCGAGAAGACCGGTAGCGCATCGTGCTGCTGCGCCGCCAGGATCAGGTAAGCCACGTAGGCAACGTAATAGCCGAGGAACACGCCGCCTTCCCAGCGCGCGATCTCGCGGCCGGTCATGAAAACCGGCAGGCAGGCCAGGGCCACCGCCAGCATCACCCAGATGTCGAAGGCCAGCAGCGATGGCGCGACCGCCAGACCCAGGTCGCCCGACACCAGCCCCGACAGGCCAAGGCAGCCCAAAATGTTAAAGGTGTTGCTGCCGACGACGTTACCTACGGCGATGTCGCGTTCGCCCTTGATCGCTGCCGTGATGCTCGTAGCCACCTCGGGCATGCTGGTGCCGGCGGCGATGATGGTCAGGCCGATGACGAGATCGCTCACGCCCATGGTCTTGGCGAAACCGACCGAGGCCTGCACCAGGTAGTCCGAGCCGAACACCAGCGCCATCAGGCCGGCGGCGATCAGGCCGATCTGTGCCGCCCAGTGGCTGTCCCAGGCACCGGCCTCGGCGGGCTGGACTGCTTCGGCAAACTCGTCCTTCGCGGCCTGGCTTTCGCGGCGCGACTGCACGACCAGGAACACGGTGTAGGCCACCAGCAGCGCGAACAGAAAGCCCCCGTCCAGAAACGAGAGTTTTCCATCCAGCGATAGCGCCAGCAGCAGCAGGCTTGCGCCCAGCATGATCGGCACCTCCTGCCGGATCAACTGGATGTTGACCACCAGCGGCGTGATCAAGGCACAGATACCCAGAATGAACAACACATTGAAGATGTTGCTGCCGACCACGTTGCCGATGGCGATGTCGGACTTGCTGTCGAGCGCGGCGCCGACGCTCACTGCAACCTCGGGCGCGCTGGTGCCAAAGGCGACGATGGTGAGCCCGACGACCAGCGGGCTGATACCGAAGGACATCGCCAGCTTGGACGCACCGCGCACCAGCGTGCTGGCGCCGATGACCAGCAGGATCAGGCCGCCGAGAAACATGAGAAGGTTCATGAACGATCACTCACTGTAGCGAAGAAGATTTCTCCAACGCAGTCCTCTGCACCTCACGCAGAAAACCGCAAGAACCGGGTTCCACGCAGCCGCGCGTCGCGCCAGCGCGAGGACAGCATTCGAGTCAGGCGGCCACCTGACTTGCCGGCGGTGGATCGGAACCGCCACTGCCGCGGCGCCACATCGCAATGAGCAGATGCAGGCCAGCTCCCAGCAGGACCAGCATTGCGCTGCCAAGTCCCCAGATCACCCAAGTCGCCATGGTCAGGCCGCCGGAAAGCGCCGGCGCGGTCTGCAGCAGACTCTCGACGACCGGCGCGAAACCCGACAGCAGCGAGGTCATCGCCTGTGCAATCTCCGGCGGTACCCAGGGCGCCAGCCACTGCGGAAGACGCAGACCCTCGACGCCCGATGCGACGCCGGTCATCGCGCCGGCATTCGAGACGGCCCAAACCGCGACGGCGTGTACTGCCCAGGCAGCCAGCGACCAGAGTGCGAAAAGGCCGAACACCAAGAACCAACTGAGTGCGTAGAACACCATCGTCTCCTATCTAAAGAACGGCAGCAAGGCTTAATCTTACACTATCCGCAGTTCGAATAGATCAGTTACAGGGAAGCGCGCTGGAGGCCCACGAGCCCGGCGAGACAGTCAGCATCACGACTCTTGGGCGATGAGACACGCACCTACGCGGTTGAGTTGATCGAGTCGCAAAAGTGAGTTGTGCTTATGGTCCGAGTACGATTGGCGCACCCAATCTCAAAAGTCGCACTGAACCGGTACACGCTTCTATCACGGACGTCCGGCGAGCAGGGCGTCGCGAACGGCGAAGTAGGCAGGCTTGGGCGCGAAGGCCTTGTCGAAGAGAAGCGGTGCCGGGTCGTCGTATGGAAAGGGACCCCAGTACCGGTCTTCGTCCTCGACGCCATAGATGAGGATGTCGGTGCAGTTCGGCACGGAGAGGCACGACTCAACAGCCCGTCGATAGTTTTCGGCTTGGTAGGCGAAGCGGTCCTTGCGGGCGGGGTCGACCGGATTGTCTAGCTCGGAGATCCAGACGTCGACTCCCAGCGCGGCGACCTGCTCCATGGTCCGCTGGTACAGATCCCAGTCGGGCTCGCGATTGAAATACTCCGTCAACATCAAGTGCGTCTGAAAACCCACCGAGTCGATCGGCACCCCGGCGTCAACGAGCTCAGCGACCAGACGGACCAGAGCGTCCGCCTTGCTGGGAAAGTACTCGATGAAATTCTCGTTGAGGACCAGCTCCGTGGTTGGCGGCGCTACCGCGTCGACGATCGCGAAGAGCTCCGCCACGTAGTCCGGCCCGAGCACGCGGTAAAAGTAGTTCTTCTCGATCTCACCGGTGGTGCCGAAGGTCGTCAGCGGCTCGTTGACGACATTGATGCGATCGAGGTCCGGATAACGTTCGAAGATCGTCTGCGCGCGCTCGCGCAGAAGCGCGCGCAGCTCTTCTGGATCGGTAACCTGCTGCACCCAGTCGGGGAGATCGTCGCCCAAGACCTGCTCCCAGGCGAAGTGAAAGCCGACTTGTAACATGCCGTTCTCCTCGATGAAGGCGTAGCGCCGATCGGCGTCCTCGAAAGCCCATCGATCCCGCTCCGGCCAGATAGAGGCCCAGGACAAGGCGTGATTCTCGTGGATATTCCCTTCGGCTATAACGATCTCGCGTCTTCGTCCCTCGGGGTATTCGCCCGCCAGACCGACACGGACACCGGCTACCTGCCCCGCTTCCCAGAGCCGGCAATCGGTGGGATCGGCACAGGCCGGCAGCGACGTGGTCGCGTCACTGTCGCCGTCGCTACAAGCGCTTACCACGACGAGGTTAAGGAGAAAAATTGTGATCAGGGAGCTGCGTATCATATCCGACATGTCCTTCTCCGAGCGGGTGGGCCGCATAAACGGTGTATTGAAACAATCTGGAGCAGGCCGACGAAGCGCACAACTACTCCGCAATCACGGTGATCCTCGCCGCCCCCGGAGCGCGCCTTTCTTCTTGATCACGACCTACACATCCCGATCGAGAGTCGTCAGGATTGGCATGAGCCGCTCAACGCAAGTACAGGGCATATACACGGCCTGTTGAGAGTAGATTTACTGACCGACACTGTCAACTGAACTTGCTGAACGAAAGTCTGCCACCCTTACGCTGTTGGAACCAGGGCTCGTCGCTCTCGGTTACAGTCGCCGCAAGCGTCAGCAACATCGCTAGCTCCCCAAACACGCGCTCAATCAGCGGACCCGATATTTATCACATGCAGAGGCTCTTTCCGGAGCCGCATCTTTTATGCACGATGAAATATACTTCGGCCATGACCATCTGTATTTCGTGAAATAGGCGCCGCAAGGCTGAGAAACGCGGCCGCTGAAACGGGCATCAGGGTTGCTAAATGGCGCCAGCAAGAGAAACTGCTATTTGCGGAAATTGAGAAAGTATCTTCTTGTCGGCGGTAACAAGGGTTGTATCAAACAGTTTTGCCAGCGCAACGAACTCGCAGTCATATGAAGAACAATCGCTGGCGGTGACAAGCTGCAACACATTCAAAGAAGGCAAGTCAAATTCTTTACCAGCCAGCAACGCCTCCGCCTCTGTTTGTATGTCATAGGCCTGTTCGAATGTCAGCAGCTGCTTTCTCAAATAGAGAGCCAAAACACTTCGCAGTTCACTGCGCCACAGAATGGGTGCAATCCAATTTGGATCCTTCAGGAATAATTTCTCTGCTTGCTCGCTGTACGGAGTGGGCAGGTACAGGTAGGCCAGGATGTTGGTATCCACAACAATCACGGGCGGCCTTGATCTATAGCTTTGCCAATATCCGTTGCTTTGAAATGCTTGGATTTCAAAGAGGCTCTAATCTGACGGGCGCGGGCCAAGCGTTCTTCTTGCCCAGTCCGGCTGGGTAGTAAGACCCTCTCGATGCAGAAAATGGCCTCGCTGTTTATGCTACGGCGGTGAGTTGCTGCAGCCTGTTTCAAGCTGTCGTATATATCGTCCGGTATGTTTTTCAGGGTAATGGTGGTGCTCATGGCGACTCACAAAAAACCATAATGGAACCATTATGCTATACCTCGTGCCGAGGCATGGCAAGCCTGACAAATCATCCAAACCAATCGCTCAAGCCGCCGACCCGAGCCTTCAGTGCTTAAGCGGCACGACCCCCACCTGCGGCATATCCGCCAGGCCTATATCCCGCGCGTGCTGCTCAAAGCCTTTATTCTTCCAGAAGAACGCGCCGGGCATGGTGGTGGGTATCACCAGCACGTAAAACAGCGCACGGCCAACAATCGCTACCAGTAATGCTGCAATCGCGCACACTGCCCAGAGAGCGAAGCCATAGGTTTCCCCCAGATACAAAGGTCCGCACAGCAGCGCCACCGCAGCGATCGCCAACACTATATTGCGCGCCAGCCAGGTCTTGCCGAAGGTCGTTTTCTGTACGTAGTGGGACACTGCCCCCTCCGACTCGGCGCGATTCATATCGCGGGCATGCAGCACCAGGCCAAAACCTTCCAGCGCCAGTCCCGCGCCCATGAGCACTGAACTAAGAGACAACAGGGACAACGCAGAATCGCCACTGAGCGCCAGCGCGCTGCCACCAACTACAGCCAAGCACAAAGCGCCCAGATACAAGCTGCAACCGACAAAAGCGAAACCGGTTTGCTTATGATCCCAGAACGGCCGCGCCTTGATGCGGTAGCAGCGGACCATGTAATACAGGCCAACGCCCGCGCCGAGCAGCGCAAGCACGGCGCACAGCTGTGCCGGAATCGTGAGCGCGACGCCCGCACTGGCCAGCAGGGGGAACTGTTCGATTAGCCACGGCGCTTGTGCCAGCACTAGCAGCATATGCAATCCGGCAAAGCCCATAAAGGCCGCCACGCCCGCGCCTTCCCGGGCTACTGGAGAGTGGCGCAGATTGTTAAAGCCACGGTAGAAGCGGATCGGCTTGCCCAGATGTACAGTGGACATAAACAGCCCGAACGCCACCAATGCAATGCTCAGTAGCACAGCGGCGGGATACACCGCACTGGCCGTGACAGCGGCGATGGCAGGTACGCCCACAACACTGCCCAGCAACATCAGCGCAAACAGGCCGATGGCCGCCTGCGCTGACAGCGTGAACAACACCAGCGGATTTTCCCGGCTACTGAGGCGCGCAATATTCCAGTGGCGCGCCCTGCCGACCTTCTGGTCTACCATCGGCTTGTAAGTGCCCGTATTGTCATCCTTGCGGTATTTCACCGGCATGCTGTCGGTGCGCGTCACTTCTCGCGGCATGGTTTTGATCTGTTGAAAGCGGATATTCGGGCGGGTGATGGACGGATCGGGGAATCCAGGAATCTGTGTATCGATCTGCTCACGGTTTTCTGGCGTGTTTTCGACCACGCCAAAATTCAGGGCGTTGCCCAGGCAAGCAGACACACACGCGGGCTTGAGACCGACTTCCAGGCGGTCCACGCACATATTGCATTTCTCGACGTGACCGGCCACCGGGTCCAACTGCGGCGCGTTGTAAGGACACACCCAGGTGCAGTAGCCGCAGCCGAAACAGATATCCGGATCCTGAATCACCGCGCCGTATTCCGGGTGCTTGGTGTAGGCGCGGGTCGGACAGCCCTTCAGGCATACCGGATCATCGCAGTGGTTACAGGCCATGGAAATATTCATGCGCGTGTAGTTGGGATAGGTCCCTCCTTCCACATAGCCAACGCTGCGAAAACTCAGGTGCGGCGGCAGGTCGTTCTTCTCGCTACAGGCCGACTCACAAGCGTGGCAGCCAATACAGTTGTCGGCAGTGAAATGGAAGGCGTGCTGCTTGTAGCGGTTGGGATTAAAACCCACCTCGCGCACGCCGTTAATATTTAGAGAAGTGGCCTCGTCTACTAAATCCAGCAGAGCGATGCGTTCACCGTAGCGATTATACTCCTGAGAGTGCGGGTCTTTTAGCAAGGCGTATGCAGGCTCGTTGTCGCGCAGGGCGAATAGCGACTGGGAGGGCCGCGCGCGATCGATAGGATCAAACAGCTTGGCACCTGCGTTGATGGATGTTTCCTGCACGGTCATCAATATGCCCTCAGTTCGCGATTGAGGCGGCCGGCCTCCAACTGATCCACTTTCTCGATGCGCACCGCCGCCTGCTTGAAGGCCGGCTGACGGGAATGCGGATCCAGTAAGCCCAGTGACACGCGATTAACGCAATCGTAAAAGTGAAACGGCACAAACACCATGTTGTAAGGTACGCGCTGGGTCAGTTGCGCCATCACCACGGCATCGCCACGGCGACTCACTAAACGCACATATTCCATCTGCTCGATGTCCATCTCGCGAGCTGCATCGGTGTTGATTTCCATATAGGCGGTGGGGCTGTACTTGTTGCAGTTACCCACCTTGCCGGTGCGGGTGCGCGTGTGAAAGTGCTCCACCACACGACCACTGTTCAACCAGAAGGGGAAATCGGTATCGGGTTTCTCATTATTGTCCAGCCACTCCAGCGCCAGCAGCTTTGCTTTGCCGTCGGCAAACTGGAACACACCATCGGTGTACAGGCGTGCAGTACCGGTCTCTTCGCCCGCGCGCATCGGCCACTGAATCCCACGCTGTTTCAGAATTTTATCGTAATCCATACCGGAGATATCCAGCATCCGCGGCTGGCCATTCGCACCGGTGCCCACCGAGAGCGCTTTCATTTCCTCGAACACATCCGCCGCACTGTCGGGAAAGATCATGTTCCGGCCCTGTGTCCAGCGTTTGGCCAGCTGGTTGAAAATCCATAAATCCGGCTTCGAGTTGGCCAGTGGCGCAGTGACCGGCGTGACGCGGTTCACGCGCCGCTCGGTGTTGGTGAAGCAACCGTCCTTTTCTGCCCAGAGACTGGCAGGGAAAAAGATATGCGCGTATTGCGCTGATTCCACATCCGCATAGGCGTCCTGCACCACACAGAACTCCAGCTTTTCCATTGCCTTGCGGATGCGACTGGTGTTGGGCATTGACGTCAGCGGGTTGGTAGCGACCAGCCACAGGGCCTTGATCTCTCCGGATTCGATAGCGGGAAAAATATCGGTCATAAACAGGCCGCGTTTCTTCGGGAAGAACTCCGGGTCCACGCCCCAGAACTTGCCCACCTCTTCCCGGTGCTGTGCGTTTTCCAGAACTCGGTAACCGGGAAGACCGGAACAGGATGACCACTCGCGTGTGCCCATGGCATTGCACTGCCCGGTGATGGACAGGGACGTGCCGCCGGGCTTGCCGACATTGCCGGTAATCAGGTTCAGGTTGTTGATGCCACACACACCGTCGGAGCCGTGGGTGCTCTGGTTGATACCCATGGTCCAGATGCTCATGGCGACGCCCGCACGGGCGTAGATGCGCGCCACATGGCGAATCATATCCTCGTCGATGCCGGTGATTTTTGCAGCGGTGGTCGGGTCGTAGCGTTGCACCAGCTCGCGCAGCTCCGCGCTGCCGTTACAGTAGCTGGCGATATAGTCCTCATCCGCCAGCCCCTCATCGAAGATCACATGGGCCAGACTGTTCAGCAGCACCAGGTCGGTGCCGGGTGTAATGGGCAGGTGAATATCGGCAAACTGCGCGAACATCGTGACGCGGGGATCAACCACAATGACCGGGAATTTGCGTTTTTCCAACGCCTCTTTGAGGCGCCAGTAAATCACCGGATGCTGCTCTGGCAGGTTGGAGCCGAACGCCAGCAGGCACTCGGTGTGGGAGAAATCGTCGTAGCAACCTGGCGGGCCATCACTGCCGAAGGAGCGTTTATAGCCAGACGCCGCAGACGCCATACACAGCGTCGTATTGCCGTCGTAGTTGTTGCTGCCGATCACACCCCGGGCCAGCTTACCGAGCGTATAAAACTCCTCAGTCAGAATCTGTCCGGTGGAGACGATAGCGACCGCGTCGCGACCATAGGTTTGCTGGATGCGTTTAAACTCGGCGGCGGTTTTATCCAGCACGCTATCCCAGTCAACGGTCTGCCAGGGTTCGTAGGTGTGAGTGCGCATGAGGGGGTCGGTGCCGCGCCCCGGTGCGTTGAGAATCTCCGCCTCGGTGATGCCCTTGATACACAGCTTGCCCTGGTTGACGGGCGCATCGGCCACACCGCGTGTTGTCACCGCCTTACCGGCGGCATCCAGCCCCACCTCCATGGCACAACCCGTGGAGCAGTAACCACAGGTGGCATACTTCCATTCCACCACACCCTTGTCGCGTAGGATAATAGGATTTTTCTTGCGCCGTCCGAATAGCATTACCGCGAGCCTCCGCTCAAAGGGCTACCAACACCGTGTCACCGTCGAGCCGCACGCTGTAGACCGCAACCTGCACATCCACCTGCTCCAGGCATGCGCCGGTAAGCAGATCAAAATGCTGTTTGTACAGGGGTGAGGCCACTACCAGTCGGCCGCCGATATCACCGAGCATGCCGCGCGACAGCACATTCGCATCGCCAATGGGATCGCGGTTGGACAAAGCGTAGACCTGCTGCTCCTCTGCAGGCAGATAAAACAAAGCCACCTGCTCGCCCTCTACCAGGGCGCAGACACCTGAACCGGGCACCAGATCTTCGCGTGTACAGATTGCCTGCCACTGGTGGTGGTGTTGTGCTGCTGTCATGGTCTCACTCCCCGTCATTCATTGTTCGCCATTCGTCACTCAACCACCTCGACCAGACGCAGGCGTTCTTCCGCCCGGGCCGGTCGAATTTGCTGTCGCTCCTGCACAAACACCACATTACTGTCGGCGTCATCAGAGTTTACGAACTGACGGAAGCGCTTCAACTTTGCAGGATCCTCCAGTGTCGCCTGCCATTCACAGGTATAGGTTTGCACGATTCGCGCCATCTGTGCTTCCAGCTCGTGGGCAATACCCAGGCTGTCCTCGATCACCACCTGGCGCAGATAGTCGATGCCACCTTCCAGGTTGTCCATCCACACCGAGGTGCGCTGCAGTCGATCTGCGGTGCGCACGTAGAACATCAAGAAGCGATCGATGTATTTGATCAGGGTGACATCGTCCAGATCGGTGGCGAACAGGTCAGCGTGGCGCGGACGCATACCACCGTTGCCACACACATAGAGATTCCAGCCGTGTTCGGTGGCGATCACGCCGAAATCCTTGGACTGAGCCTCCGCGCATTCGCGGGTACAGCCAGACACGCCTGACTTGAGTTTATGTGGGGAGCGCAAACCCTTGTAACGGTTTTCCAGTTGGATCGCCATGGCCACGCTGTCCTGCACACCATAGCGGCACCAGGTGCTACCGACACAGGACTTTACCGTGCGCAGCGACTTACCGTAGGCGTGTCCGGTCTCAAACCCGGCGTCCACCAGTTGCTGCCAGATCGCGGGCAGCTGGTCGAGACGCGCGCCGAACAGATCAATGCGCTGGCCGCCAGTGATCTTGGTGTACAGCCCGTACTGTTGCGCCACGCTGCCCAGCACCAGCAGTTTTTCCGGGGTAATTTCGCCGCCAGCGATACGCGGCACCACAGAATAGGTGCCATCCTTCTGCATATTGGCCATAAAGGTATCGTTGGTGTCCTGCAGGCCCACGTGCCTGGGTGCAAGGATATGTTCGTTCCACAGGGAGGCCATAATCGAGGCGATGGCGGGTTTGCAGATATCGCAGCCGCGACCCCGGCCGTGCTGCGCCAGCATGACATCGAAACTTTTTACCTCACCAATTCGCGCCAGGTGATAGAGCTCCTGCCGCGTGTGGGGAAAATGCTCGCAGATGCTCTTGTCCACCGTGACGCCACGGGCGGCGAGCTCATCCTCTACCAGATTCTTCAACATGGCCGCGCAACCGCCGCAGCCGGTGCTCGCCTTGGTGCCCGTCTTCACCTCGGCGAGGGAGGAACAGCCGGCGTCCAGCGACGCCACAATGTCGCCCTTGGTGACGTTGTGGCAGGAACAGATGGTGGCGGTAGCCGGCAATGCGCCCACGCCCAGCAATGGTGCGCCACCGATGGTGGGCACGATCAGGCACTGCGGATCGGCTGGTAACTCGATGGCGTTGAGGTGGTATTGCAGCAGGGTATCGTAGTTTCCACAGTCGCCCACCAGTACTGCGCCCAGCAGTTGCATGCCATCGGCGCTGGTGACGATACGCTTGTAACAGTCTTCGCGCTCATCGCTGAACACGAAGGACAACGATCCCTCGGTGCGCCCGTGGGCATCCCCGATGGAGCCCACATCCACGCCAAGAAGCTTCAGCTTGGTGCTCATATCGGCCCCATGGAACTGCGCTGATGTGCCCGCAAGCTGCGCGGCGACGGTTTCTGCCATGCGATAACCGGGCGCCACCAGTCCGTAAAT
>JANPDE010000160.1:0-9316 GCA_031431315.1 Haliea sp.
ATGTCGCGCGGTCGGATGTTCTTCCTGATCGCATGCACCAACACTTGGGCCGATTGCGCCGCCGAATCGGCTTTCTCAGGATCCGGCGCAGCCATTTGCGAGGAGCCGAGCAGGCTCATACCGAGCGCCTCGAACGACGAAGACATGGTGTTTGCGGTGAACATGCCGCCACACGCGCCCACCGTCGGACAGGCATTGCGCTCGACACCCTCGAAATCTTCCTTCGACATCTTACCGGCCGCGTACGCGCCCACAGCCTCAAACGCGCTGGCGATGGTCAGGACCTGGTCTTTCCAGTGCCCGGGCTTGATGGTCCCGCCATAGACGTAGATCGCTGGAATATTAATGCGCGCGAGGGCCATCATTCCGCCAGGCATGTTCTTATCGCAGGCCCCGATCACCAGCGCCCCATCCATCATCTGGCCGTTGACAGACGTCTCGATAGCATCTGCGATCACCTCGCGTGACACGAGCGAGTACTTCATACCTTCTGTGCCCATGCCGATGCCATCGGTCACGGTCGGCACGCCGAACATCTGCGGCTTCGCGCCCGCAGTCTCAAGCGCAAGCATGGCCCGATCGACTAGTGGCTGGATTCCCGCGTTGCACGGGTTCATGGTGGAATGTCCGTTAGCGACGCCGACGATAGGCTTGTCGAAATCGGCATCGCCGAAGCCGACGGCTCGAAGCATGGCACGGTTGGGCGAGCGGTTATCGCCGCCAGTGATAAGTTTCGAGCGCCAGTTGTCGGCCATATGATGATCTTCTGTTTGTGTGGGTGGTCGAACATGGGATTCGTACCCGCGTTCAGGCGGACTAAGGCCCGCAGCGTTCAGAGCGAGTTTCGTCGAGTTTCGGTCCCGTGTCTACTGTATGTCTGAGATCGACAAATGCCAAGTTCATGGTCTGAGAAATCTTCCGTCCATTCCACAGTTTCTGGGTAAGGCGTTCGTCACTCAGTTCTACAAAGCGATAGCGATCAGTTGCGATACAGCCTCACCATGCAATTTATCTCCCATGATCTGGCCGTGGTGCACCAACTGGCGGATCGCATTGTGGTATTGCGCGCAGGAAAAGTGGTGGAGCAGGCCCGCACGCGTGAGATGTTCGAGCGGCGACAACACGCCTATACCCGCCAGTTGTTGGAGTCGATTCCCGGAAAATCACTGCTGACATTGGAGATCTGACCTCCTGAGATGTTCCCTGGCACCACTGACTGCTCCACTGTGTGTGGCTCGATCAATACAGTGCACGAGCAGTCTTCGATCGATCTCGGATGGCGAGTCTGCTTTCTGTATGGGCATCCACCATGGGCAGACCGTTAACCCCTCGATACATTACCCAATAGTGCTGTGTCAATAAGTCTGTTGGTACTTTGTTCAAATGTTTTTGTTTGGGGTGTGTCGATACCATAGGTCAGGGATTGATGATGTCGTCATTTTGTCTTGAGCCGAGCGCGGCGTATGCCTGCTTCACTCGCCCACAAATGAAGGTGGAGCGAGTGAGTCGGGTTGCGGTTCGATTAGGCCGTCTGCTGCGGGGCTTGTTTTAATTTAATCATATAGAAGCCATTAGTCCGGTGGAATATCACCAAGCTTGAGGTGTCAAAGCCCTTGCGTTGGATTAATTTGCGTCACTAATAGGGGATATCATGCACCACAGGAATTCGATACGGCTCGCGGCAGCAGCAGTTGTTGTCGCCTCGACCGCACTATTTACTGCCAACGTTTTGGGACAAGCGGCGCTAGCGAAAACTGGCTTCGACACTTTGACGCCAGCCAATTCAACGACCACGGCGGCTGGCAATACGGCTCGCTACGTTGTCAGCTTGACGCTGCCATCAGGCGCGCCCAGCGAGGTTGTCATTTCCGACACAATTCCCGCAGGCACGCAATACACCGCAGGTTCATTGAAGCCGCCGTCAAATGCAGTTCCAAAGTGGTCGACGGACAATGGGTCGACATATGTCGAGACTGAGCCCAGTCCTGCCTCGTCGGTGACCAATGTGCGCATCGAGGGATTGGGGTCGGGCCTGCTGACCGATCGCGGCAACGTGTCCCCTGTACCACTGCCGCCCGCTGCTTCGATCAGTAGCGGCACTTCGGGCGGGGACGGTTATCGTGTGATTCCTTATAACGATAAGGTATACACGGTGTTTCACCATCGGTCAGATCGGCCGCTATATTGTGCGGATGTCGTAACCGGCGCCACGTGCCCGGGCTATCCGGCGAACATTCCTGCGGCTACGGGCGATGCGTTTACAGCCGCGAGTGGCGATGGATACTTTGTAACTGCCGGGCAGTACCCAGAGTACGTCAATCGCGCGACTGGTCAGCTGTACTTCTTCGCGAAAAACATCGCCACTCAAAAAATTGTCGTGGTTTGTGCAGATTTGAATACCCAACAATCGTGTGGAAACTATGAATTTTCGAGCGCACCGTCTGCCCCCGCTGCGACTTCTTACGGGATGGATGGTGGTATTAACGGCACGCAGCTATACGCGCTGACAACAGCGGCAAATCCGCCAACCTATGCGTGTTACGACGCAGCGACGAACGCGCCCTGCGCAGGATCTGCAGCCGACGGTACTTTCGTTGCAGGGACGGGCTTTCCGGCAGCCTCGGCTGGCGGTAACTACGCCCAGGGGCAAACCCTGGAGGTTGGCACGCGCATGTTCTCCTACATTGGAATGGGTCTAAATCGTCGCATCAACTGCTTTGACATGGCAACCAACGCCCAGTGCGGCGGCGGAAACTTCCCGCTTATTCCGGGTACCTTCGGTCCCTTGTTTCCTACGGCGAATTCGAGTGGCGTCGCCGATGGATTCTGCGTGGCATGGGCCGCCCCGACGCTGGGGACGACATGCTTTGACCTCAACGGAGTCGCGCAAGCAAAACCCAATCTCGCCGCAGCGCTACAAACTCGTGCGCCGCTCTTCAATGGCGCAGTCTCCATCGCATTTGGCACTGCGCTTCTTTACAACGGCAAAACGTATTGGATCGCGGATCTAAGCTCAGTCACACCCCAAACCCTAATGATTCCAAGCCAGAAATTTTGCTGGGACTGGGCGACGAACGCCCTGTGCTCTGGTTTCAACACGACGCTCAGCCCATCGACCAAGGGCAGTATCGATGCCTTTTACGAAATGACCAGCGATCCTGATCGTCCAAATTGCCTGTGGGGCCTGGGCGACAGTGGGCAAATTCGTGCGTTCGATCCGCGCGATGGAAGTTCGTGCGGCGGAAAGACGACAGTGCAAGTGGCTATGAACCCTGGGATCTCGTACTGTGATGGCAAGCCGCATGCCATAACCTGGAATCAGCTCGAACTGTTTGGCCTGACTTCCGGCACCGATTTCACTTCTGCTACCTTGACGATTCGCGATTCGGTGGGCGATCCGGTTCCGGGCTTCGACGGTGTCAACGTGCCCGCTTTTCCTTTCGATATCAGTAGCATCGGGTACGCGGGAGTGACCACTGAACTCGACATTTTACTCGAGCTTAACGGCATTCCCACTCCGATTCCCGCCGCATACAGCGCGACTCCACCGCCTTTTCTTACGGCAACATGGTCAAGCGACCCTGCGCAAATGTGTTTCGATGTAAACGTGCTTTGCGCAGCGGCAGAACCGCTCAATAATACGGCTACGGGTATGATAGGTACCACGCCGGTCAGCGCCCTTCACGCCTTCAGCACTGTGAGCAAGGCAGCGTGCGCGGCAGTCTCAGGGCGTGTTTACCTGGATCGAGACAGCAGCGGCGCTTACAACACGGGTGTGAGCGCGGTGGCCGACGATCTCAACATCACGGCTGTCGATTTGTCGCTGTCGTGTACCAACCCAACGATTGGTCCTGTCACTGCGATGACCACGGCAAGCGGCTACTTGTTTGCAGGCGTCGACCCCGGTGCAAGTTGCACGATTACTGAAACGCAACCTGCGCAATACGCAAGCGGTATCGAGAACCCAGGCAACAGTATCGCCATCGCTTCTGTTCCTGCGGAAGGCTCCTCGAATAACAACTTCGGAGAAATTGCAGGCACCGTGAGTGGTCGCGTATTCAATGAAACGACCAGCGCGGGCATCGCCGGTCAAACCATCAATCTGACAGGGGACGATGAAAGCGGTGGGTCGTTTAGTGGCATCACAACGACAGCCCCTGCCGGTGGTTTGGCCGCAGGTACTTTGTGCCCATCGCAACCGGCGCTTGCGGTAGGCGAATACTATTTCTGCGATGTACCACTGGGCTCAAGCTACACGGTCTCGCAGCCTGCGCAACCGGCGGGCACCACTAACGGCACGAGCAGTGCTGGCTCTTCAGGCGGCACGGGTAGTAATCCGACTGCCACGTCTAGTCGAATCGTGGATGTGCCGGTTTCAAGCTCCACGCTGTTGGCTGCGGGCAACGATTTCGGTGAAGTTCAGATTCCTTTTAGCGACATGACACCGGCATTTGGCGTGTTGCCGCGGGTGATCGCACCCGGGCAGATCTTCAGCGGCCTGTCTTTAGTTTGCACCAACGCAGGCCCTTCGGCAGCCGCAGACCCACTATGCGCGCCGTCAGTGGCAGCGGGACAGGGCTCGATTAGCAACATCGTTTGCATCGCAAGCTCCGGGTCTACGGCGACGAGCGTAGTCGTTGGCGGCTCTCTCAACTGTACCTTTACCTTTGCTGCGTCAGGTGCTCCAGGTGGCGGTGACGACACCAGTCCAACAACGGTCACATTCCTTGCTGGCACGGGGGCAACGAATGACAGCATTGGCGGTATTAGCTCGGGGATTAGCGGCAGGACCTGCATGACGTCATCCACAACGAACAACTGCGTCGCCACAAGCGCGATCATCATCGATGCAGTGGACGATACATCCATCGCGGTACCCAATGACGCGATTAGCGTGTTGCCATTGCTCGGCAATGACACGGTAGAGCGCAATGGAGCGAGTGCGACCGACGGCTCATCAAACGTGAGTGTTGCCGGAAACGGCGCGATCACCTGCGAGGACTGCGAAGACACGCCTGCGGCCCTCGTGTTGAATAGCGACGGTACCGTGACCGTGCCTTTTGGCGCAACGCCTGGCACTTACTTGATTCCCTATCAAATCTGCGCATTGCCGGCGAACCCGGCTCCGCTTGAAAATGCCTGCGATACGGCGGTTGCGACTGTCGTTGTGGGTGCTGCTAAGGCAGTGCCGAGCTTGAGCACGCTTGCGCTCGGGCTGTTATCGTTGCTGCTCGTCGCAATAGGGTGTGTGCGTATACGTCGCGATTTCTAAAGCGCTGTGAGCAACTTGAAAAGGAGCCGGCGGGCTCCTTTTTTTCGTCGTGGACGCGAGTTGTTTGAAACGGTCAACGAAGGCCTTGTAGTGGTATGACCGTCATGTTTTTGCACGCACTCAGAGCTTCTTCAACCACTCCAGACAACCCGCCGTCTCGGCCCAGCAGTCTCGCATGTCTTCACGATAGATCCATGCCTGGTCTTTACCACCAATCCTGATGCGTTGGGGGTTGAGTTTCGGTTTGGCTGCGCTCTTGCGGAGAAGATAATCTTTCACCATGGGTAAATGATCTGCGGCGCCGCTTAACCGGTCAGCAGCCCCCGCCAGATCGCCGAGTCGGTACAGCGCCAGTACATGCCCGAAGCGGGTTTCCGCCATCATGTCCTGAGGGTAGTTGGCACAAATCGCCGCCGCTTGCTCGTTTCTACCCTGATGCAGACAATAGTTGACAAGCTCCGCACGGTAGCCGTGATTATCGGTCGGGTTGATCTGCAGATAGCGCTCGGCAAGTCGCATGGCCTCGGCTGTGTCCTCAAAAATATGCTCACAGACCTGAATCTGATGGGCGAGAAGCCGCAGCGCCGGGCGATTTTCGGAGATAATCCAGGGCAGTGTCTGGGCAGCAGGAAGCGCAGCCTGTTCGATAATATGCGCGGCCCGCTGCAACACGCTATAGCAATCGCGCATCGGGCCAAACGGTGTTTCGCCCAAGGGATGCGTATAAATCAAGGTGACGATATCGTCCAACACATCGAGGCTGTTGATCGCCTGCGGGTGCTGTTCAAGAAAGCATAGCCATTCATCGTCCAGCGGGTCGCTCCAGATATCCTCGCGATTCATCGGCTCGAAATCAATCGAGAACGGCTTGTCCAGCGGGCGTAACTCATGCCACTGCGCTTCCAGTTGGACCACGTGCTCTGGCGGCAGCAGGGTCGCGGCATTCGCCAACGGATCCTCCAAGTCCAGTTCGTCGTCAGTCTCGCCATCATTGAACAGGTCGCGCGTGAGCGGATCTCGGTCGCTGGCTGTCGGCTGCGCCGTGCCCATGGTCTTGATCCGGTAGCGGGGCAGCGGTTGTTCAACCTGTAGCCAGGCCAGTAACCGTTGAAGGCGGTCATCGCCGTGTTCACTGGCCTGGCGCATTTGTTGTTGCAGAGCTTGCAGCGGGTCGGTTCGAGCCAGATCGATGGTCGCCACCAGTTCCGGAAACTCCTGATGATACCGTTTCACACGCGCGTACCAGAAGGCTGCCCGCTGCCTGGCCTGGTCGAGCTGCTGTGACGATACCAGCAGGACCAGCTCAAGCAGCGCATGGCTGGGATTGTCCGGGTCGGCGCGCATGGCTTCCTGCAGGGCAGCGTGCGCCGCCTCAAAGTTTCCCAGGTCCTGCTGCCAGGAGGCTGTTCGCTGCCAGGCCGCGCTGCGAATCACCTTGTTGTGGTGTTGACGCATGCGTTGCAGCAAATCGCGCTTCTTCCTGTCGGTTCTGTAGTGGCGGTTGTAGGCATCGCAGAGCAAATCCAGCAGGGCTTCGTGGTCGCGGCCGACGCTGGTCGCCTCGCCAGCGAACAGCGGTTCCAGCATTTTAATCACCTGTGTATCGTCCTGCTGCTGGAAGAAGTAGTAGGCCATTGTGGCGATACCATCCACCGGTAATTCACCTGTCGCCTGCATCTCCTTGATGTGGTTCTTGCTGCAAACTTCAGGGATCAACTGCCAGTAGAGTTCCTCGGGAAAGGGCTCTGGGGCTGGCTGACTGGCGCAGCATTGTTTGTACTTGCGTGTTGAACCACAAGGGCAGGGCGAGTTTCGCTGCGGCCTGGGCAGTGGCGCGGGTCTGAAGCGATTGGCCGGGATGGGTGCTGCGTTCCACAGTGCCGCACCCATCCAGTAGGCAACCTGCTCATGTCTGGCGGGATCAATGCCTTCAAATGCCGTTGGAAAAAGGTAAGGTAAGGCGCTTCTCGCCCACTGGAGAAACTCCTCTGCAGTCGCGCCTCTGATGATGATCAAGGAGGTAGCCACACACAAAACGGTGTGTATCTCGCCAGCGCTTTCGAACTCGCTATTCGGCTCGATCAAATCCATAGGTGTAACTCCAGTATTCGGGGGAATGTCATGGGGGGAAAACATTCCACGCAGGGGCAGCAGAGAGTGAACGTTATCCCGCTAATTGTCTCGGAAAAGAGAACCGCCGCCAAGAGCGCCCGGCACGGCGATGCTATGCTCGCGCCGAGAAAAATACTGGCAAATCATCGCGCGGTTTGGATATCGGCGACTGCTGTACAGGCATGGTATAGCCCTCGGGCAGCGACCAGCGGTAGCGGCGCAGCATCTCGAACATCACCAGCTTGATCTGCATGACGGCAAAATGCAGGCCGATGCACATGTGCGCTCCTCCGCTGAACGGCACCCAGCAATAGGGATGCCGCTTGTGCTCCGCGCGCTCCTCGCTGAAACGCAAGGGGTCAAATCGGGTTGGCTCGGTCCAATACGCCTCCATGTAGTGTGTGTGAATGGGATAGGTTGCCACCACTGCACCAGCGGGAATCCTCACGCCCTCGAACTCGAAGGGTGCGAGACTGAACTTGGGTAGCGTCGACAGCGGCGGGTACATACGCAACGCCTCCTTCATCACCCAATCGGTCTGCTCCAGTTTATCGAGATCCTCATAGCGCAGGTGCTCCACACCCAGAGCCTCCATCTCCTCGAAAAGACGCTGCTGCCACTGCGGATGCTGCGCCAGAGCGTATGTCATACTGGTCAATGTGCTGGTCGTGGTGTCATGCGCCGCCATCATCAGGAAGATCATATGGTCGATGACTTCCTGGTCGGTGTATTGATTGCCCTCCTCGTCCGTCGCATTGCACAGCAGTGAAAACATATCGATACCTTTTCCCGAGCGCTTCGCTGGAAGCTGCTGCCGAAAGAACTCGCACATGTCATTGCGCGCGCGAATGCCGCGCCACAACAGCGTGCCTGGAATCGCCAGCGGAATGCGGGGCATGGACGCCGCCACGGCGGTTTCAAAGGCGCGGTTGATGCGACTGGCGTCGTCTCCCAGGTCCATGCCGAGAAATATCGACGCGGCGAGATCCAGCGTCATTTTCTTGAACATTGGGAACGCCAGTAATGGCTGTCCGGGGACTACCGGCCAGCTGGCAACCGCCTGCTGCACCTGCGGTTCCATTTCAAGCAGGTAGCGCTGCATCACCGGATTCTTGAAACCCGCCTGCATCAGCCGGCGATGATAGCGATGGTCCTCACCGTCCCTTAACATCAGGCCGTTGGGAAAAATCCGGCCAATAATCTGGTCCCAGGCTTTTTTATTGGAGAACACCTGGTCCTGGTTCACCAGCGCCAGACGATGAGCGTCCGCGCCGTACAGGTGAACAAAGGTGATACGGATAAACTTCTGCATCACCACATTGCCGTATCGCTCATGCAGCTCCTGTGCGTGGCGCAGCGGATTGACATAACTCTTGCGGATCAGGCGCAGGGTTTCAAAAAGACCCACCTTGATCGGTTGCAGATCAGGGGCGTCCGTGACGCGCACCGTTGAATCCGTCATGTCATGCCCCTATAAAGCCCAACAATAGGATACCGTCAAGCATCGGTAAAGTAAGTAAATATCCCCGGCAAAGCCGGGGACATTAGTTTGTGAGCCGCTTAAAGTGGTAGTTACGCAGCCTTACGGCTCCTTGAGCCCCCTGAAGGGGAGCGTTTCATTCAAACCAATGACGCCTGAGCTAGCCGTTGATGGATCACGATTGGAGGCTCCGTTGCGGCGAGTGGCAGCGGGCATGCCCCGCTCGCTCAAACTGCTGGGATATTCGCCGCGGAGCATGTCCGCTGCCACTCGCCTTTATCGCGCGTACGTCACAACTGTTGAGTTCACTCCGCCAGAGTCCCTCCGGGGATAAGGCCTGAAGAGCGAATATCCCAGCCTTCTGAGATTCTATGTTCTCATGCAAGCCCTATTTATGCCTCAAGCATAAAATTCTCGCCTTTTTTCATCAGCGCAAATGCAATTCTGGCCAG
>JANPDE010000161.1:0-6006 GCA_031431315.1 Haliea sp.
CTCCTCAACGTGGTTCGCGGACATGGAGGGCGCTCACACTGTGAAGGCTGGGGAGATGCATCAGCTGCGATTGCACGAGCGCGGCCCGTCAAACGGATGTAGTAGAAACCAGCCAATACACCCCCGCCTACTGCAAATTACCTGTCCCTGACGAATTGATAATTCAAGCCGCTACTGGCAATTCAAATAATCCACGGTAATGCTTTCTCCACCGATACTCGTTGATATCGAAGAGCTTATTGCCAGCTGAAACAACTGGAGTGGCACCATCCCGTCCAGCATGAGCCCGGTACTCATTGTAATAGCACTGGTAGTCGAGGAGCTTGTTCTGAAGTCCGGGCCGGTCTTTTTGAATATCTGAAAAATTTCCCATGCAGAGGTCATCTGGGCTGTGACGTCAAAAGGGGAGCTACCCCGGGGGATACTTTATCCGATTACACCCCTCGAACCTGACGTACTCGACGCCAAGTCATAACGCGCAAGGCCTTGTAGGCAATCATCTGGCGTTGGGTGCGATCTCATCTAACCCGCCAACTCTTTGAGGTATAACAGAACCAAGCCCCATGAAATAACAAAACAGTATTTGTAATTAGGATATAGGTTTCTATAATGAATAGTGTTCCAGCTAAGGAATCACTCTCTAGTTGTAAGATTCTGTAGAAGGGCAAACCTATCGAAAGATAGGGACGCAAAGTCACCGGTCTAAAGGACGAAAGTCCTATAACGGCGGGATTACCGGAATGGAAGCGATGTCTAATGACACCTAGTTGTGTTCGGAGGACAAAACGCCACGTTCCTCATTCTCACCAAGTCATCCAGATCAGCAACTTGCGTATATCTCGAGTGCGGAGAATCGCCTTGCGTTGCTACTACTGCTGTTTTAGGGATTTGCAGGCCACTGTGAACCTCTTGGTTTTAATTATCTGCTATCACGAAACACATAGGGCAAGATCATGATTGGTTACCTCAAAGCATTTGGAAAGTTATGCATATCCGTGCCATTGGTCATGATTTTTTTACTCCCAATGTTGGCGTATTCCGATTCTGAACTGCCTTCTGATGTCGATCCGCGATCTTCAGAGCCGGATCTTGAGCAGTTAATCTCTATCCTGAGATCCACACCGGAAAATGGATGGGTTCGAGTAAACAACAATCAATTTCTGGATGTATGGCCGCCCACAGGGCTTCTGGTGTCCCCCAGTAAAGCGCCTAATTCACAGCCCTGGTCACCACGCGGCATAATTGCTGCGTGGAGCAGTTTTGCATGGGATAGTCGAAGAGGCGACTTAATCCTCTATGGCGGAGGGCATGCAAACTACGGAGGAAACGAGCTGTATCGCTGGCGCGCCACGACACTTAAATGGGAACGAATGTCTTTGCCTAGCGATATAGCATCTCTCGGAAGCTACCCTTGGCTGACGGTAGATGGCCCCAACGCGTCGCCTCCATCCGCGCATACCTATGACAATAATATCTACCTTCCAGTAGCTGATCGATTCCTTACATTTGGTGGGCCAATATATCAGAGTGGCGACCCGTATATAATACAAAACACCGATGGCACTTTTCGCGTTACCGGCCCCTATTTCTTCGACCCGGCTCGCGCCGATGAGAATAAAGTTGGAGGAAAAACAGGCTCCCACTCTCAATGGAAAAATCCAAATTTATGGGTAATTGGTGGTGAGATGTGGGAAAATCGAGATGTTCGAAAAAATCTGCCAGATGCGTATTTTCCGCGACATTTTGTCGAGGGTTCGACGGGTTATACACAAGAAAACGGTAAAGATGTAGTTTTCGTTTGGGGTCAAATGGGGTTGCTTTTCAAATACACCATTAATGATAGAGATGATCCAACTCAAGATTATTGGGAGCTAGTCGGCTGGACTCCAACTGGAACCCAATCGCATCAGGGTGTCGGCGCTTATCTTCCAACTCATAACCTCTTTGTGAGGACCTCCAGAGAGCTATTCTCATATTGGGACTTATCTACTGCCGGCCCAGCAAATTCACATGTAGATTTTGTTCCTAATGGTGAATTCGTGCCTGCAGGTGGGATTAATAATCATGCTCTTGCGCTTTATGGCATGGACTATGACGCACCAAGGAACAGGCTTCTTCTCTGGGGAGGCGGTGGTGACGTTTGGGCGCTTTATCCTCCCCCGGTTGTTTCTCCAAATGATTGGGATATTGAAAAACTCGAGAGCTCTTCCACACAAACTCCCGACGACGATCCCGGTGTCGGAGTGTTGGGTAAATGGAAATACGTAGCCCAAATTGACGCCTTTATAGCTCTACAAGATTGGTATGCCGGCAATATATGGATTTATAAACCAGAAAACTGGATCGAGCCCATTAGCAATGATCCGCATATCACGATAGCTGGACCGACAAGCAAAGGATTCTTTCTTCCGAACGATAATATTGTAGTGACGGCCGTCACCTCAAACCAGCAAAGCAACATTACACAAGTTGAGCTCTTATTGGATGGCCAAACCCTTAAGACATTTACAAAGCCGCCATACACAACAACACTGCCATCTGTACCGCTAGGTGTCTACACGTTTGAGGCCATAGCTACTGACAATAGTGGAAAGCGCTTTATTTCTCCAAGGGTAGCGGCAACAGTCGCAAACCGAGTCAATAATCCACCATCGGTAAAGATAAGCGCCCCTCTTGATGGACCGATAGAATATTTTGATGGCAGAACCATCACACTAAGCGCGGATGCGAGCGATTCGGACGGAAATATTGCAAAAGTCGAGTTTTTTCTGGACGGGAGCTCTGTGGGTGTAGCCACGGCCGCACCTTACTCTGTGCTTTGGGAAGCGCAACAAGGCAATCACATGCTGACTGCGGTGGCCACCGATAACACCAACATCACTGCAGTTTCGGCCGCCATTGTGCTCAACGTGACTCCACCCGGGGCTGGGGATCTCATTGTTCTGCAAGAGGGGCTCGGTGGCTATTCGGGCACCACCGATACCTATCTCGACGGCAATCATACAACTATTCCCAAAGGCAGCGGGGGAGTGCTCAATAGCCTCGAGAATATGTTCAACCCGCTCGTGCGCTTCGCTATTTTCTCTAACGAAGGCGGCCCGGTTCCGAAAGGGGCGACCATTACCTACGCTGCCCTCGCCCTATACAAATGGTCCTACTACGACTATACCTATCGTGCACATCCGCTCCTGAAAAATTGGGTCGAGAACAAGGCCACTTGGATCAATGCCGCCGATGGCATCCCTTGGCAAAAACCGGGCGCTGCCGGCAGCGGCTCCGATTATGCCGCCAAGGGCAGCCTGGATGCGCACACGGGCTGGGATCCGGATTGGGTCGTGCTTGATGTCACTGACTCCGTGCAGTCCATGAGCCTGGGGGAACAGAGCAATTACGGCTGGCAGTTGCTTGGCACCGGCGTTAACTACCATAAAATCTTCCTTGCCAGCGAATACTCGGCTGATCCGACGCTACGGCCAAAGCTGATTCTCCAGATCGATAACAACCGCCCCTATGTCGCGCTGACCGCGCTGAACGAGGGGGAATTCTATTTCAGCGGCGATACCATCGCCCTCAGTGCCGAGGCTAATGATCCGGATGGCAGCGTCACGCAAGTGGAGTTTTTCCGCAAAAACGTTTCGCTTGGCGTCGACACCACCGCTCCCTACACGCTCACTTGGAGCGACGCGCCGGTCGGCAAGCACAGGTTGACCGCCGTGGCGACCGACGATGCCGGTGGCTCCGCAACCTCCGCAGCAGTCACCGTCTATACACTACCACCTGGATGCTAAATGCGCAGCACTAGCGTCGGTTCTGGCAAATGAACTTCTCCAGACCCCGAAAACTGGGCACCGATGATCAGGCCACAGCTAAGGACCATTCATTGAATGCACCTATCCTGAGATTCCTATAGTGGTTAGCGGATACCAAATGGTGACCGAGATTGAATAGATTGTAGACCGTGGCATGATTGCCAAGAAATCGCTGAACCTGCCGGACCGATTTAAATTTCCGCATTCCTGTACATGGCGATTCGTAATTCATCAATAGTATCAGAAGGTTAGCTATTGCGGCTTTTCCTTATGGATACTACTCTCTACGGCATGAAGGACCTCATTTATCTACTGCTTCACCTGCTTACTACACTGGCAAAGATGATCAAACCCGGTGGCGGTCGCGCCGTCATGGCCGAAAATCTCCTTCTGAGGCAGCAACTGATCATCCACAGCAGATCACGACAACGAGCACCGAATCTGACTACCCACGACCGTGTCGTACTCGGCTTCTGGACACGGTTCATGAATCCCAGACGGATTGCTCGTTCAGCCATTATCATCAAGCCTGCAACCCTACTTCGATTTCACGCCGCAATGAAGAAACGAAAGTATCGAAACTTGTATTCACCGGGCAGAAGTCGCAAGCCAGGACCAAAAGGGCCATCCAAAGAGATCAAATCACTTCCGCATGTACCAATGTCACATCCGTTTGTGGAAAGGCTCATTGGTAGCATGCGAAGGGAGCTACTTGATCACACCTTCTTTTGGACCGCGACTGACCTGGGGAACAAACTCCGTGATTATCAGACCTATTACAACAAGCACCGTACTCATGCTGGGCGAAATGGTGTACCACCTGTGGCAACCACTAGCGGTAATGTCATCGATATCAACCAGTACCGCTGGGGAAAACACTGTCGCGGACTATTTGAATTGCCAGTAGCGGCTTGAATTATCAATCCGCCAGAGACAGGTTTCTGTCTAGTATCAGTATATCCCGTTTCATTAGCCCTAAAAAAATGGCCGCACAGTATGGTGAAAGCGCATTCATTTTAACCAACTTTCTTTAACAGGGTATTTTTATGCGTAAACTCTTTCTGGTGGTTGGCTTTTTGTTTGTCTGCAGCATCCCATCGTTTGCACTGGACAATGAGAATCCGGAAACCTTGAGTCGCACCTTGTCCGGGGACAATAAAGGCGACGCAGACAACAACGCGCAGTGCCAGCTTTTTTCCAAAGCTGAAGTGAGCCAATACATGGGTACTGCGGTGAGCGAAATGAATAATGCGGCTATGGGGACAGGGTGCCAGTGGGTAGACAAAGATGCCGACAATTCCATGATGGTGCAAATTGTGCCTGCCGACTACTACTCGGCCGCCTCCGGGGTTGAGAGTTACAAGAAGTTACCCGACGTAGGTGTCCGGGGCTTCGTAGTGCTCGATATGGGTTGGACTGCTGGCGCAATTCTTGGCGAGGAGTTTGTTGTAGTGGCACTTGATGGCACGGGCGCCAGCGAAGCAAAGGCGATCACCTTGCTGAAAGAAACGCTCAAGCGGCGGCAAGCGCAAGCTATTCAACTTGGGAAGACACTTGGTATCAGCAAACCACTATAGGAATCTCAGGATAGGTGCGTTCAAAGAATGGTCCTTAGCTGTGGCCTGATTCTGGATACGGGGTTTTCTTGGTCTGGAGAAGTTAATTTGTCAAAGCCAGCGGAACTCCTGAGCTGACGTTGAAAAACAGTAACGCTTGACGTTAATAACGCATTACGTTATCTTTATCCGATGATATTAAGCTTTAGCTGCAAGGAAACCGAGAAGCTGGCCAGAGGCCGTTTCTCCCGGAAGCTGCCCACGGCGATTCAGCACATTGCAGCCAGGAAGCTCAAACTACTGAATGACTCAGTAGAACTCAATGACTTGCGCGTACCACCTGCAAATCGGCTGGAGGCGCTGAAGGGGAGTAGAAAAGGCCAACACAGCATTCGAATCAATGATCAGTGGCGGATCTGTTTTCGATGGGACAAGGGTAATGCATCAGACGTCGAAATCGTTGATTACCATTAAGAGGCATAATTATGAGTAAAACTAACAGAGACTTTCCGCCCGTCACCCCGGGCGAGATATTGGAGGAAGAATTCCTTAAGCCCATGGGGTTGAGTCAGTACCGCCTGGCCAAGGAAATTCATGTTCCCGCGCGCCGTATCAATGAAATAGTAAAAGGGAAACGAGCG
>JANPDE010000162.1:0-10045 GCA_031431315.1 Haliea sp.
CGACTTTAAGCTGGTTGATCATCATGGCGCGCCCTTCAACAGGGAACGCTTTAAAGGCCGGTGGAGCCTGGTATTTTTTGGCTTCACCTATTGTCCGGATGTGTGCCCCACTACCATGACGTTTCTCAATGAATTTGTGGCCAGCCTGGAAGGCACCGAAGCCCAGGACACCCAGGTGGTGATGGTGACTGTGGACCCGGCCCGGGATACCGTGCAGCAACTGGCGGGCTATGTGCCCTTTTTCAATCCGGATTTTATCGGTGTGACCGGCGAGTTTCTGGATATTCACCGCTTTGCTACTGCCCTCAACACGCCCTTCCGCAAGGTAATGGGTGAGGGCGATAACTACCAGGTAGATCATAGTTCTAATATAGTACTGATAAATCCACGAGGCGATTACCACGGATTTTTCAAGCCGCCCCTGGATCTGGCGAAGATGAAAACCACGTATCGTTCTGCGAGATTTCTTTGGGACCAATAGGTTTTTAGGGCCAAATAAACAGTGCGAGTGTTTACTTACACCTATAAGTTGGCTGGTTTCCTCCTCGGGTGGCACCTAACATAGTGAGTTCTATTATGGATTCCAACACCGCGCCGCTGGTTCTGGTCGATGGCTCCTCTTACGTTTACCGCGCTTTCCACGCCCTGCCCATGCTGACCACTTCCGGCGGCCAGAATACCGGCGCGGTACGCGGCGTGATCAGCATGCTGCGCCGCCTGCAGGCGGATTATCCCGACAGCCCAGTGGCAGTAGTATTCGATGCGAAGGGCAAGACCTTCCGGGACGAAATCTTTGCCGATTACAAGGCCCATCGCCCGCCCATGCCCGATGAATTGCGTGAGCAGATCGAACCGATTCATGCGATCGTCAAGGCCATGGGGCTGCCATTTATTTGCGAGCCTGGCGTGGAGGCGGACGACGTGATCGGCACGCTGGCGCGCCAGGCCAGTGAACAGGGCCGGCACGTGGTGATTTCCACTGGCGACAAGGACATGGCGCAGCTGGTCAATGCGCATACCACGCTGGTCAACACCATGACCAACTCGGTGTTGGATGAGGCGGGTGTAGAGGCCAAATTCGGCGTACCGCCGTCGCTTATCATCGACTTGCTGGCGCTCACGGGAGACAAGGCAGACAACATCCCGGGGGTGCCCGGAGTCGGGGAGAAAACAGCGCTGGGCCTGTTGCAGGGACTGGGCGGCCTTGACGCTATTTACGCCAATCTGGAGCAGGTGGCGCAGCTGTCCTTTCGCGGCGCCAAGACCATGGCGGCAAAGCTGGAACAGGAAAAGGACAGCGCTTACCTCTCCTATCTGCTGGCAACCATCAAGACCGACGTACCCCTGGAGCTGCAGCCTGAGCAGCTGGTGAACATGCCCCAGGATCGCGCGGCGCTGGTGGACTGGTATACCCGTCTGGAATTTCGGTCCTGGCTGGATGAATTGCTGGTGGCGCATGAGACTCCGCTGGTGCAGGCCGACGCGCTGGCGGTCGCCTATGACATTGTTACTGAACAAGCGGCGTTGGATGCGTGGCTGAAAACCCTGGCGGCGGCGGAGCTGTTTGCGTTTGACACCGAAACCACCAGCCTCAACTACATGGAAGCGCGCATCGTCGGCGTGTCCTTCGCAGTGGAGCCAGGCCGTGCGGCCTATGTACCACTGGCGCACGATTATCTGGGTGCGCCGCCGCAGTTGTCGCGCGACGCAGTACTGGCTGCTCTGAAACCCCTGCTGGAAGATGAAAGCAGGGCGAAGGTGGGGCAGAACCTTAAGTATGACGCTAGCGTGTTGGCCAATCACGGCATCACCCTGCGGGGCATTCGCTTTGACACCATGCTCGAATCCTACGTGCTGGACTCCACCGCCACGCGCCACGATATGGACAGTCTGGCGCTGAAATACCTCGGCCACCAGACCATTCATTTCGAGGATGTCGCGGGCAAGGGCGCCAAGCAATTGACGTTCAACCAGGTCACGGTAGAAGAGGCAGGGCCCTATGCAGCAGAAGATGCCGATATTACCCTGCGCTTGCACCGGACCCTGTGGCCACAGCTGCAGGAGAAAGGCCGTCTGCAAGATGTGCTGACCGACATAGAAGTGCCACTGGTGCCAGTGTTGTCGCGCATTGAACGCCAGGGCGCACTGATTTCCAGGGAGCTGCTGGTACGGCACAGCGCGGAGCTGGGCAAACGTCTGGAGGAACTGCAGGGCCAGGCCTATGAACTGGCCGGCGCCCAGTTCAATCTGGGCTCGCCCAAGCAATTGGGCGAGATCCTGTTCGACAAACTGCAACTGCCGGTGCTCAAAAAAACCCCTACCGGCGCACCCTCTACTGCCGAAGAGGTGTTGGTGGAACTGGCGCTGGATTACCCATTACCCAAACTGCTGCTTGAATACCGCAGCCTGAGCAAACTCAAATCCACCTACACCGACAAACTGCCGCTGATGGTCAATCCTGCCACTGGGCGAGTACACACGTCATATCATCAGGCGGTGGCTGCAACCGGCAGACTATCCTCCTCCGATCCCAACCTGCAGAACATCCCGATCCGCACTGAGGAGGGCAGACGTATTCGCCAGGCCTTTATCGCACCGAAGGGCTACAAGATCCTGGCAGCGGATTACTCGCAGATCGAGCTGCGCATCATGGCGCACTTGTCCTCAGATGCCGGCTTGCTCCGGGCGTTCAATGAGGGACGGGATGTGCATACGGCGACCGCCTCTGAAGTCTTTGAGGTCGCTCTCGAGGCTGTTTCCGGTGAACAGCGCCGCAAGGCCAAGGCGATTAACTTCGGATTGATCTACGGTATGTCGGCGTTCGGACTGGCCAGGCAATTGCACCTGGGCCGTAACGAGGCCCAGCAGTATATCGATCGCTACTTCGAGCGGTATCCAGGTGTGGCTACCTACATGGAGCGCACCCGAGCTGTCGCGAGGGAGCAGGGCTATGTGGAAACCCTGTACGGGAGGCGACTCTATCTACCCGAAATCAACGCGCGTAACAAGATGCGCGCGCAGGCCGCTGAGCGCACTGCGATCAATGCGCCGATGCAGGGCACCGCGGCAGACATTATCAAGAAGGCCATGCTGGCGGTGGATGCCTGGCTGCAGCGGGGCGAGGCTGACGCCCGTATGATCATGCAAGTGCATGACGAGCTGGTGTTTGAAGTGGCGGCTGCAGAAGTGGACCCGGTGCGCGCGCAGATCTGCCGCCTCATGTCCGAGGCCGCCGAGCTGTCGATTCCCCTATTGGTCGAAGCGGGCGTTGGCAACAATTGGGATGAGGCGCACTAGCCCACCTGGAAGCGCGTATGAACCGCAACTCAAGGGAGAATGCGCTGCCCGCATTAGACGTTCCTGGCCCTCGCTCGGTTCAACTCAGGTAAAGCACCGGGATACTTGAAGAATCGTGCCTCCCCATAGCACATTTATGTGTCTATACTTTGATAACGATGCTTGAATACTGGCAGCTGAAGCGGGAGATTTTTATGAGTCACAATGAATTGGTTAATCATCAATCGAAATCATTTTCGCGCCGTCAATTACTGGTTGATTCAGCCACCACGCTGGCGGTTGCTGGTGTTGCGATCACAGGTTTAAGTTCATCCATGGCGAATGCCGCCGACACTATGCCGATGCATGATATGCATCAGATGCACAATAAAGAAATGATCCAATCCAAAGTAGATCCAAAACGTCAGGCGGTTATTGATAGTGCGATGGACTGTGTGAAACTCGGCCGTGAGTGTGCACAGCATTGCGTGACGATGTTTCAGATGGGCGACCAAACCCTGAAAGACTGTTACGCAGCGGTGCAAGAGTTGGCCGTAAGTTGTAATGCCTTAGCTGAACTGGCGATACAAAATTCTGCGCATTTGCGTGAGTTTATGAAAGTCTGCAGCACGGTTTGTGAAAACTGCGAAACCGAATGTCGCAAGCATGAAAAACATCATCAGATTTGTAAAGACTGCGCAGACAGTTGTAAAGCTTGCGTTAAAGCCTGTGACGATTATCTGGCATAGAATTTTGTGGAAATAGGGGCCATGGAAATAGGGGCCAGAGCCCAATTGGTAACGATAAAGGACTCTGACCCCTTTTCCCCGAGGAGCGCCGCCGCGTGATCGAGACGCCTGCGCCACTGGCACCGCCGCTAGTGGCTACACTGTGGTTCAACACACCCGATGCCATCAGGCTAGATGCCCTGCGCGGCAAGGTCGTGGTGGTGGAAGCGTTCCAGATGCTGTGCCCGGGCTGTGTGTCGCACGGTATTCCCCAGGCGCAGCGCATACAAGCTGCGTTTTCATCGGCAGAGGTGGCGGTGTTGGGCCTGCATACCGTGTTTGAACATCACGAGGCCATGACGCCGGTGTCGCTGGAAGCGTTCCTGCATGAATACAAGGTGACGTTCCCGGTCGGTGTGGATCGCGCGCACGAATCCGGCATGCCGCAGACCATGCGTGCGTACAACATGCAAGGCACACCGACGCTGATCCTGATCGATACGCAGGGCAGGTTGCGCAAGCAGTGGTTTGGCGCGGTCAGTGATCTGGTAGTGGGGGCGGAGATCATGCGGCTGGTGTTGGGCGAAGGGGGGTTAGAGCCCTCTTTCCCGGATTGATGCTCCACATATTTGATAACAGGTATTTCAAAGAATGGCTGTGACCCGAGACCCGGATAAAGATAACGCTCAGGCAGGACACCCACGATGACCATGCATGAGACCTTGATTGATTACCTTGACCAATGGGCGCGGGAATATCCGGACAGGATATGGCTCAAGGAGACCATCGGCAAAAACAGCCGCGACTGGAGCTGGGCTGAGGCACAGCGCCAGATCAGGGCAATTGCTGCCTGGCAGGAAGCACACCTCGGCAGTCACGGACGCAAGGTCGGAATCGTGTCGCGCAATCGCCCCCACTGGTTTTTCGCAGACCTGGGCTCGATTGCCGCTGGAAATGTGGTTGTGCCGATGTTTACAACGTTGGCGCAGGCGACCGCTGAATACGTGATGCAGTTTACCGGGATGGAGTTGTTGTTCGTGGGTGAAACCGAAAACTGGAATACGCTGAAGGAAGTGCTGCCTTCCGGCATCCAGTTGGTGGCCCTGCCGGGCGTGGAGTTGGACAGGGAGCATCTGCGTTGGGACGACATCGTATCCGCCCATAAGGAACATCAGCCCGCCTATCGCTGTGCTGCGCACGATCTGATCTCACTGGTCTTCACCTCCGGGACAACCGGTGTGCCCAAGGGCGTGATGCAGACTCATAAGTCGAATATTTATCCCATAGATCGTTTCAAGGAGGCCTTTGCGCTGGATCAGGGTTCACGTTATTTCTCCTACCTGCCACTGTCCCATATCGCTGAACGACAGATCGTTGAGGGCAGCTCGCTGTTGACCTGCGGCGAAGTTCGTTTCAACGAGAATTTGGGCACGCTATTTCGGGATCTCCCGGCCGCGAGGCCACACGTCATGTTCGGTCCGCCGCGCGTCTGGGAGCAGTTGCAACAGGCCATTATCGGGAAATTCGGCTCTCGACAGGCTATAGATGAGGCCCTGGCTACCGACAAGGACGGTGTGGGCAAAATGGTCCGCCAGTCGCTGGGCCTGGATGAAGCGAAGTACTTGTTGACGGCCGCGGCACCGACGCCGCCGGCACTGATCGAATGGTTTGAGAACTTCGGGCTGATGCTGATGGAGGGCTTTGGGCAGACCGAAGCGATGGGCCTGACCGCCAACCAGCGCGGTGCTCGCAAAGTCGGCTCCATCGGCCGGCCGGTCGGACCGGTAGAAGTGCGCATCAGCTCCGAGGGCGAGTTGCAGGTGCGTGCAGAGGGTTGCTCACCGGGCTACTACAACATGCCGGAGAAGACCGCCGAGACCTTTGTCGATGGCTGGATCTATACTGGCGACAAAGCGTTTATTGACGAGGACGGGTTTATTTTTCTGACCGGACGCGTCAAGGATTATTTCAAGACCATACAGGGCAAGTTCGTGGCCCCCACCCCCATCGAAAACCTGTTTGCCGAGAATCCGTACACCGAGCAATTCTGCCTGCTGGGCCGGGGCTACTCGAAGACGGTAATGACCTGTGTACTCAGCGCACTGGCCCAGCAACAGGATCAGGATGAGGTTGCTCGCGCGCTCACTGAAAAGGTAGCAACCATTAACCAGGGCATTGAAAAACACGCTCGCATTGGCGCCCTGATGATTTCCAATGCGGCATGGACCATCGAAAATGGCATCCTGACGCCGACGCTCAAGATCAGGCGGGAAGAGGTCGAGAAAAAGTTTGGCGATCGCGCCAGGGAACTGGCCACGCTGGGAGCCGAGCGTCGTGAGTTGCAGGTGGAGTGGGCGTGACAAAGTTCAAGTTAAGGGGTCAGAGCCATTTTCCGATGCAAAGACCGAGCTGGGCTATGATGCCGTGTGTAGTGTAGTGTCGGTACTCGATCCTGAGCACAGCACGCCGAAGAAGCTTAACTAAGTGCCATTCGGGTTAGAGCCCTTTTGTCTGTTCCGATCAACCACCATTGTCGAAACACTGTTCGGGCTGCGCTTCTACCTTCGCGAGATCATCGCGCGCAGCAGCCCGTCAGCTTGGCAGAGTCTGCCCCGTATCAATGATAGCCCCCTGGCGGTCGGGCCCTTTTTAAGCATATTTTTTAAGCTACGGATGAACTTTCTCCCGGTCGGCCTGTCTGTAGTCGTGTAGCGAGCGCTACGTCCCTAAGTGGTTTATCTCCGTAAGCCGTTGTAAGCAAGTCTCTTTCCCCAAGAGACCCTAGGGGCCCCGGTCGCCTTCTTGGAGGTGACCGGGGGTTTTTTGATACAGGCGAACAACTGCGCAGTTTTTGGTCTTCTGACGAGCTACTCGGCCTGCTCATCCACGTCGACATCCACCGCTGTAAACCAGGCGTTCAACACGGCAATCAACTCCAGGTGCCCGTCATGTTTCAGGGCCGAAAATAGCTGCACGCTGGTCAGTTCCGCATGGGGCCGCAGCTCGGCGCGTACCTGCAGCAGGGCGGTTCCGGCCGCACCCCGTTTTAGTTTGTCGGCCTTGGTCAGCAGTATGTGTACCGGCATGGACGCCTGCAGCGCCCAATCCAGCATTTGTCGGTCAAAGGGTTGCAGGGGGTGACGAACATCCATGAGCAAAATCATTCCGCGCAGGCACTGACGATTTTGCAGGTAATTTTCCAGCTGCTTGGTCCATTCCTGTTTCACCGCCAGCGGAACTTTCGCGAATCCATAGCCGGGCAGGTCTACCAGACGCTGGTTCTCGGACAGTTCAAAAAAATTGATCAGCTGGGTTCGCCCCGGTGTCTTGGACGTTTTTGCGAGTTTTTTGTTGTTCGTTAAGCTATTGATCGCGCTTGACTTTCCCGCGTTGGAGCGGCCGGCGAACGCGACTTCCCATCCCTTGTCGGGAGGGCATTGCTGGAACTTCGCCGCGCTGATCAGAAACTTGGCCCCCCGGTAATTGGGTGGCGCAGGCACTGTGGCTTGCTCGGTGTCGGTCATTGCGCGCGTTGCCTTTTTTGGTGTGGGTATCTCGTATATAATGCCACAGCTTTTTTGTCTGTTATCAAACGCTTGTGTGGTTTGTTGGCTTCCTGGTGATTTAGAGGTTTTTCTATGAAAAAACTGTTGGCTTCTGTCTTGCTGTGTTCCGCTGTAAGCGCCCTCGCTGATCCTGCACCGGTTATTTACCAAAGATCCTGTTTTGCCTGCCATTCGACCGGCGCTGCCGGTGCGCCCAAGACGCACGATACGGCCGCCTGGGCACCCCGTCTTGCCAAGGGTATGCCGGCGCTGCTGGAATCTGTGAAAAAAGGTTTCAATGCGATGCCACCCACTGGTATGTGTGCGGATTGCACCGATGCAGACTACACTGCGCTGATCGAGTTCATGGCGGCTACGGCTCCGGCGAAGTGAGCGCGTCCCCTCCCACGATTGTTCTGGAATTAACATGAAAAGAGTAGCAATTTTGTTCGGCCTGACGCTCGGCTGGGCATCGAACAGCTTTGCGGCCGACGCCAACCTCATTGGAGATGCGGCTGCGGGAAAAAGCAAAAGTGTTGCCTGTAGCGCATGTCACGGTCTGGACGGCAACAGCGCCGCACCCTTCCCCAAACTGGCGGGACTGGGCGAAAAATATATGCTCAAGCAGCTGCGGGATGTTCGCGATGGTACCCGTTCCGTACCCACCATGGCGGGGCAGCTGGATGCTATGGTCGACCAGGACCTGGCGGACATTGCCGCCTACTTTTCCTCCCAGACGCGCTCTGGTGGTCAAACCGATCCCGAGCTTTTGGCACTGGGCGCCAAGATTTTTCGCAGTGGTGTGGCCGAACGAAACGTGCCGGCCTGTGCAGGCTGCCATTCACCGACTGGTCGGGGTAATGCGCCGGCAGGTTTTCCGACGCTGGCGGGTCAGCACGCGCAATACGTCGCAGACCAGTTGCGTGCCTATCGCAAGGGGTACGAAGATCCCGCTGGTCGCACCAACGATGGTGATACAAAAATTATGCGCACCATTGCGTTTGGCTTGAGTGACAAGCAAATTGAAGCCGTGTCCAGCTATGTGGCGGGACTGAAGTAGAGAGACACGCAGGAGACAGGTGGTATTCATGCCGCCTTTTTTCCGCGCAGGAACATCCAGCTCCAGACGCTGTCTTAACCGTGCACAGGAAATATCGTGGAGAGAATCATGATCAAACAATTGTTGTTGACCCTTTCTTTGCTGGTATTCGGGATGTCCTGCGTGGCGGCCGAAGACGCCGCAAAAACCTATGTCGCGGGCACTGACTATGATCTGATTACGCCGCCAGTGCGGGCCGTTGATCCAGGCAAAATCGAGGTGGCAGAATTTTTCTGGTATGGCTGTGGTCATTGTTATTCATTCGAGCCGATTCTGCAGGCATGGAAAAAAACCTTGCCGGAGGATGTGAGCGTTCGCGGTGTGCCGGCAGTATGGCAGGAAAAAATGGAGCTGCACGCCAAGGCGTATTACACCGCCGAGTCTCTGGGGGTGCTGGAGACGATGAGCATGGTGCTCTTCCAGGCAATGAACGTCGATCGCAAGACCCTTTCCTCCCAGGCCGAAATTGCAGCACTATTCGCGACCCACGGCGTCTCTGAAGCGGACTTCAACAAGGCATTTACCTCATTCGGTGTAAGTAGCCAGGTACGTCAGGCAGTCGCTTTCGCCAAGGCTGCCCAGATAACCGGTACTCCTGCATTGGTGGTTAATGGTAAATACCATGTGAGTGGGCGTAAGGCGGGGAGTCAGGCTGATATGTTGAAGGTCGTTGACTTCCTGATTGAGAAAGAGCGTGCTGCCAAGGGCAGTTAATGCGAGCGGCTGTGCCCGCTATCCAGTCAGAGCAATAGCGCTTACATCCCGCTGGTATATGTTTCCAGCGACACTTTTCCACTGGCGCGGATTTGCCGGAAAGCCAGCGCATACTCCCTCAACATGGCCAGGCAATAGGTCAGCCTATCCTCGAAGTATTCCTGGGCACTCGGCTTGTTTTGCGCCGGATCGTCGTTGAACACGGTGTCGACGTAGCGAATGATGAGGTGCTCGGGCAGGTAGCAGATGCGGCTGTTCTTATAGCTGCTCATACGCAGCTCGGCAATCGGGAAGGAGCCGCCATCGGCGATTGATACGGTGACGATCAGGGCGGGTTTGTGGGCTAGCTCGCCGCCCGCCGTCCACATCAGAAAAAAGTTTTTCAAACCGGCCGGTACCATACCGTGCCACTCCGGCGCAATAATGACCAACCCGTCGCAGGACAGCAGTTGTTCGCTCAGTGGCGTGAGGATTTGCCGCCACTGCTCATCGCCCGCCCAGATGCTTTCGTCCCACAACGGCAGGGGATTGCCGCCCAGGTCATAGAGCCATGTTTCCTCGCACAGACCCTGGGTCATCAGCGCTTTTTCAATGTAGCGTGCGACTTTGCCGCTCTGGGAGTGTGGCCGGTGACTGCCACAGATGATACCGATCTTCATTCGTGATCCTTGAGGTACAGTAAG
>JANPDE010000163.1:0-16427 GCA_031431315.1 Haliea sp.
GGATTCCATTAACGGTCGTCGTCGATGACACCCTGGCGACAAAGCTCCGCGATCTCCGCCGTGGTGAAGCCGAAGTGTTCGAGCACTTCACCACCGCCGCGCTCCGCGCCCCATTTGACACGCGGCGTGCCCAGCGGCGATCGCACCAGTGACTCGCCCTCACGGTTGCCGGGAATGCGTACACGCTCCATCAGTGGCGATTGCGCCACCTCTTTCGTGTCGAGCACCGGGCTGACACAGGCTTCCTCGTCGCTGAACAGTGCAACGGCTTCATCACGCGTGAGCCCCACCAGGGTAGATCGTACTTCGTTCCTTGCCGAGTCGAGTGCTGCGCCACCCGCGTGCTGCTCCGCGCTGTCCGTACCGCCGAGTCCGCGTTGCCAGGCGGCGTGAAAACCCGGCTCTACCGCGCCAACGGCGATCGCGCCGCCACCGTCGGTGGCATGGACGTTGTACCACGGGTGGCGGCCGGTCAGGTGTGTGTCGCCCGCACCACGCGACTGGCCGGTGCGCCAGTAGTGCTCGAATTCCGTCGCCATCATGAATAGCGGTCCGTCGACGATCGCGAGGTCCAGGTACTGCCCTTGCCCGCTACGCGAAGCGGCGTGGACGGCCGCGACGATATTCAGCGCCGCACTCACCCCCGCAAGCCCGTCCGCAAAAGTGATGCCGGGCAGTGCTAGCGGATTCCCCAGTTGCAATACACCGGTCTCGGCCAGGTAGTTGACGTCGTGTCCCGGCCGCTGGCTCAAGGGTCCCGTCTGTCCGTAACCCGAGATCGACGCGTAGACCAGCGCGGCGTGACCCGCTGACAACCGCGCATAATCCAACCCCAAGCGCGCGGCCACGCCGGGCCGAAAACCCTCCAGTACCACAGCGGCCTTGTGTGCGAGACGACACAGGGTGTCTCTCCCCTGTTCATGTTTAAGATCGAGATGCAGCACGCTGGTGCCGGCGGTCAGGGAGCGAACCGGAAATGCCGCATCCAACCCGGCATACGGACCTTGGGTGCCAACGCGCAGCACACGTTCGATGCGCACCACCTCCGCACCGAGATCGCGCAGTAGTGCAATGCAATACAAGCCAGGCAGCGTGTGCCCAATGGACACGACTACGGCTCCCGCCAGCGGCGCCCCGGGCGCAGTCATGGTGAGCCGCGCCGATACAAGGTCACAACACCCCGCCCAGGCCAGGTTGTGCCGCCATGCTCCGTAGATACCGACTCAAGAGCGCCGTCGCGGCGCACGGTGTCCTCACTGCAATTGAGCTGTTGCGCCACGAATCCCAGGGGCAAGTCATCGACATTCTCGGCCTCCTGCAGCATGCGCCTGATCTGTACCCTCAGGCTAAGGTCCACCCGTTGCACCGACATCAGGTGAGGCAGGTTGGCAACGAAATGCGGCACATGGTCAGCCGAATGAAGTACGTATAAATCAGGACGTTACTGCATGATGACAGTTATGGTCAATCGCTTGCCGGTTTCGGTCAAAGCATTCAGTGCGAGTGCGGACTATCTTGGATACACTGGTCCGGTCCAGGGCCTTGCGCCTACAAGTATCTATAACACTAAAAAGCGAGTGAGGACGACATGGAGCACTTTGCACTATCGCTTGCACTAACGCGTGATCGGCGAGCTTTCTCCGTCGCCTGTGCCATCGTTATCCTGGCACAGTCTGCGCCGGGCCGGGCACAGGACGATGGTCCGCGCCTGGCCTCTTCCGGCCCCGTGCTGGAGAACATCGTGGTGACCGCCCAGCGCATCGAACAGACAGCCAACGAAGTCCCCATGGACATCCAGGTGTTCACGGGCGAGCAGCTCGACCGCCTGCGCATCACCAGCGTGAACGATCTCACGGCCATCGTGCCCAGTCTCACCCTGACGCAAAGCTACCAGGGTGTGCCCGCCTACACCTTGCGCGGTATCGGCTTCAATGCCGTGAACATGTCGGCGACCTCCACCGTGGGCGTCTACCTCGACGAGGTCGCCTATCCCTATCCCATCCTGAACTCCGGGCCGATTTTCGACATGCAGCGCGTCGAGGTGTTGCAGGGGCCGCAGGGCACGCTGTTCGGGCGCAACACCACGGGCGGCCTCATCAACTTCGTGACCAACAAGCCGACCGAGGAATTCGACGCCATGTTGCGCGGCGAGACCGGCAACTACGACACATACAACACTGAGGCTATGGTCAGCGGTCCGCTGGGCGACGCCTTCGCCGGGCGCCTCGCCTTGCGCACCGAAGACAGTAATGAGGGTTGGCAGAAGTCCAATACCCGCGACGAGGAACTGGGCGAAGTACACCGCTACGGTCTGCGCGGCATCCTGTCGTTCCAGCCCTCGGAACAGTTGAACATGGACCTGTCCTACAACGGCTGGAAGATCAAATCGGATTCGCTGGCCGGGCAGGCCATTGCCCTGAGTCAGGCGACCACGTCCGGCCCCGCCGCTCCATACAACACCCCGGGACTCGTCGACTACCTGGCGAACAACCAGCCGGACAGCGCCGAGGAGGCGGACTGGGCACCGCAGTCGACGCGCGGTGTCAATATCGGCACTGGCACAGGGCTGCCGGGCGACCTCGAGGAGGACAGCCATCTAAATGCCTACGCCCTGCAGGCGAACTACGCTTTCGCGGACGACCTGAAACTGGTGTCGCTGACCGGCTACCAGGACATGCAGCGCAAGGGCCTGACCGATTTCAGCGGCGCACCTTTTGAAATCCTGCTGCAGAATTTGGACGGGTCGATCGAGAGTTTTTCGCAGGAACTGCGTCTGGAAGGCTCGGCGGACCGTGTGCGCTGGCTGGCCGGCGCCTACTACGCCAATGACCAACTGTTCGACTCCAATCGCACCCTGCTGGGCGAGAACGCCAACGTCGGCCTGATACGGGCGACGACGCTGAATCTGCTGGGTACGTCGTTCAATTCAGGTGGCTATACCGCGCAGGAGGCCACCCAGTCGTTTCGCACCTTCCAGGACCGCGCCGAGATCGATGCCGACTCGTGGAGTGTGTTCGCCAGTGCCGACTGGACCCTGACCGAACAGCTATCCCTCACCACCGGCCTGCGCTACACGCAGGACCAGCAGGATTACAACGGCTGCTCCCGGGACGTCAACGGCAACATGCTGCCCAGCATCAACGTCACCAGCCGCTTCCTGTTCAATTCCGTCTACGGTCTGCTGGCCGACCCCATTGCGCAAGGCGACTGCATCACCTTCGACCAGGATACCGGTGAGTTCGGCGAGGTGGTGTCGCATCTGGACGAGGACAACGTGCCCTGGCGGCTGGCGCTGAATTGGCAGTACAACATCGACACGCTGTTGTATGCCTCGGTGACCGAGGGATTCAAATCCGGTGTCACCCCGGTCAATGCCGCCAACCTGGCGGTGCAGAACTCGTCAGTGAAGCAGGAGCAAGTGCGGGCCTATGAACTGGGCATCAAGGCCACCCTGTTGGAGCAGCGCATGCAGTTCAATGCATCCGCGTTCTACTACGACTACACGGACAAGCAGCTCGCCGTGTTTTTCGCCGATCCCATCTTTACTGTACTGGCACGGCTGGACAATATCCCCGAGTCCGAGGCATACGGGCTCGACACCCAACTGACCTGGCGGATGACAACGCATCTCACCGCAATCCTCGCGGGAACGCTGCTGCACACAGAAGTCAAGAACTACCAGGGCATCGATGCCCTGGCACAGCCGACGGACTTCAACGGCGCCGACTTCCTCTACAGCCCCGAAGAGTCCGGCAGCGCGACGCTTTTCTATGACCGGCCAATCGCCGACAACCTGGGCTTTGCGGCGACCCTCAACGGGCATTATCAGTCGACGTCCAATGGTGATCTGGTGGGCTCACAAGCCGCCGAGATTGACAGCTACTCGGTGCTCAACGGATCCATCGGTGTCCACACACTGGATGGGCGATGGGACCTGAGCTTCTGGGGCAATAACCTTACTGACGAATACTACTGGTTGGCGGTCACGCAGAATGCCAATACGATCATCAGGTTCCCGGGCAAATCGCGCACGTATGGCGCATCATTAACCTACCGTTTCTAAGCGTCGGTCAACTCACCATGGCAAAGGCTACAAAGTCATCGAACGCAGCAGCATTGCCCGAGGTCGATTTCACGCACCCGGCCGGCGAACCGGCGCTGATCACGCCGGATTCCGTGTCGTGGCGGGTGTTTAAAAACCCGGTCGCACTGTACATCGGCGGCATTGCCGCCGTGCTGCTGGAGCTGGCGGAACCGCGCGTGCGCTCCGGCGTATGGGAGCACACCACGTTTCGCATTGACCCGCTGACGCGGTTGAAGCGTACTGGACTGGCAGCCATGGTCACCGTCTACGGCGCACGCAGCGTGGCCGAACCGATGATCAAGGGCATCACCAGGTTGCACGCCAAGGTAAGCGGCGAGACGCCGGACGGACGCAGCTACCGGGCGCTTGAGCCGGAACTCATGAACTGGGTGCAGGCTACAGCTTCGTACGGCTTCCTGCAGGGCTACCACCGTTTCGTCACGCCCCTGTCCACTGCCGACCGAAATCGCTTTTATGGCGAGTCGCGTGAAGGCGCTCGCCTGTACGGCGCGCCCGGTGCGCCCGTTAGTGAGGCACAGCAGGAAGCCTTGTTCGCGGCGATGCTGCCGCAGCTTGAGGGGTCCGCTATCGTGCTCGAATTCCTCGACATCATGCAGCGCACCCGCGCCCTGCCCTGGCTACTGCAACCTTTGCAGCCGCTGTATCTGCGCGCCGCCGTCTCACTGCTCCCGGTGAATGTCCTCGAACGCTTGCAAATGGGCGAAGGCTATCGTCTTTCCGGCTGGCAGCGCAAACTCGTGCAAACAAGCGGCGCGCTGGCGGATCGCATCGTGCTACGCAAAGCGCCGCCTGCTATTGCCTGCCAGAGGCTGGGCTTATCGGCGGATTACCTGTATAAATAGTGAATGTTGGTTGAGTTCCTTGATGCACTATCCATTGCAGCCGTACACTGCGGTTTTTTTTCAGTGCAGGGCATGATATGACCCCCCCCGATTCCGTACAAAAGAAGCGCGATGAACGACGACTGTCTGCCATCCGATGGCTGGCGAAACGCGCTTTGAGGTTAAGTGTGCGCTTCCAGGAAATCTACGTGAGTTTGGCTATCCGTTCCGTGAGAGAAGATGCACTGCGACTTATCAGCGAACTTGAAGACAAGGAAGACTTCAATGGCCTGCTATCTCTTTACCCGGATCTGCAAAGAATCTTGTACATTCATATACCCAAATGTGGTGGCACAGCCATCAGAAGGGCATTGGTTCAGCAGATTAGATGCGCCCCTATTCCTGAGGCAACTGAACAGGCGATGAAGCAGGCAATTGCGTATATGGGAAACACGCCGCGCCTGTCACAACCCAGACAACTTCTTAAGCAGCTAACTGGGGAGGTAGAATCAGAGACTTTGCCACGGCAATACCTGAAGGTCTTTGCCGGTTACCAGCTGACCCAAACCCCGCAGAAAGTGTTTTTTTTGGCGCACAAGACCGCTCGAGAATTGCTCCCTGATTACAGGGCGGGTAAAGACCTGCTGTTTACTACCGTAAGAGAGCCCACCGAAATTCTACGCAGTCTGGTAGCGTACCGTGTCTTTCATACCATCAAAGATTGTCTGCAACCGGACTCTATGGAATTGCTTAACTCACTGAACCTGAATATCGATACGTTTATTGAGCTCGCCGAAAATCAGCCACGCAAGCTCACTGAACTGATACTTCGAACCAATACTCCACCCACCCTGGCTGCATTCCTTTCTTGTGACGGGAAAACAGACTGCGACTCGGTTTGGAGCGGCATCAGGAACCATACAATATTCATAGCCCACAAGAATGAACAGGCGCAAATGCTGGAGCAGTTGTTTGGCAGGCAAATCAAGAATGTTCGTGATAACACATCAGATGGCCGAATCGGGCTGGCGGCGGATTTCATGGCGGCCATCGAGGATTCCTGGATTACTCCTTTTCTGTATCCGGGTTCTGTAAAGCTTTATCAAAAACTTGAGTCGTCCGGGATTATCGGATTCTGGGAAATGGGTGGAACGTTGGCGGAATACCAGGATCTGCTTAGAAATACCTAATGTGGCCAGAGCTGCCGTGCACCCGCTAATCGTCAGCCTTGATATTGCGCTTGATGTTGCTGCTTGAACTGGTCGAAAGTTCGAACGGGGCGTGATAGGTGTAGTGCCATGGTTCATCGGGTTGCTCAAGCGGGCCGACGAACTTTGCACCGCTGATGATGACGGCCGCGGCGAGCTTGTCGCGCCAGCCGGCCTGCAACCAATCGCGTTCTATCGTACCGATGTCCGGGCCGGCGACGATTTCATCGTCCCGCGCGACCTGGAAATCCACCGCGCGCATTTGACCATGCAGTGATAGTCCCGGCGCCGCGATCGAAGGCGCACGTTCCGGCACATACGCCATCAGGAATTTTGCGAAACTGTCACGACCAGCATCCGTGTCGGCCTCGGGGATTGCGCCTGACGCCAGGAAAGAACTCGCTGCGACCAATAGTTCGTTCGCTAATTCGGCCACCGATGCATACCTGTTCCAATGTTCGATCTGTATATCGAGGCTGCGTATCTCTGGATTGACGAACAGCGTATATCCCGGATTCTTCGACTCGAACTCCTGTCTGACGCGATCGATCTCGGCATTGAGTTGCTTTTGCACACACGAGCCCTGGAAAGCATCGATCTGCTGCCGGGACCAGCTCCAGTCGTCGGCCAAGCGGTCAGAATTGCGCAGATAGGATCTAGCCGCCAACAATTGCCGACCGGTTCCATCCAACCGATTAATCGCCTCGACGGCGCGGGTGTCCAGTTTTTCATCAATGGCTGCGAGATAGGATGTCACATCGTCGGCGCCGACCGCGGGTATCGCGAATGCCACAGAAAATGCGAAAAGTATGAGGGGCCCTATTGAGCTACAGGTGTCGCCGTGGGTGCCGTTCATATCGGGGTAATGATAGATATATCGCATCGTTATGTGTTCTCCCTCGGCCTATCACCACCGGTCTATACTTTGATCTCTGAAGCCGTACATGATACACCTGTGCACGCAAATTCTCTGTTAGAGCGGCTTATGTCGACAATCCTTGAAAATAGCAGGTATAAAATTTCAGGTGACTTGCCATTAACGGTTGCGGCGCAGAATGACAGCTCCGTCACCCACCTGTGCCAATGGCTGGAGCAATCCGTTACTGCCGTCAGGGCAGCGCTGAACAAACACGGCGCTATTCGCTTTCGCGGCTTTGATGTCCAGTCGCCTGACGCCCTTGAGAAAATTGCACGTGCGATCAGCCCCCACTTAAAGAATGATTATCTGGGCACGTCGCCGCGCGACGCGGTCACCGACTACGTTTTCCATGCCAGTGAACTGCCGGGCTTTTATCCGATTCCACAACATTGTGAAATGAGTTTTTGCGCGAACCCCCCGCGCTGGTTGTTTTTTTCCGCGTTGATTCCTTCCCGTGGCGAAGGCGGTGAGACACCTTTATGTGATTTTCGTAAGGTATGGAACGACATCGATTCAGACGTGCGTGATCGTTTTGTCCAGCGCGGATTGAAGATTGTGCGCAATTACGCTGCACCTGACGCACCTGCAGGCGATCAAATGCAATTGAAGGCCTGGGATCAAATGTTCCAAAGTCGCGATAAGAAGGTAGTGGAAGCCAAATGCAAGGAGGAAGGATTTCAACCCGAATGGAAGGCCGACGGTGGCTTGCGACTCTGGAGTGATACGCCAGTGTTCAGGAAACACCCCGAAACGGGCGAAACAGCGTGGTACAACCATTTAACGACGTTTCATGTGTCGACCCCGGCGGGAGAATACAAACGTATCTATAATTTCAGGCCCACGGAACAGAACAAGAACTTTTATGCACTTGCGCAAAGCCTGGAAAAGGCGATGCTCGGCAAGGCGCCCGAGGATCGCTCCATGCACACCCTTCATGCAGATGGCAGTGAAATTTCTGACGCTGATATCGAACACGTACGTGATGTGGTGTGGAAAAACATGCAAATCAATGCGTGGCAACAAGGGGATGTGGTTGCCATTGACAACGCATCCGTTTCTCACGGGCGTTTGCCTTATGAGGGAGAAAGAGAAATTGTAGTGTGCTGGAGTTAGTTAACAGTTCGTTATCAAGTAAAGGGTCGCAAGACCAGGAGACCACCATGAAGTCATTTAGTATCGCTATGCTCTGCCTGCTGTTTCTACCCACCGTTGCCGTGGCGGACACATTGTCCGTGGGGGATATGGCGCCGAATTTCACGCTTCAGGCCAGCGATGGCAAAACCTACACCCTGGCGGATTACCGGGACAAGCAGGCGGTGGTGATCGCCTGGTATCCCAAGGCCTACACCAAAGGCTGTACCATCGAGTGCAAATCCCTGGCCCAGAATGGCCACCTGATCCGTGAATACGACGTGGCCTACTTCATGGCCAGCGTCGACTCCCTGGAAGACAACACGGGGTTTGCCAAGGAAACAGCGGCGGACTTCCCCCTCCTCAGCGACCCCACTAAAGCGACCGCCAAGGCGTACGGTGTGCTGGTGCCGTTGTTGAACTATTCCAAGCGCCACACCTTTTACATCGGCAAGGATGGCCGCATTCTGAAGATCGACACCGACATCAATCCCGAGACGTCGGCGCAGGACATGGCGAAAACGCTGGGAGAGTTGGGGATGGCGAAGCGCGCGAGTTGAGGCTATTTCCATGACCCCAGAGAGCATGCTTCTGCCCGGACGCGCGGGTGACCCCGACTTTCACCTTGCAACTTACCAGATGGGCGCCGGCCCGGCAGTGATTTTCTGCCACGGCTTTCCGGATGCGGCGCTGGGCTGGCGGCACCAGTTGTCGGCGGTGGCGGAAGCGGGGTTCCACGCCATCGCGCCGGACATGCGCGGTTACGGCGGCAGCTCCTGCCCGCAAGCGGTGGAGGCGTACACCATGGCGGAACTCACGGGCGACATGGTGGCCCTGCTGGACGCACTGGAACTGGAGAAAGCCGTATTCGTCGGGCACGACTGGGGCGGGTTCATCGCGTGGGCCATGCCAGTATTGCACCCCGAACGGGTGGCCGGGATTGCAGGTGCCTGCACGCCCTACATTCCGTTCCCGCGCGTGGCGGTGCACGCCGCTCTCGTGGACGGCGACATCGAACGGAATTACATTGCGTGGTTCCAGCAGCCCGGCATCGCCGAGTCGTACATGGACCATCATGTCAGGGCTATCACGGAGAAGATCATGCGCACTGGTGCCCCGCTGGAGGACGTGATCGCCGTCGCGTTCAGGGACGGCAAACTGAACATGAATCCCTTCCGCGATGTGGATACGGCGCCCCTGGTGGGCGAGCCCTTGCTGGATGCGGAAGATTTCGAGCGCTACGTGGCCGCATTCGAGCGAACTGGCTATCGCGGCGGCATCAACTGGTATCGCAATATCGATAGCAATGCGGACACGCACCCCGAGGTGGGCGTACAGCCGCTGGATATTCCCTGCCTGATGCTGATGGCGGAGCGGGACCCAGCCCTGCGTCCCGAATTTGCCGCCGACATGCCCGAGCGCTGCAGCAACCTGGAAATGCACTTGATAAAAAATGCCGGGCACTGGGTGCAGCAGGAAGAAGCCGGGGTGTTCAACGCGCACCTGTTGGACTGGCTGCGGCGTAATTTTCTGCCCTCATAGACCCGCAACCGCCATGCGGCGGCGTAGAAACGCGATCTGCGCGGCCAGCGGCAAGTCCTTGGGGCACGTATCCTCGCAACCCAGTAAGGTCATGCATCCGAACACACCGGAGTCATCACCCACCAACTCGTAATAATCCGCATCGGTGCGTTCGTCCCGAGGGTCCAGTCGAAAGCGTGTGATCTGGTTGAGTCCCACGGCGCCAACGAAGTCCTCGTGCATTTGGGCGGTGCCGCAAGCGGCAACGCAGCAGCCGCACTCTATACAGCGCTCCAGTTCATAAATCTTTTCCGCCAGTTCCGGCTCCATGGCCTGTTCCAGGCCGTCGATGTCGATCTGCTCCAGGTTCTGTCGGTGCACCCAGGTCTGCAGTCGTTCGGACATGCCACGCATCCACTTGCCGGTATTGACCGATAGATCGCCGATCAATTCAAACGCCGGCAGCGGGGCGAGGATGATATCGTCTGGCAGGTCTCTGGTCAGGGTACGGCAGGCCAGGGCGGGGCGCCCGTTGACGATCATGCCGCAACTACCGCAGATACCGGCGCGACAGACAAAATCGAACTGCAGGGAGGGGTCCTGCGTCTGGCGAATCTCATTCAGGGCGATGAACAACGTCATCGCATCGGCTTCCTCCAGCGCAAAATCCTGCAACGTTGGAATGCTTGCCGGGTTGTAGGGATTGTGGCGAAATATCTGTATACGCAGGGTGCGGTGTATCTCTTGCACCGGGATGCGTTCCATCATTCTTCTCCCAGTCGTTGATTGCGCCCGCGCAGGTGCTCGGGCAATAGATGGATGAAGGGCATCAGTGCCGCCTGCCGCTGGTGCCGGTCCGTGGTCGCCAGTTCGGCCAGTACGGTATCGATGACCTGCTGGCGCCGGATCGTATCCGGGTGATCGATATAGTCCCGGGCGCCATAGCCGCGCCAGCCCGGCGGTAATTCCATGCGCATGATGTCCAGTGCTTCGTACGTCAGGATCGGGAGTTCGGCCTGCGGGTCCACCCAGGTGGCCAGGGTGCGCCGCATCCACTCCCGGTCGTTGCGCTGCGGAAAATCCGCACGGTAGTGGGCGCCTCGACTTTCAGTTCGTTGCAGGGCGCCGCAGGCAACACACAGTGCCAGCTTCAGCATGCGCGGCAGTCGGTAGGCGGCCACCAGCTCTGGATTGGCGCCCGGTGCGTTGCTGCGTAGCGAGATATTGCCGGTACGGCGCTGTAGTTCCTGCAAGGTGGCAACGGCTTCGTGCAGTTGATCACCCTGGCGGAATATGCCCACCTTCCCGGTCATCGTGTCCTGCATCAGCCTGGTCAGTTCAAAGGCGCTTTCGCCGCCCCGGCAGGCGGCGATCGCGGCCATTCGCTGTCGCTCGCGGGCGGCAAAGGATTCCGCCAGCGCCGTCGACATCTGCAGTGCACCGTCCGCGGAGTCGCAGAAGTCCGCCATGCTGTCGCCAACGATCATGCCCGCCACCACGGTCTCCGCCACCGAGTTGCCGCCAAGGCGATTGAAGCCGTGCATATCCCAACAGGCTGCCTCTCCCGCCGCGAATAGTCCCTTGAGCTGCGGGCTCTGGCCGCGGTGATCCGTGCGCACACCGCCCATGGAATAATGTTGTGCGGGTCTGACGGGAATCAGGTCCTGCAGCGGATCGATGCCAAGAAAATAGCGGCAGATCTCGTTGACTTCACGCAGGTTACGTTCGATATGGGTGCGCCCCAAGAGACGAATATCCAGCCACAGGTGCGCCCCGAAGCGGCTGCGCGCACCATGACCGGCGGCGATATGCTCTTCCATGCGACGCGACACGACATCACGCGAGGCGAGTTCCTTTTTTTCCGGCTCATAGTCGGGCATGAAGCGGCGGTTCGCGCCATCCAGCAGGAGGCCGCCGTCACCGCGGCAGGCCTCGGTGACCAGGATTCCGGCGGGAACAATGGCGGTGGGGTGAAATTGTATGGCCTCCATATTTCCCAGGCAGGCGATACCGGTTTCCAGCGCGATGGCCGCGCCCATTCCCTCATTGATGATAGCGTTGGTGGACACGCGGTAGATGCGGCCGAAGCCGCCGGTGGCGATGCAGGTGGCCTTGGCGACGTAGGCCAAAATCTCGCCGCTCATCAGGTTGCGCACGATGGCCCCGCAGCAGCGCTCGCCGTCGTGAATGAGCGCCAGTGCCTCCATGCGTTCATGCACGGGAATGTTGGCGGCTATCGCCTGGTTACTCAGGGTGTAGAGCATGGCGTGGCCAGTGCCGTCCGACACATAACAGGCGCGCCACTTGGCCGTGCCGCCAAAATTGCGTGCGGTGATCAGCCCATGGGCCGCGTCTGTCTCCACGACGGTTTGTTTGCAGCCATCCACGGTGATCTCGTGTTCACCACGCTGAACGCGGTTCCACGGCACGCCCCAGGCGGCGAGTTCCCTGATGGCCTTTGGAGCGGCGTGGGCAAACATGCGCACCACCTGCTGGTCCGCTCCCCAGTCACTGCCGCGCACGGTGTCGGCGAAGTGCGTGTCCTCATTGTCGCCCGCCCCGCCCACACAATTGCCGAGGCTGGCCTGCATGCCGCCCTGGGCTGCCGCCGAGTGCGAGCGTTTGGCCGGTACCAGACTGAGTACGATCGTGTCGTGGCCGCGTCGCTTTACGCTGATGGCAGCGCGCTGGCCGGCCAGCCCGCCGCCAATCACCAGTACGTCTGTGTAAATAATCTGCATGGTCTAGGTGTCATTGTCCCGACGGTTATTCACTCGGGACTCATCCAGCATGCGACAATTATATTCCCGGTACAGTGCTGCTAACGGCTCCGGCCGGGTAAGCTTTTTCGTCTGCTTCCCCGACACTCGCATACGAAAAAGCTTACCCGGTCGGATCCTTGTTCCGCTCACGTGCGCGGAACATTGGTTCGTGTAATTGTCCGGAAAGAGGGTTTGAACGGGAGGAGTGCGATTCGTTCGCGAGTATCGGGGAAGCGGGCGAATCGCACTCCTGCCGGTCGAACCCGCCAGAGCGAGCGATACGCATCGAATCAACCTGACGGAAGTTGCCTTGAAGAACCTGACGGGTTTACGCATCTAGCTACTCTCGTGGGACGGAAATGCGGCGGCGGGGATGTAAGGTTCGCCCACGTGATCGGCATGTTCGTACCCGATCTTCATGTAGGTGAGCAGGCTGGCACTGCCCAGGCACAGGAAAAAGACCACGATACACCACATGGCGACTTTCAGCCGGGTACGCACGACTTTGGTGTTGCTGCTGGTGAGGGGACCCCACTTCATGGCCAGACGGTACATGCCAATGCCAGCGTGAAAATGCACCGCCACCAGCAGTAACGCGTAGAGTATCCAGAAATTGCCGCTCCATACGCGATCGGACGAGGCATAGGGACCGATATTGCCCGGCTGCGCAATGACCATGTACAGGTGCGCGGACACCAGGAAAAAGAGGCAAAAACCGGTGACGACCTGCACGTACCAGAGCGTGGTATCCGGGTGGCGCAGGGCGCCCATGTGTCGATGAAATTGCGCATATTGCCGGTGATTGCCTGGAAACTTGCGCAGGGCCAGCAGGGCGTGGCCGGCGACCAACAGAAAAACGACCACCCCGACAGCGGATACCAGCAGCGGATAGGGTCTGCCGAACAGTGGCTCTCCCTCGAACATCCGGGACACCCAATACATAGCCTCCTTGCCCAGCAGTATGCTGGACTCGAAGAACATATGCGCCCACACAAAGAGCACCAGGAACAGCCCGGAAAGACTCTGCAGCACATCCATGCGCGCTGGCCAAACGGACACTTTTCTCGGCATCGAAAGTACTTCCAGAAGTCGACTGATCTGGCATTATATTAACCCCAGTCAAAGCAGCTAAACCATGCTCTGGCGCAGGAACTTGTGGATTGTCATGTCGTACTAGTGGGATCAAGGAATGTTGGACGTGAAAATGTGGGCCCGCGCCCTGGATCGGATGCCCAGGCTGTCGCACAGCGAGTGGCAAACACTGGATCCTGTGGCCAAGTGGCTGATCGCCTGCAGGGCCTCCGTATTATTCATGACCTTCACCGCCGCGGCACTGGGCGGCCTGCTGGCCTGGCGGGCGGGTACATTTCAATGGGACCTGTGGCTGGCTACCGTCATCGGCTTGCTGTTCGCACACGCGACCAACAACCTTCTCAACGACTATACCGACTCAAGGCGCGGCATCGACAAGGATAACTATTATCGCAACCAGTACGGCGTGCACGTGCTGGAAGACGGACTGATGAGCGAGCGCCAGTTCTGGCGTTACCTGGGCGTCACGGCCGGTGTCGCGCTGGCGCTCGGCGGTTGGCTGATTGTCCAGCGCAGCGGCCTGACGCTGGACCTGATGCTGGCCGGCGCCTTTTTTTTGCTGTTCTACACCTGGCCCCTGAAATACTACGGCCTGGGCGAACCCGCAGTCCTGCTGGTGTGGGGACCACTGATGGTCGGCGGCAGCTATTATGTGCTGGCCGGGGCCTGGAGCTGGGACGTTACCTGTCTCAGCCTCGTGTTCGCGCTGGGACCGACCACGGTGCTGTTCGGCAAGCACACCGACAAGCTGGAAGCAGACAGGAGCAAAGGCGTTAACACGCTACCGGTCATTCTCGGTGAGCGCCTGGCGCGATATGCGGTGGTGGGCATGATCGGTGCCCAGTACCTGCTGTGCCTCGCACTGGTGCTGGCGGGCAGCTTCGGCTGGACCCTGTTGCTGGTGTTCCTCAACCTGTCGATGCTGCCCGGGCTGTTGCGTGTATTCCAACAGGCCAAACCCGATTCGCGCCCGCCGGGTTACGCCCCCGACGTGTGGCCCCTGTGGTTCTCCGCGCATGCGTTTCGCCACACACGCCGCTTCACGATACTATTTCTTGTGGGAGTTGTGCTCGATACTCTGTTTGCATAGCAGCTGGAGGGCGCTAAGGGCCTATCCATTAGCGTCCCTGCCGTTCCATCACTTCGTAAAAGTGTAATCCTTGTACATCTCCCGCAGCGTCACCTTCTGCACCTTACCCGTGGCGGTGTGCGGAAGTTGATCGATAAATTCCACCGCCTCCGGTATCCACCACTTCGCGATCTTGCCGTCGAACCAAGCCAGCATTTCTTCGGCGCTGAGATCCTGACCCTGCGGTCCGCGCACCACGATCAGCAAGGGCCGCTCGCTCCACTTCGGATGGAAGTGCCCGATGACCGCTGCCTCGGCGACCTTGGGATGATCCGTGGCCACATTCTCCACCTCGATGGAGGATATCCACTCGCCACCGGATTTGATCACATCCTTGGTGCGATCGGTGATGGCCAGGAACCCGTCGGGATCGATGGTGGCGACGTCGCCGGTTTCGAACCAGCCCTCCTCCGCGTAGGCATCAGAGCCTTCCAGTTTGAAATAGCTGGAACACACCCAGGGGCCGCGCACCTTGAGTGAGCCGAAAGCCACGCCGTCCCAGGGCAGTTCCCTGCCCGTGTCGTCGACAATTTTCATCTCCACCCCGAAAATTGGGCGGCCGCCTTTGAGACGCAGCCTGGCAAACTCCCGGTCACCGTAGTTTTCCCTGGCGGAGGAACTGGCGTTGATCGTGCCCAGCGGACTCATCTCTGTCATGCCCCAGCCGACCCGCGTTTCCACACCGTAGCGGTCCATGTCTTCCATGATAGACAGTGGGCAGGCCGCGCCGCCGACGACAATCCGCTTTAGCGTATCGATGCGCTCACCGGACGCTTTCAGATGCGCGAGCAGTCCCAGCCAGACGGTGGGCACACCCGCTGACAGCGTCACGTGCTCCTCATTGATCAACGCAGCGAGGGTTTTGCCATCGCCCATCTTGTTGCCTGGGAACACCAACTTGGCGCCAGCCATCGGGCAGGAATACGGATTGCCCCAGGCATTGACGTGGAACATCGGCACGATGGGCAATACCACATCGTTGCGCGATATCCCGAGCGCATCCGGCATCATGGTGGCGTAGGCGTGCAGCATCGTGGAGCGCTGGGAATACAATACGCCCTTCGGATTGCCGGTCGTGCCCGAGGTGTAGCACAGCGCGCAGGCGGCATTTTCATCGAGCTGCGGCCACTGGAATGTTGCACTGCCCGCGGCGAGGAGCATTTCGTAACAGAAAACGTTGGGCAGGCTGGTGCTGGGCATGCGCTGCGCCGTCGTCAGCACCACCCAGCCCTGTACGCCGGGGCACTGGTCGGCCAATCCTTCGGCCAGCGGCACGAAATCCGGATCGAGGAAGACATACTGATCGTCCGCGTGATTGATGATGTAGGCGAGCTGCTCGGGGAACAGTCGCGGATTGATCGTGTGGCAGACGTAACCGCTGCAGGCGGCGGCATAGTAGGTCTCGAAGTGCCGGTAATCGTTCCAGGCGAGCGTGGCGATACGATCCCCTGGCGCCAGCTCCCAGCGCGAGATACTGTCGGCAAGCTGCCGCGCGCGGGCAAAGGCGTCGCGATACGTGTAGCGGTGCCGCGGGTTATCCGCCGTGATCGAAACGATCTCCGCGCCGCCATTGACGCGCTCCGCGTGCTCCACGATGGAGGAAATAGAAAGCTGCTGGTTCATCATCAAACCGTTCATGAATACCAATCTCCGAAATGGGGTCAGAGCCCTTTTCGCTTGTCAAAAAAGGGCTCTGACCCCTTTGTTGACCCCTTTGTGGCGCAGTGTGGACTTAAGTT
>JANPDE010000164.1:0-10104 GCA_031431315.1 Haliea sp.
TAGTTACTATGGGAAAACCTACCGGTTTTAAAGAGTACGAGCGCAGGACCGAACCTTATCGCGATCCTGCGGTGCGTATCGTTGATTTCAACGAAATCTACACCGAGCACAACGAAGCTCACCTGCAGACCCAGGGTGCGCGCTGTATGGACTGCGGTGTGCCGTTCTGCCAGTCCAACAATGGCTGCCCGATCTACAACCTGATCCCGGAGTGGAATGACCTGGTCTATAACGGCCGGTGGCGAGACGCGTTGGACCGCTTGCATACGACCAACAACTTCCCCGAGTTTACCGGGCGGGTCTGCCCGGCGCCGTGCGAGGGTGCCTGCGTGCTGGGCATCACCAGCCCGGCGGTCACCATAAAAAATATCGAGTGTGCAATTATCGATCGCGGCTTCGACGAAGGTTGGGTAACGCCAAAATCGACGGCGAAAAGCACCGGCAAGAAAGTCGCCGTCATCGGCTCGGGGCCTTGCGGCCTGGCTGCGGCTGAGCAGTTAAACACCGCGGGACACCGTGTCACTGTCTATGAACGCGCTGACCGCCTCGGGGGCTTGCTGATGTACGGCATCCCCAACATGAAACTCGACAAAACGATTATTGAACGCCGGTTGCAGCTCATGCGCGATGCAGGCGTCGAGTTCATCGTCAACGCCGACGTGGGCAAGACCATCGATCCCGCGGCACTGATGGCAGACAATGACGCAGTACTGCTCGCTACAGGTGCTACCCTGGCACGCGACCTCCCCATCCCAGGTCGTGAGGCTCGCGGCGTTCACCTGGCGATGGAGTTTCTGACCGCCAATACCCAGAGCCTGCTCGACTCAGGACTGGAAAACGGCAGCTATATTTCGGCGAAGGACAAGAACGTGATTGTCATTGGCGGCGGCGACACCGGCACCGACTGTATCGGCACTTCCCTGCGCCACGGCTGCAAATCCCTGGTGAACTTTGAGCTATTACCGAAACCGCCTCTGGACCGCGCCGCCAACAATCCCTGGCCCCTGTGGCCCAGGATTTACCGCGTCGACTATGGCCACGCGGAAGCTGCGCAGCGCTTTGGTGACGACCCCAGGGTTTTCTCCATCATGAGCAAGGAATTCCTCAAGGATGACCAGGGCAATCTGACTGGCATCATCACTGTTAATGTCGACGACAAACTCAAGGAGATCCCGGGCAGCGAACAGCGCTGGGAAGCCGATCTCATCCTGCTGTCCATGGGCTTTTTGCAACCAGAGCATTACATCAACGAGGCGCTTGGCCTCGACATTGATGAACGCGGCAACTTCAGGGCTACGAAACAGGATTATCGCACCAGCGTGCCCAAGGTCTACGCGGCCGCCGATTGCCGGCGCGGGCAGGACCTGGTGGTCCGGGCGATCAATGAAGGTCGGGAAGCGGCGCGCGAAATCGACCGGGACCTGATGGGCAATACCCAGTTGCCCTGATGACTGACCTGCAGGTTCCGGCTGTCACGCTGAACGTCAGCGCCGTACTCGATGCGGCGTTCGCCAAGGCAGGCCTGCGGGATTTCGGCGACGAGGCGTTTTTCGAACCCTTGCAAGCGCTGCTGCGATCACTGGACAACGAAGCAAACCTCTCCGTCGTCGGTCGCTATGGCCAGTTCACCCGCATCGTCGATTTGCTGGTCAACCGCCTGCGCGTCCAGGACTGGTTGCGGCGCTACCCCGAAATACGCGATGAGCGCATCGCGCCGCCGGTGGTCATTGCCGGCCTGATGCGCACCGGCACCACCATGCTCCATCGCCTGATGGCCTGTGACCGCCGCTTTTATGCGCCGCTCTGGTACGAGGCGCGCTACCCGGCCCCCCTGCCCGGCTACGATTTCGAGGGCGAAGATACGCGTATTCCCCTGGCGAAAGAGGAGGTGCGGCAGATGATTGAGGCCAGCCCGGACCTCGCCGCCATCCACCCGCTCGAGGCCTGCGCGGCGGACGAGGACGTCATGTTGCTGGAGCACAGTTTCTACAGCACCGTGCCGGAGTCTTTCGCCTACCTGCCCGGCTACGCGCGCTGGCTGGATAAGCACGACAATACGCCGGGGTACCACTATCTGCACCGCCTGTTGCAATTCCTGCAGTGGCAGAAAAAACGCAATGGCTACAGCGCCGACCAATGGCTGCTCAAAACACCGCACCACCTGCATCATCTGGACATCCTGCTGGAGGTTTTTCCCGACGCCACCGTGATCCAGACGCACCGGGATCCGCTGCAAACCATTCCCTCCCTGTGCAGCATGAATTACGCACTCGCCTGCATGGGCAGCGACTCGGTCGATGCACGAGTGCTCGGGCAACACTGGTGTGGCAAGTTTACCCGCAGCCTGGAACAAGCGATCGAAGTCAGGGCGCAGTATCCGGAGCAATTTATCGATGTGTTGTACGAAAGTACCGCGAGCGATCCGAACGGGACGATCCAGCACATTTATGATCGTCTCGGTCTGCCATTGGACGATCACACGCGGGCGGCGATGGAGCAGTGGCAGCAGAACAACCGGCGTGAGGACCGCGAGGCGCATCACTATACCCTGGAGCAGTTCGGCTTCACCCGCGCGGGTCTGGAGCGGGACTTTGCCGATTACCGCAGCACTTTCCTGACATAGCGTGGAGAATTATTTTGTGACGCGTAGCCACAATTCATTTGACGATCCAATCAACAATCCGATCGATACGCCACAGCAGCGCGAGCATGAACTACTCGCGTTGTCCTATTACCGGCATCCGGAGATCCAGGCGACCCGGGAGGAAATACGTACCTACTGGCTTGATCTGGCTCAACCCAGTGCGGTGATGCTGCGGTGCTTCGAAGCCAGTTTTGACGAGGTGATGTTCGGCGCCGTGATCTGGGCGCTGAACCAGGACCCGTTGTATCCCAAGGTGATCACCATCAGCCGCCTGCCCCATACGCTTGCGGGTGAGGCGATTCCCGGCAGCCGCTGGGGCATCGACAATCCCGACAGCATCTACCGGGTGATACCGATCAGTGGCGACGAGGCCTATCGTATCCATGGCCGCGTCGCGATCAGCCGGCTGGTGGAAAATTACTTTACCCTGTGGAGCCCGACCATGCAGACCGTCGGCCTGCTGTCCGGCAAGGACCTGCAGGTCGACGACGAGGGCCGATTTACCATCACCGTGGACAGCTCACCGGCCAACGGGCGCGCCAACCATATCCAGAGCTGCCCCGAGGCCCACGAGTTCTACATCCGCGATGTCATTCTCGACTGGGACGCCGACCGCGCCAACGAACTGCGCATCGAACGTCTTGGCGCACCGCCGTCACGTCCGCCCTTTACCGAACGGGAAAACCTGGCGCGCATCAAGGCCTATATGCACAAGTGGGCAACGAATACCACACGCTGGAACCAACAGGCGCTGGGCCGGCCCGTCAACGCGTTCGACTTCGTCATCGACCGCGACAGCGACGGGGCATTGCGCAACCAGATCTACATCATGGGCCACTTCGCGCTGCCGGATGACAACACTGCGCTGGTGCTGGATGTGGACATGGGGGGCGCGGACTATTTTATCGCGCCGATCACCAATGTCTGGGGCACCACGAATGAAATCGTGACCCGCAACGGCTGCCTGAACAAACACCAGTCCGTACAAAATGACGACGGCAGTTACACGTTTGTCCTCGCGCTGCGCGATCCGCTCATGCACAACTGGCTGGATCCCACGGATTTGCCCGAAGGCATTCTCACCCTGCGCTGGGCGGAGTTTGACGGCGGCAAACCCAGTGACAGCTTTGGGGTGAAGTCGCAACTGATCGTATTGGATGATCTCGCGCGGGTGCTGCCTAAAGGTTGCCGAAAAATATCCGCGCAGGATCGCGCACAACAATTGGCAGCGCGCGCCAGTAGTTATGCCTGGCGCCTGGCACAGGAGAGCAAGGCATGACCCCGATCACAGAAACGGTTTGGTTGATTACCGGTTGTTCCACCGGCTTCGGACGGGAGATCGCTAACTGCGCATTGCAACAGGGTGCGCGAGTGGCGGTGACGGCCCGCCGCCGGGAGTCGGTCGCCGAACTCTGCGCACAGTTTCCTGATCGTGCGTTAGCTCTTGCTCTGGACATTACGAACGAGCAGCAGCGCGAACACGCAGTGCAAACAACGCTGGACCACTTTGGCCAACTGGATGTACTGGTCAACAATGCCGGCTACGGCTATGTGGCCGCCATCGAGGAGGGAGATGAAGCCGCGTTTCGCGCGATGTTCGAAACCAATTTTTTCGCGACCCTGGCCATGACGCGACTGGTACTGCCCTATTTCCGGCAGCGGCGCCGGGGACGCATCCTAAACAACTCCTCGCAGGCAGGCTTGATGGCGAATCCGGGCACCGGTTTTTACAGTGCCTCCAAGCACGCGTTGGAGGGCGTGATGGAAGCGCTGGGCAAGGAAGTCGCGCCGCTGGGTATCGAGGTAGTGACGGTACAACCGGGTGCATTTCGCACCGACTGGTCCGGCCGCTCCATGCAGCGCAGCGGGCACCGCATCGATGACTACGCGGAAATTGTCGGCAGCCGCCTCGACATGATCGCCGCCATCGACGGCCGGCAACCCGGCGACCCGGTGCGCGCGGCGCAAATCTTTGTGGAGCTGGGCACGATGGACAATCCGCCCGCGCAGCTGGTACTCGGCACGGGGCTGCTGCAATCCTATCGCGAGAAACTTAACGCGATACAGGAGCGCCTGCAGGCGTGGGAAGCAGTGTCGGTGTCTGCAGAGTTTCCGAGTTAGCCGCGCTGAGAATTGCGGGGCGGAAGCGGTGACGTTTGTACTACCGGGCCCGCACATGGTGCAGCGCGATGACCACCGGCTCGGGGCCTGTCTCCGCAGTGGGCAGGTCGACTACGAGACCATGCCCGATGTCTCGCCACGATAGCGCGTCTCCTCCCATCGTCATCACCGTGGTCGTCGCCGTTGATCGCACATCAGCCAGCGTGACCGCTCCCGAGGCCTTGGCCAAAAAGACAAAAACCGTTTCCTCACGTGCGGTGTAGCGGACGGGTTGACCCTCGGCGGTCGTGGTTCCCGCATGCACCCACGGTCGCGTCCCGGCAATGGCGTCCCGGTTAGGACCCACCCACTGTGCCAGCCAGTCGAGGCGCACACGCTGTGCATCCGGTATGGCAGCGTCAACGCCGCGCGGACCCACATTGAGCAGCAGGTTCCCACCTTTGGCCACGATATCAGCCAACAGCCACAGCAACTCGTCATGGTCGATGAAGTCCTCCGGGCGCGAGCAGGCGTTGTAGCCGAAGCTGTGGTCCATGCCGCGCACGCATTCCCAAGCGTGCGGCGGTACCTCCTGGAACGTCACATACTCAGGCGTTCGATAGTCGAAGTGCGGCGGTAGCGGCGGCACCAGGCCTCCATCACGCCGTGCCTGGCGCCTGGACAAGGCATTGATGGCGCGGCGCACCCACGCGAACCGGGTGGTGGCAAGCAGCGGATGCCACGGCACCCAGCGGTCGTTGACAATACCGTCCGGCACCTGTTCGTAGTACCACGCCAGCAGTGGCCAGAGCTGCACTGCCGGTGCCGGCCAGGCCACGTCATTCCATAAGACACTGGGCTTATAGCGGGTGATCAGCTCGCGCACCTGGGCCTCCGCATAGGCTGGATAAGCCCCGCGGGGTATCGCCGCGAGCACATCGGCCATCGAACCGATGGGCCAGGTATTGAACGTCCAGTCGAAACCGCCGCAGTAGTACAGGCCAAAGCGCATGCCTGCGGCGCGCACCGCCTCGCGCATCTCCCCAACCACATCGCGCCGGCAGTGCCAGCCCGGCCGGTGCGGGTTGGCGATGGCCGTTGGCCAGAGGCAATACCCATCCGAATGCTTGGCCACGAACACGACGTAGCGGGCGCCCGTCGCTGCAAAGCGGGCTGCCCAGGCGTGCGGGTCCCACAGCTCCAGCGCGGCCTCCCAATCGCCGGCGAATTGGGTATATGGTCGTGTGCCATAGTGTTCACTGTGGTGAACCGCTGCGGGACTCTCGGGAAAGCGCAACGAGTTCTCGTACCACTCTGCGTACGGTGACCGGGCCAGCGCATCGCTGCGGCCGGACTGCAGCAGCTCGCCAATATCGGCATCGACCGGCGCGAATGCCGGCACCGAAGCGGGCGTCCAGTGCACAAAGATCCCCAGCTTGGCATCGCTCCACCAGCTCGGCACCCGGTGATGTCGCAGTGCGGCAAGCTGCCGGTCTCTCAGTGGCATGATCCGTCCTCGATGTGTCGCGCACGCTGATAGTGCCACTCGCCGGTCGTGAAAAGCCAGAATGTCGGGCAAATTTAGCGTTCCGACCGCAGCTCAGGCCGCACTGACTTCGGACTTTTTGCACAAAGAGGAACACCATTTTTGGGTTAGAATAGGCACGACTGCGTGGTTTGTCAGCCTTTTTGCCATCGTCATTGACTAACTTCTGATTGGACTCACTATGCTTAATAAACACGTTTTACGTGTATTCGCAGGCGTTTTCCTGTTTTTGCACGCCGCAGCGTATGCAGCGACCCTGATTACGCCTGATGAGGCGGCCCTGCCCGCCGCACCAGGCGAATCTTTGACGCGCGGCATCTCGCGTGGACCAGGCGTGAAACTGGTCTCCCCCAACGCTGATTTCGGGCCGGTCAAAGCACCCTTTGAATTGAAAGTGGCATTTGAACCACGCGGCGGGAACACCATTGATCCCGCCAGCGTGAAAGTGATGTACCTGAAAACACCTTCTGTGGATCTCACGCCAAGGCTGCAACAGTCCATCACCGAAACCGGGATTGTGTTCCCCAATGCCGATGTGCCAGTAGGCGAACACGACCTTAAAATTACTGTACTGGACAAGGACGGCCGCGAAACCAACTCGGTAGTGCATCTGGTGGTTGTGCAGTGACACCCTGCCCGTATTGTTTAAGTGAGGTCGACGAGGCTGCAGTGGTCTGTAAAACCTGCACCCGGGATCTGTACTTGTTCAAACCGATGATGGCCCGCATCGCTGAACTGGAAAGCCGGGTTAATGAATTGTCCTCGCACCAGACTCTCGGTGAACAAGCAGACGAGCTGGTGGAACGTGGCGCCGAAGTTGTTAATCGTGCCACCGCCAATCTAGGCAATTTTACCGGCGACGTTGCTCGCTTCATTCTGGCACCACTGATTCTGCTATTGGTCGCACACACGCTGATTACCATTGTGTATGATTTGAATGTAGTTTACCTGCGCCTGATTTCAATGCTGGTGCCATTGCCATTTGGCTTTTGGTTATTTCGGGATGAGCCCAGAACACTGCTACCGTGGTTTGTCGGCACGGCTTTTTTAGCGGTGGCATCGGTTATCGGCATGAGCGCTATTATTGGGGTAGTGGATCAAACACCGATCCTTCCGCGCAATGGGTTTGAATGGCGTGAGCTGCTTGAGTATTCTGCCAGTATTGCGTTTAGTTTTTTAACCGGCATGTTGATCAGTCGGGTGACTGAGGGCAATGTCAACCCACACAGCCTGCACACGCTTTCCACCAATTTCAAAATGATTGGCGGCTCCATCGCAGCCATTTTTACCACTGTTGTGTCAATTTATACCGGTTTGAAAGGCGTGGCAGGTTGAACCATGATGCTACACAACTTGTCCAACGCTCCACGGTCAATTTAGGATAAATCGAGTTTATGTTTACTCCGGTGCGGACTTTTTTCATATTTATTACGATGGGCTTTTTGACGCTGACGCAAGCACAACTTGCGCATGCAGCACGCCATGCGTTGCTGATCGGCAATGACAGCTATCAGGAAGTGCCTGCCTTGCGCAATGCACGAGCCGATGCGGATGCCATGGCAGTAGCGCTGCAAAAAGCAGGCTATGCTGTTATGGTGGTGAAAGACCGTAATCTTAAGCAAATGAAAGATGACGTGCGTGATTTTAAGGCGCTGATCAAAGGCGGCGATGAGGTTGTACTGTTTTATTCCGGCCACGGCGTACAGATTGAGGCGATGAATTACCTGCTGCCAGTGGATGTTCGCGCTGATAGTGAAGATCAGGTGCGCGACGATGCATTGGCTTTATCGCGCGTATTGGAGGATTTGCGTGAGCGGAAGCCCGCTCTCACCCTGGCCGTGGTGGACGCCTGTAGAGACAATCCGTTTAAAAGCACCGGACGCGCCATTGGTGGCCGTGGCTTGACTGGCGTGGGCGGCGCCAATGGCCAGATGGTGATTTACTCGGCGGGTGAAGGGCAACAAGCGCTGGACCGATTGAGTGAGGGTGATCCGGTCAGAAACGGCTTGTTTACCCGCGTATTCATGAAAGAAATGGAACGCCCCGGAGTTCCCATTGATCAGGTCGCACGGCAAGTGAGAGCTGAAGTAAACCGCCAGGCGCTTACCGTCAAGCATGAACAGGTGCCTGCGATTTACGACCAGGTGGTTGGCCAGTTCTATTTCTATGCGCAGAATGAGGCCAGTGTGGATGAAGTTGAACTGTTGTTCTGGACGAGCATCAAGGACAGCAGCGACCCGGCTGAACTTAAAGCCTATCTGGAGAAATACCCCGATGGACAGTTTTCCGGGCTGGCCGGGGCACGGATTAAACGTCTGGAGCAAAGTCAGGCCATCCCGGAAGAAGTGCCTGCGGTAGCAGCTACAGAGGTGAACACACCCGAGCCGGAGACAACTGCGACTCCGGAAAAGGAAACGCAGCAGCCACTACCTGAGCCAATTGTGGAAAGCCCCGCTGCATTGACTGAAATTGCGCCTGCTACCACTACAAAAACAACTGGATCTCCTCCAGTGAACGTTTCGCAAGCACAAGCTGTGCCTATCCCGGCAGAGCAGCCCACAGCGAGTTCCGCAGCTCCGGGAGAGAGCCAAGCCCAACCAACCCCAGCTCAATAGCATCGATCGGACAACTGCGCTACTCGCCCGATCAGGGTGCCCGTGATCCGCGGTCGCGTTGAATTTCCAGTAGCACCGTGGTCATAGCGAGGACCACCGGACCGAGGATGAGGCCCGCAGCGCCAAACACAAGCAATCCGCCAGCCATCGACAGAAAGGTGAGCACCGTATGCAGGTGCAGGCGTTTTCCCACCAGGAGCGGACGCAGCAAATTGTCAATTGTGCCGACTACGAATATGCCCCACAACGCCAGAATCAGTGCCTTTTCCCAGCTTCCATCCAGCGCCAGATACATTGCCGCTGGAATCCATACAACGAAGGCGCCCACGACCGGAATCACAGCCGCTACGGCCATCACCACGCCCCATAACAGCGGTGCCGACAGCCCCAGCCACCAGAACATCAATCCGCCCAGTAACCCCTGTACAGAGGAGACCGCCAGCACACCGTAAATGGTGGCATCGATGGTATTGCCGATCCGCTCAAGCAAGTGGTCCATTTCATCGTCTGAGAATGGTGATAGCGCGCGCAGCATACTGAGCGCGGCTTGACGATCACGGAGAAAGAAAAACAACAGATAGAACGTCAGGAACAGGCCAATCAGCTGAAATACGGAACCCTTCAAAAAGGCACCCGCAGTTTCGTTCAACCATGTCTCCATAGTACGTGCGGTACCAGAAAAATCGATCTGCCGATCGATCTCCTGCTGCAGCGCCATTAACCGGGGATACGCTTGAAACTGCCGCAGCCACTCGCCACTCGTCAGCTTCGTCTCGACAAGTTGCACGCCACGCGTGGCCTCGATCATGACTTGTTGTGTGAGTAGCGTCGCCAGCGATATAACCAGCAGCGCAATTATCAGCACGGATAGACATGCGGCGAGGCCGGGTCGCTTCAGTCTCGATTCGATCAGGCTCTGCAACGGCAGGAACACCACGGCCAATGCAAGCGCTGCCGTTATGGAGGGAAAGAATGGCGTCATCAGGCGATAGCAGATATAGACACCAAAGCCAGTGGCCGTCAGTCGCATAACACTGCGCAACTCGTGGCGTACCCGCCATTCGCGTCGCGGTGGTGGTGTGACCTTTATCGGGGGAAAGTCTGCGCGGTTCATGGAGTTAGCTCCGATTCGTCGCGCTCATGGTATAGCGTGTGACGCCATTGGTCTGTGCGCCATCGCACTGATGAGGCAAGCCGGC
>JANPDE010000165.1:0-2428 GCA_031431315.1 Haliea sp.
TGCCCAGCGCAGAAAAAGCGGGCGAGGCTTTCGGCACCAGCACCTTGTCGATACCCAGATCTTCAGCCTGTATAGCCGCAAACGCTGGCCCGTTGCCCCCATAGGCAAGCATGCACATATCCCTGGGGTCGACACCCTTGCCGGCGGTAATCCTTCGCACGCCCTCGGACATATTGGCATTCACAATACGCCAGCAGTCAAAGGCCGCTTCCTGGGCGCTGTACCCCATTTGCTTACCGATCTCGGTAAACGCTTCCTCCACACCCGCACGGCTCAGCGCAAAACTTCCCCCGGCGAATTCCGAATCTGAGCACAGGATACCCAGCAGCAATAGCGCATCGGTGATCGTAGGCTTCACACCACCGCGCCCGTAGCAAATGGGACCGGGTTCTGAGCCAGCGGATGCAGGCCCTACTTCCAGTTCACCGTTGTTGACATAGCAGATGGAACCGCCACCGGCGCCCAGTGTTTCGACCTGCACCATGGGCACGCCCACCAGGTAACGGTGGTGCATATTCCAGCCTGCCACTGCGGGCGCAGCGCCATTCAACACCATGGAAATGTCATACGAGGTGCCACCCATATCCACGCACAACAGATTGGGATACCCCTTTGCCACACCCACATGGGCAGATCCAATCACCCCACCAGCAGGACCTGACGCCAGCACACGAACAGGAGACCCTTTGATATATTCCCTGGTCATCACACCGCCGCTGGCCTGCATTACCATGAGCTGGTTTTGATAACCCTCATCCTGCAGCCTGGCGACCAACCTTTCGAGATAGGCCGTCACCCTGGGCGCGACGTAAGCGTTGACCACGGTAGTGCTGGTGCGGTCATACTCGGGCGCACGGGGCAGAACCTGGTGGGAACACGAGATATGCGCGCCGGGCATTTCTTCCGCTACGATTTGGGCAACGCGCTTTTCGTGGGCTGGATTCACGAAAGAAAAGAGCAGGGAGATCGCCACAGACTCTACATTTTGCCTACGCAATCTTCTGCAGCACTCACGCACCGCATTGTCATCGAGCGGCTTGTAGACAGACCCATCGTGCAAAATGCGTTCCGGTACAGTCAAACGCCGACGTCGCGGAGTGATCTGTGGCGGCGGCTGCAGTCGCACATCCCAGATATCTTCCTTGAAGCCACGGCGGTACTCCATTTCATCGCGGAAACCTTCCGTGGTAATCAAGCCGGTGACGGCACCGTTCATTTCTATCAGGGTGTTATCCGCAATGGTGGTGCCGTGGACAATGGCGTCGCACCGCAACATGAAATCACGCAGGGTTGAACCCGTCATTGCCGCCAGCTTTTCCAGCCCGGACAAGACACCCATAGACCGGTCTTGCGGCGTGCTCAAGTTCTTATAGAGAATGACTTCTGAACCCTTAAGGAGAGCAAAGTCGGTAAACGTTCCGCCAATATCGATACCTACTCGGTAATTCATTCATCCGCTCCCGCGTCTACGCCGCTTTTACCGCGCTCAAATTCTTGCGTAGTGCGGTGGTTGCCGCAACGTCGACTTCCAGGTCGTAAGCCGCTACCGTTCCCGAGAAAATGACACCGTACGTGTCCCCGGCGCGTGACACGCTGACAATTTCATCGAGCACATCATCCCTGACCGCTTCAGGATTGCGCATTAACGCGGGCTCGAAACCAGCGCCACCCCCGTGCTGATAAGCAATTACCGCACCCGTTGGCAGTAACGCGTTCGCGATCAGTTCAATTTTATATTCGTTCGCTGTGCCCACCTCGAAATGACTTGAGTAAGAACTCGCATCATCACCGCCGCACATGCCGCTAAGTGTATGCTGCGCCGAAACCATCCACGCCATCGCCGTAGCGGGTTTCAGAACTTTTTTGATGTTGAGACTCCCGGGCTGGCCCCGCCAGCGCCCGGCTCCCTCTGAGTCTATCGTCATGTCGCGACTGATGTTGATGATCGGGAAGCGGCTATCGGCATCCTCAACCTGAGACAACAGCAAGCTGCCCAGGCTCACCGGGCAGGAACCCCAACCGTCTATACCCTGTACGGCGGACGTATCCATGGTGCGTGCGTCAACGCCCTGATCCATCCACATCTGCCCGTTTTTATCGAAGCCTATGACCGCATTGGGCATACCAATCTTGTACACCTGGGGAGCCGAACGCTCGGGCGCGACGGCTGAAAGGGCCACACATACCGCTTCAGTGATTTCGCAGGCCGGATGAAAAGAGCCGAGCGCGGCCGGCTTGTTTGGCGGTGGGTGAGCGATTGTTCCCTCGGGAATAATCATGTCCACCGCATTGAAAAATCCTTCATTCTTTACGATTGTGGGATCCATGGCTGCCACTACCTGCACCATGATGTAACTACGGCTGTTGCCGAAGGTATTCCATACCCCGACCAGATCCGGACGATCATCGGTGCCGGTCAAATCTACCG
>JANPDE010000166.1:0-35591 GCA_031431315.1 Haliea sp.
GAGATGCTCATCCAGCGCGACCCCGATGGGTTCGCCCTGCCGGTGTATAAATTGTCCGGGAGCGCCTGATGCCAGTGTCACTGAAAAACGAGGCGGCGATTGCCGGTATCGGCACCACTGCATTTTCCAAGAACTCTGGTGTCTCGGAACTGTCGCTGGCAGCGCAGTGCATCAAGTTGGCTTGTGACGATGCGGGGGTGGACCCTGGCGAGATAGATGGGCTGGTGACTTTCACCATGGACTCCACCGATGAGATCGAGGTGGCGCGCGCCGTGGGTGCCGGCGACCTGTCGTTTTACAGCCGCATCAACTACGGCGGTGGCGCGGCGGTGGGTACCATTGCCCAGGCAGCCATGGCAATCGCCACCGGTCAGGCGACGACGGTGGTGTGCTACCGCGCCATGAATGGCCGCTCCGGCAAGCGCATGGGTCAGGGTGTGTCCGGCGATATCTCCAGCAGTGACCTGATCCACTGGTCCTGGTATATGCCGTACGGTATGTTGATACCCGGATCGTGGATTGCCATGATTGCCAATAAATACATGCACACCTACGGCGTCACCCGCGAGGATCTGGGCCGCGTGGCCATTTCGCAGCGCGATTACGCTCTGCGCAATCCCCGTGCCTACGGCTACGGCAAGCCGCTGACCATGGAGCAATACCTGAATTCCAAACGTATCGCCGAGCCGCTGTGCCTGTACGATTTTTGCCAGGAAACAGACGGCGGTTGCGCTATCCTTGTAACCAGTGCCGAGCGGGCGCGCGACCTCAGGCAGACACCGGCGATCATTCGCGGTGTCACCCAGGCCTCCACCCGCGGCCAGGAACAGATGACCAGCTATTACCGGGATGACCTTCTGTCATTGCCGGAAATGGAAATGGCGGCGGCGCGCGTCTACGCGATGTCCGGGCTTGGCCCGGATGATATCGATGCGGCGTGTCTCTATGATGCCTTCACGTCCGAAGTCATCATGCAACTGGAGAGCTTCGGTTTCTGTGGTCGCGGTGAAGGCAAGGACCTGGTGCGCGAGGGCGCCCTGGACAGCGACGGTCGCCTGCCCAACAACACCCATGGCGGCCTGATGTCCGAGGGCTATATTCACGGCATGAACAATATTGCAGAAGGTGTGCGCCTGGTGCGCGGTGCGTCCACCGGCCAGCCGCCAAAAACGGTCAACCATGTGCTGGTGAGCAGCGGGGTGGGCGTACCCACCGGTGCGGTGATCCTTGGGCGGGGCTGATGTGGATATGAACCATGACTGAGCAGACGCTGCTGGCGCGCATCGATCGACTGGAGTCCCTGGACGATATCCGCCAACTCGCCGCGAAGTATTCCCTGTCGCTGGACATGCGCGACCTGGACGCCCACGTGAACCTGTTTGTGCCCGATATCCGGGTCAGCCGCAACCAGGTCGGGCGTGCGCACCTGAAGCGCTGGCTGGACGATACCCTGCGCCTGCAGTTCACCGGCACATCGCACCATATCGGCAACCATATTATTGAGTTCGATGATCCCGACCATGCCCACGGTGTGGTCTACTCCAAGAATGAACACGAGACACCCTGCGCGGATGGCCACAGCGAGTGGGTTATCATGCAAATGCTGTACTGGGACAACTACGAACGCCGGGATGGCCGCTGGTATTTCAGCCGCCGCTTGCCATGTTACTGGTACGCCACTGACATCACTCTGCCGCCGGTGGGCGATAACAAGATGCGCTGGCCGGACCGGGAATCCTACGAAGGCGCCTACCATGCGCTGTGGCCCAGCTGGGCTGCGTTCTGGGCCAATCCGCCGGACAGCAATGAACCGCAGGTGGCACCACCGGCGCCGCTGGAACAGTTTCTCAGCCGTATGCGCCGCGGCGCGGCTGATCCGATGATACGTGTACGTTAGGTAATGACGATGGATTTATTCACACCAGTGACACTCGGGGCATTGCAATTGCGCAACCGTATTGTCATGGCGCCCATGACGCGCAGTCGCGCGAGTATTGACGGCGTACCCACCGCCATCATGGTGGACTACTACCGCCAGCGCGCGAGCGCCGGACTGATCATCTCTGAAGGTATCGCACCCAGTGCCGACGGACTCGGCTATTGTCGCACGCCGGGCATTTACAATCAGGCGCAGATCGACGCCTGGCATGCCATCACTACCGCGGTGCATGAGGCGGGCGGTTGCATGGTGGCCCAGATCATGCACGTAGGCAGAGTAGCCAATGCCCTGAATAAACCTGCGGGCAGCCGCACAGTGGCGCCGTCGGCGCTGCAGGCCCGCGGCGAGATTTACACAGACCAGCAGGGCATGCAGCCGTTTGATGAGCCCCACGCCCTGGCGCTGGAGGAAATCGCACAGGTCGTTGGGGACTACCGGCAGGCGACAGTCAATGCGCTGGCCGCGGGCTTCGACGGCGTTGAACTGCACTGTACCAGCGGTTATCTGCCCGCGCAGTTTTTGTGTAGCGGTACCAACAAACGCACCGATGGATACGGCGGCAGTGCCGCGAACCGCGCGCGGTTTGTACTTGAAGTGCTCTCGGCAATGACCAGTGTCGATGGCGCTGGACGTGTTGGCCTGCGTATCTGTCCGGACAATCCATTCAACGACATGCAGGACGACGATCCGCAACAGACATTTGAATTCCTGCTGCAAGAAGCCGGCGCACTGGACCTGGCGTACCTGCATATCATGCGCTATCCGCAAGGCCGCGTGGACAACGTTGAACTGGGGCGACGTTTTTTTGCTGAACGCCTGGTTGGCAATGAGAGCTACCGCTTCGAGGAAGCGCAACAGGCCGTCGCTGCGGGAAAATTGAGGGCCGTATCTTTCGGTCGCCATTTCATCGCAAACCCGGATCTGGTTGAACGCTGGCAGGATGGCCTGGCGTTGGCTGAGTTCGACCTGGCCACTTTATATACCCCGGGCGCCGAGGGTTATAGCAACTACCCGCGGGGCGGCCACCCGCGGGGCGGCCAGCCGCGAGTGCGTGCCTGAGACGCCCACAGCAACAATCCACTGCAACATTGAGGAGCAACCCATGCCTGTAAATCCCGTCGATCTTCGCGGCAAGAAAATCCTGATCACTGGCCCCACCGGGCAGGTGGCGCTGCCGGTAGTGGAGCAGCTTGCCAGAATTGCGGATGTCTATGCCCTGGCCCGATTTCGCAAGACCGAGGATCGCGAACTGATGGAGGGCATGGGAGCGACAGTGCTGCAGGCGGACCTCGCCGATGCCGCCAGCCTGGCCGTCGTGCCCGAGGACTTCGACTACGTGTTAAATTTCGCGGTGGTGAAAAGCGGCGACTTTGACTACGACCTCGCCGCGAATGCCGAGGGGCTGGGCAACCTGATGCTGCGCTGCCTGCGCGCCAAAGCCTTCCTGCATTTTTCATCCGCGGCTGTCTATGAATACGGTGGGCAGGAACCGCGCGCGGAGAATGCGCCGCTGGGCGATAATCACCGCGCCATGTTCCCTACTTACAGCATCTCCAAGATCGCCGCGGAGACTGTGTGCCGCTTTGTCGCTCACCAGCACCGCATGCCCACAACCATTGCCCGACTGAGCGTACCCTATGGCAATAATGGTGGCTGGATGTACTTTCATCTGCTGATGATGCAGCAGGGCATCCCAATTGATCTGCATCCGGACAAACCCAATTACTATAATCCACTGCACGCCGACGATTACATCGAGAAAATACCCTATTTGCTGGGCGCGGCCAGCCCCGATGTCACAACATTGAACTTTGGCGGCTCGCAAAAAGTGAGCATCGAAGAATGGTGTGCTTATATCAGTGAGCTGACAGGCTTCAAGCCGATATTCAAGGACAACCCCAAAGCCTTCGGTAGTCTGTGTATTGATACGCGGAACATGCATAATCTGATCGGCGAAACCAGGGTGGATTGGCGCGAGGGCGTACGCCGGCAGATCGAGAGCCTGGCACCGCAACTGCTGCGCTAGTACAAAAGGGAGACCCCCCGGCTTTGCCGGGGAGGGACGCTGGCGAAGTGAACTCGACGACTGTGATGTACGTGCGATAAAGGCGAGTGGCAGTGGGCATGCTCCGCGGCGAATATCTCAGCAGTTTGAGCAAGCGGAGCATGCCCGCTGCCAATCGCCGCAACGGAGCCTCCAATCGTGATCCATCAACGGCTAGCTCAGGCGTCATTGGTTTGAATGACACGCCCCTTCAGGGGGCTCAAGGAGCCGCAAGGTTGCGTAACTACCGCTTTGGGCGGCTCACACACTAAAGCCCCTGGCTTTGCGGGGGATACTTACTGTATCGAGGTCGATGAGCCAAGATGGGACCTGACCTGTCGCGAGAGCCTTCCCTCTTCAAGGCGCTGCTGTGGCCGACACTGGCATGGCTGGCGTTTGCCCTGCACCACACCCTGCACGCCCTCTGGGACCTGCCCTTCGCTGTGGCAGCACTGTTAGTGATGGTGCTCGGAGCTGTGCATCATGCGGAGGTTCTCGCCGCTCGCGTGGGTGAGCCATTCGGGGCACTGTTACTGGCACTTTCGGTGACGGTGATCGAGGTATCGATTATCGTCTCGCTGATGTTAACCATTGGCGAAGGCGCTTCAGTGCTGGCGCGTAACACGGTGTTCGCGGCTATCATGATCATCCTCACCGGCATGACGGGAATCACCTTGTTTATCGGGGGACTGAAATTCCGGGAACAGGAGTTCAGCACACAGGGTGTCATTGCGCAGCTCACGGTGCTGGTTGCGATCTCGGTGCTTACACTGGTATTGCCCGATTTCACGAACGGCGTACCCGGCCCCTACTACTCCGACCGTGAGCTGGTGTTTGTGGCGCTGATCACACTGGCGTTGTACGGCAGCCTGCTGTTCGTGCAGAATTTTCGACACAAGGACCATTTCGTGGAGGGGCAGGTGAGTGAAACGGTCGTGAAGCCGTCACGGCGTTCGACCACCCTGAGCACGGTGTTGCTGCCGGTACACCTGGGGGCTGTGGTGTTACTGGCGGAGAGCATGGCTCCCGAGCTGGACGCCTTTATTGATGCCATCCATGCACCTGTGGCGCTGTCGGGGATTATCATCGCCTGCGTAGTGCTGCTACCCGAAGGCATCAGTGCGGTGCGTGCGGCGGGGGCAAACCAGTTGCAGCGCAGCCTGAACCTGTCACTGGGTTCGGCCCTGGCCAGCGTTAGCCTTACCATTCCGGTCGTGGTTTTTGTTGCACTGAGCACGGGTATGCCGCTGGCCATGGGCATCGATGCGCCGAGTATGGTGATCTTCCTGTTGTCGCTCTTCGTGTTGATCCTTTCGCTTATAAAGGGCCGCACCAACATCCTCCAGGGCCTGGTGCTTATCCTGTTGTTCGCGGTGTACCTGTTCGTGACCTTGTTTCCCTGATGCGCGGGCTGATCCGCGAGCGTTTGTCGCAACTCAGGATTTGGCCGGACGTTTTTGTAATTTGCGCTGTAAGGTTCTCCTGTGCATACCGAGCGCACGCGCTGTGGCTGCGATGTTGTTATTATTCGCAATGAGCTGTCGTTGGATATATTCCCACTCCACACGCTGCATGCTCAGGGGATTATCGTCTATGCACGCCTGCACACTGTTGCCGGAATTCGATGGATTACCGGCGCAGTCGAACGCCGCAAGAATCTCTTCCACGGTCGCCGGCTTGGCTAAATAATTCATCGCTCCCTGTTTGATCGATTCAACCGTGGTCGCCACACTGGCGTAACCCGTTAATACCACCACCTGCAACGCCGGTTGTAGCGCCAGGAGTTGTGGTAACAACTGCAGGCCCGTTGTTTCCGCCAATTTCAAATCCAGGACCACTTGAGTGATAACCAAAGCAGGGGTCTGCTCGCGCAGCATGGCTAATGCCGTCCCGCCGTCGTTGGCGACCTGTGCGTGATAGCCCTTCCTGGACAGTGAGCGCGCCAACACATTGGCGAACGTGGCATCATCGTCAATAATGAGAAATCGCTTCATCATGCTCCCGGCAGGGTAATGGCGGTTAGTGTCCCACCATCGGCATGCGATTGCAGGATGACCTGGCCACCGAGGCGCTCTATCGTTGCATTGGACAGGAACAGTCCCAGTCCGCGACCCGCCCCGCGTGTCGATACGAAAGGTTTACCCAGGGATTCAGCATCAAGACTGATACCGGGACCATGATCGCGAATAAGTATGGAAAGCGTGTTGTTCAGTGTCTGTTTTTGAACAGTAAGCTCTATCCCTGTCGGACTGGCTTCAGCCGCATTGTTCAACAAGTTGATGATGGCCTGCTCAACGGAGCTGTCGATACGGATAAAACCGCAATCCGGTTGAAACTCCGTTTTCAGGGTAATGCCGGGTTGCAGTAACGACCAATTGGCCAGGACTCTGTCCAGGTATTCACCGACTGCCACACGTTGTAATTCACCTGAGCGCTGCTCAGCGACCTGTGCGAGGTTCTGCATGATCATTTTGCATCGCGCTAACTGTTCCGCCAGCAGTTTGGTATCTTCAGCCAGTGCGGGATTGGCACTGGCAGCGTTTTTCAGCTCCTGCGTCAGCAACGTCATTGTTGCCAGCGGGGTGCCCAGTTCATGCAGAGTTCCCGCAGCCAGCGTGGCAATACCGATTAATTGCTCGTCACGCAGCTGCTTTTCACGAAAAGCAGCCAGTTCGGCATCCCGGACTCGCAATGCCCTGGCCATACGTAACACAAAATAACTGATTAACACGGTACTCAACACAAAGTTCAGCCACATGCCTAGCACATGCCAATTCATCGAGTGATCTTCTGTCCTGTGCATGCTGTGGTGTTCTGCGTTCAACACCATCTCGTGGTCGGGCGACAGAAGCAGTAGTGGCTGGTAAAAGAACATCAGCAGCGAATATGCCAGCAAGCAAAATGCCGCCAGCGCAACGGTGTAACGCGTAGACAGGGTTGCGGCGGAGATGGCTATGGGTACGAGGTATAGCGACGCAAAAGGGCTGGTTGCGCCACCGTTCAGATACAACAACAGCGTCAGGACAATAGACGCGGCGAAAAAAGTCAGCGTTAACTGTAACGTTGGCTGGCCGGTGGCTTGTTGGGTGAGGAGTGGGTCCATACGGGTATGTCGCATCTCGCGCAGGGGATTGAGACTGGCTCAGGCTTACGCCTTGTTACGGCGCGCCAACGTTTGGTCCAGGGTAAGTGTTTGTACCTGGGTGGTTAGCAGGAGCGCCAATAAAATGCCCCATTCGAGATGATCCTGCAGAGCAGCCGGGGAATCCTTGAGTGCGTCATGGTAGGAAACGACTGCCACAATATTGATAAGAAACAATCCGCTGGCCGCAAAACGAGTGAATAACCCCGCAGCCAGTAATACGGCAAACCCCAATTCACCCGCCGTGGCCAACGCCGCGGCGATTTCCGGCGCTAGCAGCGGTACATGGTACTCCTCGCGAAACAGATACAGGGTGCTTTCCCAGTCCCGGAATTTATTCAGGCCGGAATAGAAAAATATCTTGGCAATGTACCAACGAGCCACCAGATTGGCTACCGCAGCGAGGTTGTCCATTTTGCGTTGGACAATGCCCCAGGCAGACGCGATGACCGACCTACTGTGCATTAAAGCGCCATTTGCCATTTGCTGCTCCTTTTGCCAGGTTGAGTACCCAAGTAATTACCCTACTGGTTGCCGAAATGCGAGCAAGCCCTGTGCCACCCACGATTTCAGAAAAGTTGCCGCGGTCAACGGGATCGATTCAATATCCTCAACCAATTGACCCAGCTCTTCACACAGATCGGCAAAACTGAGGCCACGACGGACACTATTGAGTGCGGCGATTTCCAGCGCCGTGGCGCTGCGCCAGCCACTCAGCAGGTCGGGCTGCCGATACACCAGCCAGTGCATCACTTGCAGAATCGGTTCCGGCGGATTTTCATTTCTTGTTAATGCGTTCCAGATGTGTGGCGCGTTCCATTGGAAGAACAGAATGGACAGTGACGGATGTAACGCAAACGTCAGTTGCGCCCATGACTCGGGCTTGATCACCTGCAATGCCTCGAGCGTCAGGATTTCAACATCCGCTGCATCAACTGTGTGGCGCAAGGCCCACTCAAAAACCGCCAGTTCGGCCAGGGAGGGGATATTGGCGTAAGGTGTTTCCCTTGCCAAAAAATCGGATAAATGCAAACCAAACCAACGAATGGATGGATGTGAGGGTGGATGGGCGGCCAAATAGTGGCAGGCCATACGATCAAACTCCGTGTCGCCCAGCAGTTGATGCACTGCAGGATAGTTGGACCGCAATGCCTCAAGCAGGCGTAACACATAGGCATCAACATAAACGCCCAGTCGCCTGTCCGGGTTGGCGCCGCCCTGTCTTAGCCAGCCCGTCAGTTTGGGCTTTGGTGCGGTGGTTGGCGACAGAATGGTCTCCTGCAGGGCTGCTTGCCACTCCTGTAACTTGAGTTCATGCGGCGGCATCGGACTGCCCTTGTGCCGCGCTGCGAGCCAGGTGTCTGGCATGATCCAGCTCCTGCACCAATGCCGCCAAAGGCGGGATATTATCATCACGTTCTATCATCACCGGGATAGAACCGAGTATGGCAATGGCGTGTTGGTACAGCTGCCATACCGCAGCACAAACAGGCTGGTCATGGGTATCAATACACAGGGCGCCATCGTGGCTATGGCCGGCCAGATGAAACTGACGCACGCGTTTTTTGGGCAGCGCCTGCAAGTACATCAACGGATCGAAGCCATGGTTACAGCTTGATACATAGATATTGTTGATATCCACCAGCAGATCACAATCAGCCGCCTCGGCAATGGCGCTGACAAATTCCCACTCGCGCATGGGGGTGTCGGCTTCCATATACGAGGATACATTCTCGATCACCAAACGACGACCCAGAATGTCCTGTGCCTGCCGGATGCGCGTGCTCAGGTGCGCCACGGCTTCCTCGGTATAGGGTAATGGCAGTAGATCGTGTAGTTGCTTTCCTGCAAAGCCGGTCCAGCAAAGATGATCGGAAATAATCGCGGGCTCGACACGCTGCGCTAACGTCTTTATTGACCGCACATAGTCTGTGTCAAGCGCATCGACGGAGCCCAGATTCATGGCGACACCGTGCATGGCAACAGGGTAGTCGCGGCGTATTTTATCCAGGTAGTAAAGGGGCTTTCCTCCAGGCACCAGGTAGTTATCCGAGAGGATTTCGACCCAGTCCACGCGCTGGGGGGCGGAGATAAACTCCACGTAGTGTTCAGGTCGCAAACCCAGGCCAAATCCTTCGACTAGAGCTGGTTCGGTTAACGCTGACATGTCTCGCACTCGCTGTAAACAAGCGGGGGAGTGTTGCTCCCCTGCTTGATGTCATCACGTAAACCACTATTTGATTACAGTGCCACCCTTGGTGGTGCATTCTTCCGCGCTGGAGGTGAGCAGCCAGCCGTGACCTTTACAGGAATTTTGGCCTGAACAGGCACTGTCCGCTGTTTTGCATTTCGACTCACCCTTGCAGGCATTGATGCCCATGCACTTGACAGAGCCAGCTTCCTCACCCGCGAAAGCAGTCGGCACAGATACAGAAGCGAACAGGGCTGCAGCCGCTGTGGCCATAGCGAGTTTGGACACATTTTTAATAGTACGGTTGTTCATATTAACTCTCCAATCGGATTAGATAATAAAGGTTGAAAACAGGGTAAGTACTTTACCCACACACATTGGACGAATGAGGCCCTCCTTTGTTACAACAGCATCAAGATTTATTTTGTTGATGATAGGCCTCATGCAGATGCGCTGCCGTGTCTTGTACCTGCGACTCTGTAGCGGGTGGTGGGCTGTGTCGCAACAAGCCACGCACCACTTGCAACTGCGTAACGAAGCGACGACAGTGCCGACACAGCATTAGATGCAGACGCACACCAAAGCGCTGACGAGAAGTCAGTTCATGGTCCAGATAGTCACTGGCGTGTAGCTGCGTCAACTCTTTGCAGGTCAGCATGTACCGGTCTCCTCGAAATGCTCCACCATTGCATACACCGTTAAGCGCGCACGATGAAGTAGCACTCTGGTATTAGACGCGGTCAGGCCCAGAATGTTACAGATGTCGTCCAATTCCAGGCCCTGGTAGTCGCGCAAGGTCAACACCGCTTTTTGGTCTGCTGGCAGTTTTGCCAGCGTTTTATCGAGGCAGAGGCGGAATTCCTCATGGCTTAACAGTGAGTCCGGCGAGTCGTCGTGCCAGGCGCGGGGAGCCTGCTGCCAGTGACCATCGTTGCGCCACCGACTGCTGTCAAATAAGTCGCTAGCGCCGGACTGGCTGTCCATTGGAACTTCGCGCGCCCCGTGATCGTAGCGATTTTTGCGCAAGCGACTCTTCGCTTCATTGGCAACAATGGTAAACAACCAGGTCTTTATACTGGAGCGCCCTTGAAAGTCCCGCACGCTTCGAACGACAGAAATCCATGCTTCCTGCACCGCTTCTTCGGCTTGTGCCTCGCCAATAATGGCCTGTGCGACCTGCTTCATGGGCTGGTGATAGTGCCGCACTAAGCGTTCGAACGCGGCCGCCTCACCCGCCAATAAGTCGGGAAGCAGTTCTAAATCAGTCAGTGGGGAAGTCAAAACGTCGGCCATGGAGTATGTCGGAACTGCCACGCTGAACGCTCATGTACGGATCGCTTTCATTTAAAAGATACCTATTACTACGTTATCGAATTTGTGCCTATAATAAACGTGGGTCAAGGATAATCCAGTGGGCGACCGGATTCTGCCGGCTCGACGCGAACGGCGCGGCTTTCGTTAAGGGGCTCTGATGAAGGTAAGTGATTATGTAACCCGTGAAGAAGTGGCGTATTTCACCGCCAAGAGCGATTGGCAGGCCTGGCGCCTGGTGCTGGGGAACTGGTTGTCCATCGCTGCCATCTTCGCCGCCCTGGCCGCCTGGCCGAATCCGTTGACTATCCTGATTGCCGTGGTCCTGCTGGCGGGCAGGCAATTGGGCTTGTCGGTATTGATGCACGATTGTGGGCATCGCACACTGTTTCGCTCCGCACGCCTCAACGATGTCGTCGGCCAGTGGTTGTGTGCCCTGCCAGTAATGAATGACCAGCCGTCCTATGCGCGCGGCCATCTTGAGCACCACCGCAAATCTGGCAGCCGGGACGATCCGGACCTGTTGAACTACCAGGCCTACCCGGTGTCCCGCGCAAGTTTTCGGCGCAAGATGATCCGCGACCTCACCGGCCAGACCGGTTTCAAATTGATGTCTTTTATCGTGCGCGGCGCTTCCGGCGTGATGTCGCACGAAAAGCGCGCTTCAGCCCTGCCGTTCGTGCGGCAGTTGCTGGTGCAATGGGTGTTGTTCCTGATTTTGGCCGCCTGTGGTATCGGTTGGACATACCTGGTGTGGGCAGTGGCCTACATGACAGTCTTCATGTTTATCATTCGCGTGCGGCAGGTTGCCGAACACGGTGCTGTGCCGGATTTGTTCGCCCCCGATGCGCGCATGAATACCCGCACGGTTGAAGCACCCTGGTGGCAGCGTATGGTATTTGCGCCCTGCGGCGTGAACTTTCATATGGAGCACCACTTCATGGCCAGTGTGCCGTGCTACAAGTTGCGCGAGTTGCGCCAACACCTGCGCAACCGCCATGCGCTGGACAATGTGCCGGAATTTCACGGCTACGGCCAGTTGCTGCGCCATGTGGTGGTCGCCTGACGGGCATTGCTGCCGGTTGTTGGGCCAGGGTAGTTTATAATAAATAGTCTGCAGAGGGCTACAATTCCGCTAAACTCACCCTGCAGCGCCAGAAAAACATTGAGAGCGATAACAATATGAATCGTGGTATGACGCTTAAAACACTTGTGCTGACTTGCGCGCTGGCCATGGCGCCCTGGGCAGCTTTCGGTGACAAGAAATACGATGTCCTGGAATTACCTGCAGCGCCCAGCCCCCTGGCATCGAAGTCCCTGATTTACTCCGTTGAAAAATTTGGTGACCGCTATTTCGCCAGCGGTCACCACGGACATATTTTGTACTCGGATGACGGCGGTGACACCTGGCAGCAGGCGCAGGTGCCGGTGCGCAGCGCCATCCTGGATATCGATTTTCCAACGCCCGAACTTGGGTGGGCGGTAGGCCACGAAGGCGTGATCCTGCACTCCAGCGATGGCGGCAAAACCTGGATCAAGCAGTATGACGGTGTGCGTTATGGCGTGGAAGGCCTTGCCTACTATCAGGTCCGCGCAGCGGCTGAGCCCGACAATGAACTCTATTCCAAACTGGTAGAGGAAATGGATTTTGCGGTATCCCAGGGCGCGGATAAGCCCTTCTTCAGGGTGGCTTTCTCCGATGCGAACCACGGTTATGCACTGGGCGCCTACGGCATGGTTCTGGAAACTCGGGATGGTGGACAGACCTGGCAGCATATTCTGGAGAAAATCGAAAACGACGCCTTTTACCATGTGTTCGATTTCGCTCCCCTGCCGCAGCCGGGCAAATTCGTCTTAAGCGGTGAAGCGGGCTTGCTGATGGAAGGCGATATCCAGCAAGATGTTGCGAAACGTATAACCACCGTACCCTGGGAAGGCAGTTTCTTCACCGTCATTGATGCCGCCGATGGCAGCATCGTAATGGGTGGCCTGCGCGGCCGCATGTATCGAAGCGCGGATAACGGAGCGACATGGACAGACGTGAAAAAACCGTTGAGCAGCGCGATTGTCGATTCGACCCGCCTGGCGGATGGTCGCCTGATTGCGGTGGGTATCGGAGGTGAGGTGTTGATGAGCACGGACAATGGCGCCAGCTTCGCCAGCGTTCCGGTTGCCGGCCCCGGACAGCTCTACACCACTGCCGGGCGAATTTATGCCGTGTCGGAAGGCCCTCCCGGCACCCTGCTGGTCGGAGGCCCCAGCGGCATTACCAAACTCACATTACCGCAATAACAGATATCGGAGAACCAGCAATGGCTCATGGAACACTGACGGATCTACCCATTATTGCGGATCTGAGTAAATTCGACGAAAACTCTGGCAACTTTCTCGAAAATCTCGTTTTCAATCACCGCAAAACGGTACTGCTGTTGTGCGCCCTGGTTACCCTGGTGCTGGGGTATCAGGCGACCAAAATCCAATTGCAGGCAGGCTTTGAAAAAACCTTGCCCAAGGCGCACCCGTATGTTCTCAATTACCAGGCCAATAAAAATGAATTAAAGGGCCTGGGAAACAACCTGCGCATAGTAGCGGCGGTCAAGGAAGGCACTATATTCACACCCGATAACCTGAAATTTCTTGAAACCCTGAACGACGAAATCTTTTTCCTTCCGGGCGTCGATCGCAACGGCATGAAGTCCATCTTCACGCCCAATACCCGCTGGCGTGTGGTAACGGAGGAGGGGTTTGAAGGCGGGCCGGTGATTCCCGGCGATTTTGATCCCACCTCACCGGCGTCCATTGCCCTGGTACAGCTCAACATGGTCCGTGCCGGTATCCTGGGCGACCTGATAGCCAACGACCTGAAATCCATGACCATCATCGTACCGCTCCTGGATTACCATCCGGACACGGGTGAGCGCCTGGATTACGCGGAACTCAGTGACAAGCTGGAAGAAATCCGCGAGCGCTTTACCGCTGATAATCCGGACAGATCCATCCACATCATTGGTTTTGCAAAACTGGTGGGAGATCTGATAGACGGTTTGATCGCGGTGATGGTCTTTTTCGGGGCGGCGGTGGTGATGGCTACAGCGCTGCTTTTCTGGTACACGCGTTGCCTGCGTTCCACCGTCCTGGTCATACTCGTGACCCTGATCGCCTTGACCTGGCAGATGGGGATTCTGGCGACCCTGGGCTATGACCTCGATCCTTTCTCCATCCTCGTGCCATTTTTGGTATTTGCGATTGGCGTGAGTCACGGCGCTCAGAAACTGAATGGCGTCATGCAGGACATTGGACGCGGCACACACCGTTACATCGCCGCGCGTTACACGTTTCGGCGCCTATTCCTGGCCGGGGTGACGGCGCTGCTGGCGATTGGCGTAGGATTCATGGTGCTGATGATCATCCAGATCCAGGTGATCCAGGACCTGGCCATCACCGCCAGCATCGGGGTGCTGGTGCTGATTTTCACCAATCTGATCCTGATCCCCGTGTCACTGTCCTATACCGGTGTTGGCAGGACCTCCGCCCAGCGTGCCAGTCGCGGCGCCAAGAGCATCGAGGACATGCACATTTTCTGGCGCTTCCTGTTGGCCTTTACGCGAAAAGGACCCGCCACGGCTGCGATCATCATCGCCGCGCTGATGGCCATCGGCGGCTTTTACGTGGCCAAGGATTTGCAGATTGGCGACCTGGATCCCGGTGCGCCGGAACTGCGTGCGGACTCCCGTTACAACCAGGACGTGGCCTTCATGATGAAAAACTACTCGGTGAGCAGCGACGTGTTCGCGATCATTGTAAAGACCGAGCCGAATGGTTGTATCGAGCATGAAGGGCTGAGCCTGGCCAATGAGCTGGAATGGCGTCTGCGGCAGCTTGAAGGTGTGGAAGACGTTGGTGGCCTGAACATTCGCACCCGCGATATCATGATGGGTCTCAACGAGGGTTTTCCTAAGTGGGAGACCCTGTTTCGCAATCAGGACACCATCAATTACGCGGTGACTGAACTGACCAACCTTGAATATGTGGATCCAGGTTGTTCGATCTGGCCCATGTCGATCTACCTGGCCGACCACAAGGCGGCTACCCTGACCCGCGTGGTCGATACGCTCGAACAGTTCAATAAGGACTGGCCCAATGCGAAGATACAATTCCTGGGCGCGGCCGGTACGGCCGGCTTTGAAGCGGCTACCAATATCGTGGTGAAAGAAGCCAACCGGGAAATGCTGTTTTACGTCTATGCGGCGGTGATAGTGCTGTGCCTGATTACCTTCCGCTCGATCCCGGGCGTGATCTGCGCCGTGTTGCCGCTGATGCTCACTTCCGTGCTGTGCGAGGCGCTGATGGTCTGGCTGGGTATCGGTGTCAAAGTTGCCACCCTGCCGGTCATCGCACTCGGTGTGGGTATCGGGGTTGACTATTCACTGTACGTGCTGACGGTGATCCTGGCGAAAACCCGCGAGGGCAAGGACCTGACCACGGCCTACTACGAGACACTGAATTTTACCGGGCGCGTGGTGGCACTGATCGGGATCACACTGGCGGCAGGGGTTATCACCTGGGCCTTATCGCCCATCAAGTTCCAGGCGGACATGGGGATACTGCTCACTTTCATGTTTATCTGGAATATGTTCGGCTCCCTGATCCTGATGCCGGCGCTGGCAGTGTTCCTGATAAAATCCGGTCCCGCTGCAAAGATCACGCGCGATGGGCCTGAATCCAGCCTGGCGCCCACCTGAACTTCGGGAGATGCAATCTTATTCCATTTTTCACACTGGACTTGCGCGGATAGTGTTGTAGTATTTAACGTGAAATCAGTGGAGGAAGTCGTGGCTCGAAACCTGTAACCCGTAGCCGGTGAGAGCCCGTCCCTGAAGCGCCAACCGCATAACTCTAAAATGGATGGTCTGATAATGAAAAAACTGCTCGCGTACTCCATTCTAGCCACCGCTGCCGCCGCCATGCCGGCGCAGGCTTTCAAGTTCGACACTTCGGATGACTGGGAAATTCGCTGGGATAACACCGCCAAGGGTAACGTGATGCTGCGGGTCCAGGATCCGGATCCCTCGATCTATGATCCCGCCCGCACCAAGAGCGCGACAGGTCCGAACCCCACCGCAGCTGGATTGGCGGATGATGCGGATTTTTCGGTCAAGCAAGGCCACTTTGTCAGCCAGCGATTCGACCTGCTGTCCGAGATGGACGTGATCTGGAAAGACAAGCTGGGTTTCAGGGTGAGTGGTGCGGGTTGGTATGACTTTGCCTATGAAAACAGTGCCTATCCCAGCAGCGGTCTTACGCAGGCCAATAGCGCTGCGTTTCCGCGCTCTGTGTATTCGACCTTCGCCTACCTGACGGTGCAGCCCGGTGAATACAATGATGCGGCGAAGGACCAGCATTACCGCGGTGGTGAACTGCTCGATGCCTTCGTGTTCGGCAATTTTGAACTGGGTGAAGATGCCTCCGCCAACGTCCGTATTGGTCGTCACACGCTGTACTGGGGGCAGAGTTTGTTGTCGATTGGTGCCATCCATGGTTTTGCCGGATCGATGGCGGCGCTTGATCTTGCCAAGGGCTTGGGAACCCCGGGTAGCGAAGCAAAAGAGCTGTTCATCCCCAATGACAAGATTTCCTCGACTGTGCAGTTTGAAGATGGCTTGAGCGTCAGCGCCTTTTATGCGATGGGCTTTCAGCCATTGCGCTGGCCGGCATCGGGCACTTATTTCAGTTTGAACGAGGCGCTGACGGAGAATTCCGAGTGTTTGACAGCAGCAGCAGGCGCTAATGGCAGAACCTGCTTGCGTTCGGTTGACTATAAAAGCAAGGATTCCGGTGACTGGGGCATAAACGTGAAGTACCAGATCGAGCCCTGGGATTTGGAGGCCGCCGTTATATACATGAATAACACCGACAGGCTTACCAGTGGCCTGTACTCAGTTCTTGGTCCCAATGGGTCAAACCCGGCTTCGGTAGCCGAGGCCGCCAACACCAACGCTACGCTGCTGGGTTCCTACGGCTGGGTCTACAAGGACGATATTGATACCTTCGGCATTTCGCTGGCCAAAGAATACTGGGATATCAGCTGGGGTGCCGATTTTGTCTATCGCCTGAACAACGCGCTCAATCCGGAATTGACCCCTAGCCTCCTGGGTGGCGCATACAGCTCATTTGACCAAGTGGGGTACGGTGATAAATATCCCGGCCCCACCGGGGACACCGCGCATATCGTGCTCAACGGCCTCGGGTTTCTCGATGGTGACTGGGGCCTGTGGGATGGCGGTACCTTTGTCGGGGAACTGACACTCTCGCAACTTATCGAGTGGGGCCAGTTCGGTGAGGATGCCAAGGCGCCTGAAATCAACAAGGCCAGTTTATACATCAAGGACGACAACCTGTGTTCCAATTTCAGCGGTGTGTTCAGGCCGACCTGGTATCAGGTGCGCTCGGGATGGGATTTGAGCCTGCTGGGCAGCGTCAACTACACAATAAGCTGTAAGCAGGCGCCAAACTCAGCCGGTGGTAACCAGAAGGTCGGCAACGGCAGTATCGGCGCCTCTGTTGACATTGATCAGGTATGGAACGTGGCGCTGAACTACAACATATATTATGGCCCGCAGAAAAACGGCACCGCCGCTTTTATCAAGGACCGTGACAATATTGCCCTGACCGTGAAGCGGACGTTCTAATTCAGTAAGCCGGTTCCCGCTTGTTCTTGCGACCGCTCTCTCGGAGAGCGGTCCGCTTCTGAGTCTAATTAGGCCGCGCCTTATAGTCCTTTAATATGGCGGGCGTGGTGGGTGTTCCGGATTCGTAATAGAGCTTCATGGCGAGGGCGACATCGGCGATGGTGGCCTGCACAAACTTCGCCAGTTTTGCGCCCAGCCAGTTACCCACACGACCCCAGGGCATTTCATAGCGCAGGCTGACCGTCAGTTGCGTTTGCGTCGCACCGTGCCCCGCCAGTGCGTAACGGAACCAGGCATGCTTAAAAGGAGGGGCGGACTTGTGGCCCCTGTGCAGGCGTATCAGGAAGCCCGAGCCGTCCTGCCACTCTTCCACGGTTTCCTGGATGTAACTCGTCGCGTTGCGATAGACGTAGCGACTGGCGCCGACGCCCTGGCGCTGTTGGCTCACGACAACCGTTTTCACAATGCCGGGGACGTAATGGTGCGCAAGGGAAATATCCCTGAGTTTCGCCCAGGCTTCGGCTTGGGGTACATCGATAAGAACTTGTGCGCTGACTTCCTGGCTCATGACTGGCTCCCGTATCAAGGTCTGGAATTTTCTTCGTCGCGGAGTTTGATCGGACCGAACTGCTCGGGAAATTTGCCTTGCATACCGCAGTAGAAATCGCGGAAATATTGCATGTCCGAGCGCACATCACCGCTGGTGGCAAGCGCCGGACCAAAGCCGCCGCGCTTGCTGCCAAAATCCAGAAAAGAAGGCACGATGGGTACGCGCGCCTGGCGAGCGATATGGTAGAAGCCCGACTTCCAGTAGTCGGATTTTTCCCGGGTGCCCTCAGTGGGCACTACCAGGACAAGGTGGGGTACTCTCTCAAATGCCGCCACCATCGCTGCCACCACATTCTGGTTCTTGTGCCGGATAATGGGCATGCCGCCAAGCGCCCGCATAATCCAGCCCATCGGAGGATAGAACAGGCTGTGTTTGGCCATCCACGTGACCTTGATATCGAATGCGGCGGCGAAGATCAGCATCAGGGGAAAGTCCCAATTGGATGTGTGCGGCGCTGCAATGAGCACATAGTGGTCACACTCCGGGCGGGCACCGACAAGTTGCCAGCCTCTAAAGTGCAATAGCCAGCGCGCCAGGCGTTTTTTCATGAGTGAGTCTTACCGCAAATGTGGGCAGGTGTTACCGTGGCAGCAGGCGTGTGGAGAATGTGCCGCCGGGCAGGTCGCTGACATCAGGCCCGGAGTATAAAACATTATGGCAAGGGTTTGGAGTCTGACATGAGCAGGTTCAGGGAGCAGCTTACACGCCGGTTTACGTGGGATATCCGCCGCGAAGTAGGCGGCATCCAGAATTAAATGATAAGGCTTTGCATGCGATTTACAGGCAGTGTTGCTGTTCCCAGAGCGCTTGGCTGGGTGCAGTGGCTGTGTTTTTGCAGCGCATTGCTGCTGCCGTCGCCGTCCATCGCGCAGGATTCATTGCAGTCTCTACTGCAGCGCCTGGCCACTCAGGGTGAACTGCAGATCGCCGGTGCACGTGTCTATGACCTGCCAGTGACGCAGGAGGTCTATGCCCGCGCGGCCTATACGCCGGTCTGGACCAATATACTGGCGGTCAATGAATTGGCCGACGCCATCGAACAGGCCTGGCGCGAAGGCATGAACCCCGAGGATTACCACCAACGCCAGGTGCTGGGCCTGCGGGACGGCTCGCTAAGTCTCGACGCCGATGCCAGGGACTTGTTGCTCACCGACAGCCTGGTGCGTCTCACCTACCATTACGCACTCGGTAAAATCGAGCCCAGGGACTTCATTACCACCTGGAACTTCGATTACCAATTACCCGATGTGGACCCCATCGAGTGGCTGGGAAGGGTGATCCACAATGGTGGCATTGCGGGCGGGTTTGACACACTCAAACCTGCCAGCGCGGTGTATCAAAACCTGGTGTCAGCGTTGGCGCGTTACCGTGAGATAGCAGCCGACGGTGGCTGGATGGCGGTGGACGAAGGTCCAACCCTGCGCACGGGGGAGAGCGGAGCACGGGTCGCGCAACTGCGACTCCGTCTTCGCATGGAGGGTGATCTCCTGGCGACCAGCAGTGTCACGCCAGAGTATTTTGATGACGAACTGGAGCAGGCGGCGATGCACTTCCAGCGTCGACACCGCCTGGATGGCGATGGTGTGGTGGGGAAGCAGACTCTGGCCGCTATGAACGTGACGGTAGCCAAGCGTATCGACCAGATACGCGTCAACCTGGAACGGGCGCGTGTATTGCACGAGATTCCGCCCACGGCGGTGGTGGTCGATATCGCAGGTTTCGAGGTGTCCCTGTTTCGCGACGGGCAACGCTTGCTGCGCAGCCGGGCTCAGGTGGGAAAACCGTACCGCAGCACACCGGTATTCCGGGATGAGATTCGCTATATCGAGTTCAATCCCACCTGGACGGTACCGCCGACGATTCTGAACAAGGACGTATTGCCCGCGATCAAAAGTGATCCTGGCTATCTAAGCAGACGCAACATGCAGGTATTCACGCGCGACGGTACGGCGGTGAATCCCCGGAGCGTTAACTGGCAGGAGTATCCGCAGCGCGGATTCCCTTACAGCATTCGCCAGCAGCCCGGCCCCAATAACGCCCTGGGCCGGGTGAAGATCATGTTTCCGAACGAACACATGGTGTACCTGCACGACACACCCAGTCGCGACTTGTTCAACCGCAGCGAACGCACATTCAGCTCCGGCTGTATTCGCGTGGAAAAGATAGAGGAACTGGTGGAACTATTGCTGGATGATCCAAAGCAGTGGGGTCAGGCCGCGATAGACGCATTAATAGAAGCGCGCCAAACGCGCAGGATTGCACTGGTAAACCCGGTGCCCATTTACCTGGTGTACTGGACGGTGCAGGTGGAAGATGATGGCGACGTACATTTCAAACGCGACCCTTATAACCAGGATCCAGTGTTGTTGCAAGCATTGGAGAAACCCCTGGTGCCCGATGCCGCACGACTGAGCCGCAGTCGAGTGCAACCTGCCGTAACCGCTCCAGATCCAGCGCTGTAATTGTTCAGCGCGCCGCGAGGCGGCGTCGGCTGTGGCGATTTTCAGCGCCCCATGGGAGCAGTGTCTCCTGGAGAATTCAGAGCGGCAGTTGGTAAACTTTAGCGGCAGTTTCATACAGTATCTTGCGCTGTATTGCCTCTGGCAACCCACACAGCGACCGCTGCACCTGGTCCTGCACGGAGGGATAGAGGCAGGCGGGGTGGGGAAAGTCTGTCTCAAACATGATGTTGTCCGGCCCCAGCCGCTGCACGGCGTAAGCCACGTCGGTCTCGAACCAGTAGGAGGCGTAAATCTGCCGCCGAAAATATTCCAGCGGCGTGAGGCTTAAGTGAGTCACGCCGTTCTGGCCAACCTGGTAAGTCGCCAGTTCCAGCAGGAAAGGTATCCAGCCCATGCCGCTCTCCACGGAGACAAATTTCAGGCGTGGGTAGCGGTCCAGCAGGCCGCTGAAAATCAGGTTGATCAGGCAACGCATATTGGTGATGTCCGCGAGCGACGACATGGCAGCGATGGCGGTGGGTTCATCCATGCCGGCCCATAAATTCCCGATGCTGGCGCCGCCGCCGATATGGAAGTTGATCGGCAGGCCGCGCTCCTGCGCTTCCGTCCATAGCGGGTCCCAGTAACTTTCCGACAGGGTGGGCAATTTCCATAACTCTGGCGAATCGGTCAGCACCAGTCCCGTCAGGCCGTACTGTTCGTGGCAGCGGATCACTTCCTTTACAGTGAGGTCCATGTCCCAGATCGGCAGCAGCGCCTGCGGCAGCAGCCGCCCGGCGGTGTCGCGTTGCATGCCGGCCGCGTGCTCGTTGTAGGCCTGCACGCAGAAATTGCGCAGCGGCACGTCCTTGATGTTCATCACGAAGCTGCCGGCGAAGCCGAGGATATTGGGGTAGAGAATCTGTTTGCTGATGCCCTGTGCGTCCATGACCTGTAAGCGCGCCTGCGGATCGGTGGCGCCGGGGTGCATCTCATCCAGACTGGTGAGTGTGGTGGTGCCCAGCGCCTTGCTGCCATCAGCCCGGATGACGCAGTAACCCACGGTGCCCAGTTGCATATCCTCATCGACCACCCAGAACTGCTTGCCGCCTGCAGCGCTTTTGACGCGCGGTGCTCGCGCTTTCAGGGAGGCCGGGGCCAGGGCCGTCCACAAGTCGGGGTGTTCGGTGTAGTGGGTGTCGACATCGATAATCGACATCGCTGCCAGTGTGTCGTCCATTGGTAATGCCCCTGCGCGTGTCAGGAGTAATCGCCCGGCATGGCGACGGTGGCGGTGTCCGTGCCGGAGCGTAGGATCTTGCCCGGCAGGGCGCCGGTGAATTCGTTGTGGCGGATGATTTCCCGGCCGTTGACGAAGACGTGCTCGATACCACTGGCATCAGCATATAATCTGCCAGCGCCGCCCGGCAGGTCGCGCCGCGTGTAGGTATCGCCACAGGCCACCTTATCCAGGTCGAACACCACGATATCGGCGCAGTAGCCCACCTTCAATAATCCCCGCTCCTTCAGTCCCACCAGTTTCGCCGGTACCTCCGTGAGGTGGTGTACGGCCTGTTCCACGCTGAGCAGGCGGCGTTTGCTGACGGCGTTGCCGAGCAACTGTGTGCTGAAGGAAAAGGTGTCGATCATGTCCAGGTGGGCGCCGGCGTCGGAGGCGCCCACCACCGTGCGGCTGTCACTCCAGGCGGCCACACGACTTTTCCAGCTGGAATCATCGTCGCCGTAGCGCAGCGGAATGAAGGATGTTTTCAATCCCTCTTCGATGGCGAGATCCAGTAGTGTATCGAATGCATCCTTACCCTGATTGGCGGCGATATCGCTGATCTTGCGTCCTTCCAGATGCTTGTTCTTTTCCAGTGCGACTTCATCCACGGTGTAACCGCCCCAGCCCGCCATGAACACGAACACGCCGGATTTTTCGTCGTGGGCGCCTGCATTCAGCCTGCGTCGTGTTTCCGGATTCTTCAGTGCGGCGATTCGCTCCGGGATGGGCAGCCGCATGGTGTCTTCCCAGCCGTGGAACGCATCAAAGATAAACGCTGAGTGCAGGTTGATGCGCGTGATCACTGGCTGTGCCGGGGTGAGGGCGATGACGTCAGCGCCGCGCGCTCGAGCGTAGTCGGTCGCGCCTAACTGGCTCTTGTCCATGGAAGGGTTACCGGGCACGAATACATTCCAGTTCAGCGGACGCTGCGCGGCCAGCGACATGGACGCCATCAACTGGTACACGTTCTCGTCAAACTCTTTCGTGCCGGGCAGGAATTCCAGCACCGTGCCCGGGAAATCCCGGCACACTCCGCACAGCGCCAACAATTCCCCCTGGTTTGCGAAGCGAGAAGGCACGGGATTGCCCTCCATATCATTGTGCGTGGGCGAGAGTGTGCTGGAAAAGCCAAGACCACCGGCGCGCAGCGATTCACCCAACAGTGCTTTCATATTCTTCAGGTCGGTGGCATCAGCTTCCTCGGCATTCGCCCGCTCGCCCATGACGGTGCGCCGCAGCGCGGAGTGGCCGACCAGGAAGCCGGCGTTCACGGCGAGGGTATTGTCGAGACAGCCAAGGTAGTCGCCAAAGCTCTGCCAAGTCCCCCAGGGCACCCCGGCGTCGAGACTTTCCAGTGGCATGCCCTCGACGCGGGCCAGCATGCGCTTGAGGTACTGTGCGTCTGCGCTGTTGCCGGACAGGGGCGCGATGGTAAAGCCGCAATTGCCGCCGATGACCGTGGTGACGCCGTGGAACGGGGAGGGACTCAGCACCGGGTCCCAGAATGCCTGTGCGTCATAATGGGTGTGCACATCGACGAAGCCCGGGGCGACGATTTTGCCACGGGCGTCAAGGTGTTCAGATGTAGGTTGGGTCGCGTTGTCCTCGGCCTTGATGAGGACGATCCTGCCATCACGCAGGTAGACTGAGCCGATATAGGACGCCGCGCCACTGCCATCGACGATGGTGCCGCCTTCTATGACCAGATCATACATAACGGCCTCTTCCGGTCTCTGCCGGACCGGTCTCGAAAGGGGAGCTTCAAGATACTGCACTGTCGGGTTTGTATCAACAGGGCGAAACACGCGGACAAAATGGGGTGCGATCCCGCACCAGTGGCAGTACCATGACGCCACCTTTTTTAGCGGTGCCAGTGATGCTCAGCTATCGACACGCCTTCCATGCCGGTAACCACGCGGATGTGCTCAAGCATCTGGTGCAGGTTCTGGTCCTTGAGTACCTGGTGCAAAAGGAGGGCAAGCCGCTGCGCTATATTGACACGCACGCGGGCGCGGGCTGTTATAACCTGCGCTCGACTTTCGCCAGCAAAAACCGCGAGTTCGACAGCGGTATCGCGCGCCTGTGGCAGCGCACTGACCTGCCGTCGCCGCTGGAGCACTACGTCGCGGTGGTGCGGGGATTCAATCCGGCGGGCGAGCTGTTGCAATATCCGGGATCACCGGCTATTGCCGCGAAGATTCTGCACGCCGAGCATCGCCTGCAGTTATTCGAAATGCATCCCGATGATGTGAACAGGCTGGAGAAGTGGGCCGGGCGCGACCGGCGCATCAGGATAGAAAACGACGATGGTTTTGCCGCGCTGAAAGCCATCCTGCCACCACTGGAGAAACGCGCGCTGGTGATGATTGATCCCGCGTATGAAGTGAAGTCCGATTACACCACCGCATTGTCCGCGTTGAAGTTGGCGGTTAAGAAATTCGCCACGGGGATCTATACCCTGTGGTATCCGTTGCTCGATCGGGAACAGGTGGCCGTGCTGGTCAAAAAGCTGGAGGCGCTGCCGATGAAATCCCTGCTGGTGGAATTACCGGTGCAGGTGGCGGCGGAAGAGGGGATGTACGGCAGTGGAATGTTCATCGTCAATCCGCCCTGGGTGCTGCAGCAACAGTTGCAGGAGTGCCTGCCGTATTTGCGCCAGGTACTCGCCACAGAGGAAGCACCGCCCTGGCGCTTGCACAGTAGCGACGCATAACACGCCTTGGAAGCGTGCCACCGCGAGTCTTTGACTATTTCCCTTGCAGCGCCTCGTCCAGCGCAGCGACAAGCTGTGTGTGAAATAGCCGGTCGTTTTCTTCGTACCAGGCCCTGGCTCGTTCGCCCAGACTTTGCTTCGAAGCCTGGTCCATGCTGATGATGGCGTCGATTTTTTGTTCCAGATCCACGGGATCGACAAAGTAGTTTGTCCCTGCGCGCTGCGAGCTTGACTTGTTATAGTCCACGAGGATGCCGCGCTCGGCGGTGATCAACTCATTCATCGGCGGTGCGTTGGTGGTCAGGGTGAGGGCGCCGCAGCTCATTGCTTCGTTGATGCAATGGCCAAAGCCTTCTGCTTCGGAGGGACACAGGTGGTGAGGGACGGTATTCTGCAGTGCTTTCAGGGTCGCATCATCCAGGCGCTCCAGTACATGGCGTATGTTCGGCGCCGTGACGGCTTTGACGCGAGACTGGCTGTAGGTCCTGGCGCTTTGCACGACCGTCAGTAGCGGCCACTCGGGGTGTCGCAACCATGCATCGAACAATGCCTTGGTGCCCTTTTGCCAGCTGCGCCCGGCCAGGTGCAGGAAGCCGTCCTGTCGGGTGCCGTCACGCCGGGCGCCGCCACGCCGGGCGCCGCCGCGCCGGGCGCCGCCGCGCGTCGCGTCCAGTCTGTCCTCGCTGCTGAAGCTGACAAAGTGTGTATGGCTGCCCAGGGCATGAAAGGTATCCTGAGCGCTGCGGGTCTTGCACAGCACGACATCGATCCCGGCCAGGTAGCGCTCCTGGTATTTCTTGAACCATTCCGGATTCGGAATGAAGGCGTTCACGCGCGCATATTTGAAAAAGCCCGGACTGATATCCTCTAGGAATACGTTCACATCGTAGGGCGAAGCTGCCAGTTCGTTGTGATGCAGCCAGCGGTGTATAGTATTGGACACGCGGTGCACAATGCGTTGGCGGCGGATCGGGGCCTCATGGAGAGCGGCGCCATTCAGGCTGATCGCGTAGTCGCTGCCCTGCAAGGCATGGCACAGGATGTCGATATCCCGACTGAGTCCGCCACCATTGTGCCAGGCGACAATATTAATTCGCTTCATGCAGGTGCTGTTCCTTTTGCTGCGCAAACCACAGCCCGGCGTAATGGCCGCGCAGCGTGAGCAGTTGCTCGTGCGTGCCCTGCTCCACCACGCTGCCCTGGTCCAGCACAACGATATTATCGGCATCGATAATAGTGGAAAGCCGGTGCGCAATCACCAGGCTGGTATGGCCTTCGGCCACGTCCTTTAATGCCGCGAGGATGGCCTGCTCCGACTTGCTGTCCAGCGAGGAAGTGGCCTCATCGAATACCAGGATGGGCGCGCGTTTGAGAATCGTGCGTGCGATGGCCACGCGCTGCTTTTCACCGCCGGAGAGTTTCAGGCCGCGTTCGCCCACTTTGGTCTGATGGCCGTCGGGAAGCTGGCGAATAAAGCCGTCGAGGTGCGCGAGCCGGATGGCGTTGGCGACCTCACTGTCGCTAGCGTCGGGATTACCGTAGCGGACGTTCTCGAAGATGGTGTCGTTAAACAATACCGTGTCCTGCGGCACGATGCCGATGGCACGGCGCAGGGAGTATTTGCTGACCTCGCTGATGTCGGCGCCGCCGATGGTAATACGGCCGCCGGTAAGGTCGTAAAAGCGGAACAGCAGTTTCACCAGGGTGGATTTGCCGGCGCCACTGGCGCCCACCACCGCGACCTTCTGGCCGGCGTGTATGGTGAACGACACCCCGCGCAAAATAGCCCGGTCCGGTCGATAAGAGAACGAAACATTGTCAAACACGATCGTCCCTGTTTCGAGGCTGAGTGATGGCGCCTCCGGTTTGTCGTTCACGCTGGGCCGGATCTCAAGCAACTGCAGCATTTTTTCGATATTCGCCATGGAACCTTTGATTTCCCGGTACACAAAACCCAGGAAATTGAGCGGCAAAAATAGCTGGATCATAAAGGCATTGATCAGCACAAAGTCCCCAATCGTCATGGCGCCAGCGGCGACGCGGTAGGCCGCTAGCCACATCATGGCCGTCATGGCGAGGGCTATGATCAGCGCCTGGCCGCCGTTCAGGGAGAACAGCGACAGGCGATTCTTGCGGCGCGCCATTTCCCACTTTCCAAGTTCGTAATCGTAGCGCTGCGCCTCGAATTCCTCGTTGGTGAAATACTTGACCGTCTCGAAATTGAGCAGGCTGTCCACCGCGCGGGTGTTACTTGCGGAGTCGGCAATATTGGCATCGCGCACGAATTGCGTGCGCCACTCCGTCGCCGCCACCGAAAACCAGACGTAGGCAACGACGGCTACCAGGGTGATCAGTGCGAAACCCCAGCCGTAATTGAACAGCAGAATCCCCACCACCATAAATATTTCGATAAAGGTGGGTACGATATTGAACACGAAGAAACGCATCAGAAAACTGATACCGGTAGTGCCGCGTTCGATGTCGCGCGATAGTCCGCCGGTGCGCCGGTTGAGGTGAAACTCCAGATCGAGATTATGCAAGTGGCGGAATATTTCCAGTCCGATCTTGCGCATGGCCCGTTCGGTGACACGCCCGAAAATGGTATCGCGCAACTCACCGAACAGGACGTTGGCGAAACGGGCTAGGCCGTAAGCAAACACCAGTGCAATGGGCGCCGCTACCAGTTGACTGGTCGCGGATGGCAGGGCATCAACAATGTACTTCAGGATGAACGGGCCGACCACGTTGCCCAGCTTGGCGAGGATCAGGCAGCCCAGGGCGAGCAGCACCCGGTTACGGTACTCCATGAGGTAGGGCCAGATGATGCGGATGATGTGCCAGTTTATTTTCTGGTTAGGTTCTTCTTCGTAGTTGCCGTGGTTCATAGAGCTGTTGACTGGCGCCGGAATTCCCTATCGTACACGAAGTCACGCTATGCAGGCGGGCACGCGATTGCCGCCTTCACAAGCCTCGTAAGCGATTCGCGTTAACGGGTCTTGCGTATTGATCCTGTTTTAAATTGGTGACATCATGCAGACGCCAATTATCAGACGCGGGGCTGCGACATGAGTACGAATACCCATCCGAGTGCGACCGATCCCGTGTACTGGGACCCTTACCGGCCTGATATCAATGCCGATCCCTATCCGGTTTACAAGCGTCTGCGTGAAGAAGCGCCGCTCTACTACAACAAGGAGTACGACTTTTATGGATTGAGCCGCTTCAGCGATATCGATCGCTGTCTTGGCGACGTGAAAACCTTCAGTTCCGCTAAAGGCGACATCCTCGAGCTCATCAGGGCGGACATGGAGGTACCCAATGGCATGTTCATCTGGGAGGACCCGCCGCGCCACACGGCCAATCGCGCGGTGGTTTCGCGTGTCTTCACGCCCAAGCGCATGAATGCACTGGAGGAGCAGATACGCGACTACTGTGCAATGTGCCTTGATCCTTTGATCGGCGCCGAACGTATCGACTTTATCAAAGACCTGGGAGACAAGTTGCCGGGTGGCGTGATCGGCATGTTGTTGGGCATTCCCGATGAGGCGCGGGACGCAGTGCGCGAGCGCGTGGACGCATCGCTGCGCACCGAGTTGGGCAAACCGATGGAGGTTTCGCAATCGAGTTACCAGGGCGAGGGCTTTGAGGAATATCTCGACTGGCGCATTAAAAATCCCTCGGATGACCTCATGACGGAATTACTGAACGTGGAGTTCCAGGATCACCTGGGCGTGACGCGCAAGCTCACCCGCGAGGAAATCCTGATATTCATCAATGTGCTGGCGGGCGCCGGCAATGAAACCACGTCCCGGCTGATCGGCTGGACCGGCAAGTTGCTCAGCGACAACCCCGAGCAGCGCCGCCAGATCGCCGCCAATCCCGCGTTGATTCCGGCCGCCATCGAAGAGATCCTGCGCTGCGAACCACCGGGGCCATCGGTCGCCCGGTACGTGACCCAGGACTTTCACATTTACGACCAGACAGTGCCAGCGGGTAGCGTCATGATGTTCTTCCTGGCCGCCGCCAATCGGGACGAAGAGCGTTTTACCCATGGTGAGCGTTTTGATATTCACCGTCAGGGGCCGCCCCACGTCACCTTCGGGCGCGGTATCCATTCCTGTGTCGGCTCTGCGTTGGCGCGGGTGGAAGGTCGCGTGGCGCTGGACGAATTGCTCAAGCGCTTCCCCGATTGGACGGTTGACCTGGAGAAATCCTCGCTGACGCCCTCTTCGACCACGCGCGGCTGGGATACGCTTCCTGCCTTCACCCGCTAGAGCGCCGTGCGATGGTGAAAGTGATTTACGTCGAGTCCAACGGTACGGAGCACGCGCTCGATCTGTCGCCGGGCCTGTCCGTGATGCGCGGTGCGGTGGAAAATAACGTGCGCGGTATCCTCGGGGAGTGCGGAGGCGCCTGCCAGTGCGCCACCTGCCACGTCTACGTGGACCCCGCGTGGTTCGATAAAGTGAGCGACATAAGCGCTATTGAAGAAGCGCTGCTCGAGGATGTGTGTGATGGGCAGCCCAACAGCCGCCTGTCCTGCCAGATCAGGCTCTCGGAGGCACTCGACGGCCTGGTGGTGCGCCTGCCGGCAAGGCAGGTCTGACGCTAACATGCATTAGGACGCGCGTTAGATGCCAGTGAGTTTACTGATGATTGCGCCAAGGCGGACTGTGCCGGGTTGGATAATCCGGGCATTGATACCCCGCAAATTCAGCGCTTTTCCCATGTCAGAGTTTACGAACCGCGCGGCATCCCGACCGAAATGCTCCAGGAATTTACTACACCCCAAATGCGGTTCCGCCGTGACTTCAATAATGGCATCACCTATGAGCAGACGACTGCCGGGTGGCAGGTTATTCGGGCTCAGGTCCAGGTCGATATAAAATTGATCCCCGGCTAATTGCCAGCGGTCTTCGCGGCGGGCAATCAGGGCAATGGCCCTGGCATTCATCAGGTTCAGCTGCGTATCAGGATGCGGGGGAACGTCGGGATGTTTTTTCGAACGCCTGGTCAGCCAGTTGTCCCCAAGCAGGCCTGCCTGCAGGTCGAGCTGCGCGTGATCAAGTTCCCGGCGCTCATCTATCGCTGGCCTGCACACGATTTTTTGGACCACACCGACATCTTTTGGTGAGGATTGGATGTGCTCGACCCCGGCTTCCAGCTCACTGGTGGACAAGAACATGTGAGTCAGTCCCCGTAGCAAACCATCGCCAGGCCTGCAGGCAGGACTTGAGCGCAAAGTAGAGAAAAAACAGGAAAATCGCCGCGGACATCGTTTCCGCGATGACCGGGGCTGATCCGGACGCCCGACAGGCGGCAATACTGGCAGCGGCAATCAAAGCCAGCAACGCCGACAGCCAGGCTCGCTGCGCCAGATAGCCAATGGCGAGTGCCGCCAGGCTGATGCCCAGAGCCCCCCATTTCAACCAGGTGGCGACGTACAGTTCCTGCAATAAAGATTCGATGGACTGCTCATTACCCAATGCGTCAGTGATTGCCAGCAGCACACGGTTTTCCCTGAGATCAAACGGGATAATCAGTAAAGCGACGGGAATGACCAACCACAGCCAGTACTGCCCCCGCACAATAATTTGCAGGAGCAACAGTGCGACAAATCCGGCGTATGCAAAAGGGAATACCCTGTCCCAGCGATGCCCTGCGTCCATCTTTGCCCTGTTCAAACGACTGCTCGCACTGTCTCCCGACAAAAATGCCAGGTCGGCCTCGGATTGGGCAAACTCGAACGCGATGATCGGGGTACGAAAACCCTTTGACACCTGTGCACTCGAGGGAAAGACGAACAACATGATGATGCCCAGCACGATCGTGGCGATGCCAGAACCGGCCGCGCCTATGATTGCGTACTTTAGCAGCCTCGGCGCGGCCAGGCTCGGCGCGGCCAGCTTAGGCGCGGCCAGCTCAGGCGCAGCCGGCCTAGGCATTGCGCCGGCACAGCTGTGAGCCTGTGCCGTCGGTCCTGGAGAAATACGCCACCAGCTCAAAACTTTTCCACAGGGCCTCCGCCTTCTCGATACGCTGTTCAATGGAGACTAGGTTATGCATTGTCGTGTCCCAGCTGAAAGTTTAATTCCACGGCCGTTCCCGCGGGATCGGTGACAAAGAGCTGTAATTGCCGGGTGGCTTTGGTTTCAAACTCGCTGAAGGTGATGCCGTTTTCCTTAAGGCGGGAGCGTATGCCCGCCAGATCCGAACAGCGCAGTGCCACGTGGTCAAAGTACCCGGATTTCGCGCTGTTCCTGCCGGCATCTTCAACCAGGTGAAGAATCGGGTGCTTACCTGCGTACAGCCAATAGCCCCCGATGCCAAAATCAGGCCTGTAGCCCTTTTCCAATCCGAGCACCCGTTGATAAAAAGCGGCGACGTCCTCCAGGATTTCCATCGGAGCCGCCAGGCTGTAATGGTGAATATGTATCCCAACCTGCTGCATCATCTGTCTCCCGGATCACCTCTGGATGGATATGTGTCGATGGACGAGGCGCCTAAACGCCGCGTTTTCCCTTGTTTTTACCATCGAGGTAAAAGGAATAGGATACTACGATACTGATGTAAAGGACCGTAGCCCCGGTGAGATTGGCTTGGGGTATATCCAAAGTCAGCTTGGCGTAGGCCAGCGAAAAGCACAGCACCACAAATGCGTAGAACTGAAACACCGCAGCGGTGGCGGTGTGAAAGAACAGGTACTTTCGCTCCATCGGGTGCCTTTTTACACTAACGGACTCGCCCAGTCGCCAATGATAGTCTTACTGAACCCCGGCCCCAATAGCTGGCCTACTGGAATGTCGTGAAAAAAGTGGAATGTCGCGTCTTATGACGTTATGCAAGGAGTAACAATTCGCAAGTCACTGGTTTATGCTCAACAGTGAAGGTCGGCAGGGCGATTATGTTTAGCCGGGGCGGATCACAGAGTTGTGTACAGACTCCTTCACACGCTCGCAAAACCCTTTCACCAGACAGGAACAGGCAATGATTCGAAATCTTCTACTATCCATCACCCTGCTGGCTCTCGCTGCCTGTGGTGGCGACGATTTCCACCAATATGTCGCGCGGGCCCAGGATGCCATCGCGAAATCCGAATACACAGCTGCCACGCTTGAATTAAAGAACGCCCTGCGATTACAGCCTGGCGACGCGCAGGCACGGTGGTTGCTCGGCAAGGTATACCTCGACACGGGCGATATGTCGTCTGCGGGGAAGGAACTGCAGCGGGCCCTGGAACTGGGGTGGTATCCTGACGAGGTAATACCGGCGCTGGCCGAGGCGCTCCTGTCACAGGGGGAATTTGCGAAGCTGCGGGAGTTAAGCGGTTCTGGACTGAAAGCGGACCCGCTAGCCGCGCTGCTTGCCATGCAGGCTCAGGCTGCGCTCGGTCAAGGAGATACTGAGGCCGCCGAGGAGTTGATCGACAAGACGCTCGCCACAACCCCTCAATCCACTGACGTCTTGATAGCCAAAGCCCGCCTGCTGGCCAGCAAGAATGACCTGCAGGCCGCCAGCGCCGTGCTTGACGAGCTCATTTCCATCGATTCCGAGCACGGCCAGGCCTGGAGTCTACGGGGCGACATCCTCGCGAACCAGCAGGATTTCAAGGGCGCATTAGCTGCCTACAGCCAGGCACTCAGCCTTCAGCAAAATGACTATAGTGACTTGTTCAAACGGGCCCTTTTGAACCTGCAGTTGGGTGATTACGAGTCTGCCCAGCGCGACGCCACAATACTTTTATCCAAGGCGAATAATCACCCCGGGGCAAATTACATCCAGGGGCTTTTGCATTTCCAGGCCGGCAGGTACGCAGATGCCATTACTGCGCTGTCGATGACTGAACAGGCGTCCAAACAGTATCCACTGTCGCTGTTTTTCCTCGCCGTTGCCCACCTAAAGCAGGACAACCTGGATGTGGCGACAAGCCTGGCTGAACGCTTCCATGCATCAATGCCTGACAGCGTACAAGGCCGCAAGGTGCTTGCCACTATCCGCCTGCAACAGGGTAATTGGCCTGCGGTCCAAACACTCCTGCAACCGGTATTGGACAGCGCCCCCAATGATATCGCCGCACTCAACCTGACCACCAACGCCCTGTTGCGAGAAGGTAAAATCGACGAGGGGCTTGAACTGTTGTCCAGGGTGGCCCAATTGCAACCGGATTCGGCGGAGGCGCAGACCCGGCTGGGGGCTGCCATGCTTCTCGGGGACAAAGGTGACGCCGCAGTTGAGCACATTGAAACTGCGCTCGAGTTGGATCCTGAATTCGAGCTGGCGGATATCCTGTTGGTGCGCAACTACCTCCAGAAGCGCGACTTTCCGGCTGCGATAGCCGCCGCCGAGACCTACCAAAGTCGCCACCCGACCAGCGTCACACCCTATAACTTGCTTGGCAGCGTCTACCAGGAGGCAGGCAAACCTGAGAGGGCGCTAGAGGCATTCCGAGGCGCGCTCGCGCTGGATAAGGCCGACCCTGCGGCCAACCACTTTCTCGCCCAGATGGCGCTCGCTGAAAATGACATTGCTGGCGCGCGGAAGTTTTATGCGACGACACTGGCGGGACATCCGGATTCCATGCCGACGCTAATTCAACTGGCCATGCTGGATGCCCGGGAAGGGGATGAGACAGCGTTGGTTGCACACCTTGAACAAGCCAGGGTGGCAGACCCTGCGGCTCTCCAGCCGCGTCTTATTCTTGCACGTTTCTATCTGGCCAAGGGTAAGCCGGAGCAGGTCGCTTCCCTGTTTCTCTCTCTGGATACTCGGCAACAACAGTTACCAGAAGTACTCCGGTTGTTGGCCATGGCACAACTCTCCACCCGAGATGCGAGCGCGGCGCAATTCACACTGGAGCAACTGCTGAAGTCCACCCCGGACAGCGCGCAGATTCGTCACGCGATGGCAATGGCGGCGGCCGGTGTGGGTGATACCAAACGTGTGAAGGAAGAACTCCAGCGTGCAGTGGCGCTGGATGAGGCCTATGTTCCCTCGAGACTAGCCCTGGCCAAAATCGCACGCATCACTGATTCCGCGGCGGAGTTCGAGGAGCAACTGCAGAAATTGACAGCACTGGCACCCAGGCACCCCGACGTGTTGCTGTTACAGGCTGCCGCAGCGCAGGGTCGTGGCGATACAGACGCGGCAAGGAGCCTTGCCGAAAAAGCGTTCAACCTGGCCCCCTCAGCGGCCACGCTAACCTCCTTTGGATTCTACGAGGAAGCCGGCGGCAACCCGGAAAGTGCGCGCAAGCGCTATGCATCTTGGCTGGAAAAGCACCCGGACGATATCCCTACTCGCCTGGCATACGCTATAAACTTGCAGTCGAATCAGCTATTTGACCAAGCCGGGGTACAGTACTCAACCGTACTGCAAGCTGACCCAGGTAATGTCACGGCGCTCAATAACCAGGCATGGATTATCAGGGATCAGAATCCCGCCCAGGCTCTTGAATACGCCAGGAGGGCCGCTGAACGCGCACCTGATTCAGCGGCCGTGCTTGATACTCTCGCTGTGGTGGAATACAGCAACAAGGATTACCGCAGCGCAGAACGCAATATCAAGCGGGCGTTAACGGCATCTCCTGACCATCCTTCCATGATCTACCACAGCGCCATGATTGCCGCCGCCCTGAACGATCAACCCGCCGCTCGGGCCACGCTCAAAAAACTGCTTGCTGCAAATACTGATTTCCCTGAAATCGCTGAGGCAAAGGCGCTGTTGGCCCAACTCGACAATTAAACCATTGAGGGGCGGCAGCAATTTGGCATGGCCGGATTAATGTACAGGCGGCGCATTCAGTTTAAAAGTAGCAGAGGTATCTCTTAGTATCAGGTTTGGACTCTCCTGAATGCAGTGTTGGAGCAGTCTATTTGCCCGCAAGGCGCGCGACAACGGGGGCAAACGCCTCCACCATATTATTTTGCCCGTCGTCGAGCACTGCGATATAGGAAATACCGTAGGCTTCGCGGCGGCGCTGCAATTCGTCGCAGATAAAATCGACTGAGCCAATCAGGCAGTGGGGGTGAGCGAGGATATCCTGGGTGGTCATACCCAGCATACCGCCGATGGCCTCTGCAGTCGGCTGCGGATGGTCGGTGATGATGGTGTTGTAGGCGCCGATTTCCAGTTCGATATCTTTAAAGCGCGCACCGGCACCGCTTTTGATCCAGTCGATTTTTTTTGCGGTCGCCGCGGCCAATCCCGAGTTCATGCCATCGGGGCCCAGCATACCGGCACGATTATTGAAATTCAGGCTGACAATGTCTGCTTCCTGTCCCGCAAACTGCAGAATTTTTTTGCTGCCGCCCCCGATCATCAGGGGCGGGTAGGGCTTCTGCGCAGGGGACGGGGTACCACTGAACCCCGACCAGCGGATAACATCGCCCGCGATCTCCAGGGGCTCACCCGACATAAACGCTTTGTAGGCGTGAACAAATTCCGCGAAGCGGTCGAAGCGCTGCGCAAATTCGTCGAATGGCAGGTTGACCGCCGCGTATTCGTTTTTGATCCAGCCGGCGCCAATGCCAAATTCCAGCCTGCCCCCGGACAGGTAGTCCATGGTGGCCGCTTGCTTGGCCAGCATGACGGGGTGATGGTAATCGTTGCAGAATACGCGACAGCCGACGCGCAGCGTGGTGGTTTGCTCCAGCGCCATGGCGATCGCTGGCACCGCGGCCAGCATTTGCGGCGGGTGGTAGGTGCCCTCCAGTGCGGGACCAGCGCTGAGAAAGTGATCCGCGAGGAAGAAGGTGGAGTAACCCAGGTCCTCGGTTTTCGCAATCAGCGAGCGCCAGTGCGCCGGCGATTCGGTGTTGAAGCTTTGCAGTGAAAAGCGAAAGGGATTGTGGACACTCATAGCGTGTACTCCGGATGGCGTGCGGTAACAGAGGGTTTCCGCGACGGCGATTAGAGGGTCGGGACGATGTTCAGATCATGCCGGCAGTTTTCTGACCGCCACCGGTACGCTGCTCTGCCGCGCCATGCCGGAATATTTCTCCGCGTTTTCCCGGTTATCAATCAGGCGGTTGGTGTTGCTGCCGATTTCCCGGATTTTGATATCGGATTTCGCGTTGGGATCGGGCGAGCCGCCCCAGCAGTGCGACATCGAGATCACGCCCGGCCTGATATCGTCACTGGCGGTGGCGACGGCGGGAATCGCACCATGCCGCGAGTACACTTCGACAATTTCACCGTCAGTGATATTCAGCGCGGCCAGCTCCCGCG
>JANPDE010000167.1:0-2245 GCA_031431315.1 Haliea sp.
TCCATCCGGACGATGCCTTGTTCGGGGTCGTGCGGCAGATACTCTTGCAGTAAGAACAGATTGTCCGGCAGCCACACCGCAGGCACTAGGCAAACGCCCTCACTCTGGCATCGAGCTCCCGCAAGCGCTCCGGAGTGCCCACATCCTGCCACTGTCCACTGTACCGCTCGCCACCCAATCGGCCATAGCGAACCGCCGCATCCAGTAATGGCCGCATGGGCAACTTACCCTGGACCACACCCGCGAAAAATGCCGTTGTATACATGCCGACGCCGGCGTACGTACAGCCCACCGCATCCGCTGCAAGCAGCCTTATCCAGCCGTCATCCTCCAGGTGATAATCACCGCTGGGATGGTGCAAGGGGTTGTCCACCATCACCAGGTGCGCATGTTCCTTCGGTTTTAAGGTATAAGCCGCCAGCCGCTCAAAGGGATAGTCGCTCCAGATATCGCCGTTAATAACCAGAAAGGGCGCCTCCCCCAGCAGCGGCAGGGCCTTGATAATGCCACCGGCAGTTTCCAGGGGCGTGTCCTCCAGCGAGTAGGTAATGCTTACGCCCCATGTGCCGCCATCACCGCAATAGTCCATGACCTGTGCACCCAGGTGGGAGACGTTGATCACCACCTCAACGAATCCAGCCAACGCGAGACGCCGGAGATGGTGCTCGATAAGAGGAGTTCCAGCCACCCGCAGCAGTGGCTTGGGTGTGTGATCGGTCAGGGGCCGCATGCGCTCACCCACCCCGGCCGCCAGTATCATGGCCTTCACTGTTTTCGACTCCAGGACTGTTGCGCAATCAGCGGCGACAACCGCAGGGTGAACCACACGCTGAAGTCGGCCAATGCCGGCGCCGTTCCTGCGTACGCGTCCACAATTTCCAGCACGTAGTCTATCACCCGCGGCAGGTCCTCAAGGTAGGCGGACTTGCCATCGCGCAGATAGAGCCGGGCAAACGTGCCCAACACCTTGATATGCCGCTGCAGTCCCATCCAGTCGAACCAGCGCAGGAACACTTCCTCGCCGGTGTCGACTAACCGACCCTGTGCGCACAACAGGCTGCGATAGGCCAGCGCCCACTCGTGCGCCTGCGCGAGCGGCCACTGGATATAACAATCGCGCAGCAGGGACCCCAGGTCATACGTAATCGGCCCCACAACCGCATCCTGGAAATCGATCACCGCCAATTCATTGACACCAACGAGCATCAGGTTACGGCTGTGAAAGTCCCGGTGCACCAACACCCGCGGTTGCTCCAGGGCACTGTCGATCAATAGCGCAAAAAAAGAGCGCAGCAGAGACTGCTCCGCGGCATTGGGCGTGTACCCGAGAAGTCCCTGCACGAACCACTGCTGGAACCGCCCCAATTCTTCACTCAACAGGGCATGATCGTATGCGCCCAGTCCAGCGCCGTCAGTATCTGCTGCCGCGATGTTGGCCAGCACCTGGAAGGCGCGGCGGTAGTAGCCGTCCACAGAGGCAGAATCAAGTACGGGCAATAATAATCGATCGCCCAAATCCTCCAACAACAGGAAGCCGCGCTCGAGGTCCGCACCCAGCAGGTCCGGCACCTTCACCCCGGCTTTCGCCAACAGTGCACCAAGGCGCACAAATGCCTCGTTCTTCTCGGTTGCCGGCGGTGCCTCCACCACTACATAACTTTGCTCGGCATGCGCAAAGCGGAAATAACGGCGATGACTGGCATCTCCCGCCACCACGGACAAGGCCGGGAGGGGGTCACTGGCAGAAACGCCAAGAACTCCCAGGGCCCAGGGCAAAAGTGCTTGGGGTGCGGGGCGCGGCGACACACGACTCTCCTGCTTCAAAATTTGACGGACAAGGCTCAGGTGATGCTTTAGACTCCGTCTCTAGCCCGCCAATATACCCTAAGCTTGATGACACCTGACTGTGCCAGCTCCTATATTCGCCGCGCGCATGCCATTGCACCGCTAGCCGCAATAGCACTGGCATTGAGTCTGTCGTGCGCGACCGTGGCACAGGATAGCAATCCCGACGTCTGTACCGCCAACGAAATATCCGATGGGAATATCTGTGTCACGCAGGATGCAGCCGCGCAGGATGCAGCCGCTCTGGATAGAGCCCTTCTCAGTGCACCTTTTTTTGCTTTGGACTGGGTGCCTCTGGAATCTGTGCCGGAGTCGATGCGCGACCGCCAGTGCATCAATTGCGGGGGGCGCTATATCGACCCTCTGGCAGCGGAAAATACCAGTACGCCGCTGGATACTA
>JANPDE010000168.1:0-6653 GCA_031431315.1 Haliea sp.
TTCTCGGGCAGAAGATCAGCATCACCTCCCGCAAGCCGCAAACCACTCGCCATCAGGTATTGGGCATCAAGACCCAGGACAACCACCAGATTATTTTCGTGGATACACCTGGCCTGCATATGAACGCAAGCAAGGCGATCAACCGTTATATGAATCGGGCAGCCAGTTCTGCTATTCGGGAGGTTGACCTGGTGGTTTTCGTGGTGGATCGCACGGCCTGGACTGAAGAGGATGCGCAGGTACTGCAGCAAATTCAGCAAGCCGGCCGACCGACCATGCTGGTACTCAATAAAGTCGATCTTTTAGCCGACAAGGCGGATTTATTACCGCATCTGCAGATGCTTGCGCAGAAGGCAGACTTCGCTGCGATCCTGCCGGTGTCAGCGCTGCGGCGGCACAATGTCGATGCCCTGGAAGCGCAGATCCTGGGATTTTTACCTATGTCGGAGCATTTTTTTCCTGAAGACCAGATCACGGATCGCAGCCAGCGATTCCTGGCCGCAGAAATTGTGCGCGAGAAAATCATGCGCCAACTGGGTGATGAACTGCCATATGCCATTGCTGTGGAGATTGAGGAGTTCGCCCAGGAGGGTGAAACGCTGCACATTTCCGCGGTGATTTTTGTGGAACGCAAGGGACAGAAAAAAATACTCATTGGCGACAAGGGTGCGCGCCTGCGCTCGATTGGCTCGGATGCGCGGCGCGATATGGAGTCACTTTTTGACAGTAAGGTCATGCTGCGGCTGTGGGTCAAAGTCAAGTCCGGTTGGTCGGACGATGAGCGCGCATTGCGCAGTCTCGGTTATGACGATCGCTAGGACTGCCCGCAGCGATATGCGTGTCAATTTGCAGCCCGCTTATGTCATGCACAGTCGCCCCTACCGTGATAGCAGTGCCCTGCTGGACGTTTTTACCGCTGAGTATGGCCGCAGCAGTCTGGTAGCTCGCGGCACACGGCGGCAGTCCCGCAGGGGCAGTAGCGCTGCACTGTTACAGCCGTTTATTCCTCTTTTGTTATCCTTTTCCGGCCGCTCGGAATTGAAAACACTGGTTGCGATCGAGCCCGCGCAGGGTGTGGTTGTGCTGCGCGGAGAGCGCATGTTCAGCGGTATGTACATGAACGAGTTGCTGGTTCGCCTGTTACATCGTCATGACGCTCACCCGGTGCTGTTCTCCGTTTACGACCGGACCGTTAAGGCGCTCGCAGGCAGTGCTGTGGTGGATGCCGTGTTGCGACGCTTTGAAATCAGTCTGCTGGAAGAACTGGGTTACAGTTTCGCTTTTGGATTGGATGGTGCCAGTGGAGAGGCTGTGCACCCCTCGCTCCGGTACCGCTATGATCCCGGAGTTGGATTGGTTGCTTCTGGTACGACCCATACTCACCCTACCAACATCTATTTGGGGTCCGATCTGCTGGCCATGGCGTCCGGCGATTTTGCGGGTTCCGCCCGGCTCACAGCCAAGCGGTTATTGCGTGAAGCATTGGCAGTACATCTCGGAGATACGCCCCTGCGCAGCCGCGAACTGTTTCGCGCAGCCGGGACGACGCCATTGGGGGGGAGGTTGCAGGACCGCGGCACTGGGGAATGTCAGTCTTGATTGCAGTGGGTACCGATATACTGAACGTGGCGCGTATCGATGCCGTGTTGGCGCGTCAGGGTGAGCGCTTTGTGCGACGTATCCTGACACCAAAGGAACAGGATGAGTTTCATTCCTGTAAGCAACCGGCTCGATTGTTAGCCAAGCGATTTGCCGCCAAGGAGGCCGTCGCCAAATCACTGGGTACAGGCATTGGCAGGGGCGTCAGTTGGCAGGATATTCAAATTGACCACGATGCCAACGGCACGCCGCAGGTGCGGCTTTCCGGTGGAGCGCAGCGGGTCGCCCTGGAACGCGGCGGCGCCCGGGTTGAGTTGAGTCTGGCGGACGAAATGGACTATGTGGTGGCTTTTGCCGTACTCGCAAAATGAACGGCCAATGTGGGCTATTTCCGATTTCAACATGGCATCACACAGTGCAGGTTCTATATAATTACAACCCCGGTCTGTAGCAGCGCACTTATGCCAGAATACCCCACTATAGAAGCATGCATTGGCAACACGCCTTTGGTGCGCCTGCAACGCCTGCCGGGCAATACCACGAATACGATCCTCGCCAAACTGGAAGGGAACAATCCCGCCGGCTCAGTGAAGGATCGCCCTGCACTCAGTATGATCGTCCAGGCTGAAGCGCGCGGTGAAATTAAACCGGGCGACACATTGATAGAGGCTACCAGCGGCAATACCGGCATTGCCCTGGCGATGGTTGCAGCGATACGGGGCTACCGACTGATCCTTATTATGCCGTCCCACATGAGCCTGGAGCGGAAGCAAGCCATGTCTGGGTACGGGGCACAACTGCTGGAGGTATCGAAAGAGCAGGGTATGGAGGGAGCCAGGGATTTGGCCCTCAAAATGCAGGCCGACGGTCTGGGTAAGGTACTGGACCAGTTCGGTAATCCAGATAACCCAAGGGCGCACTATGTGGGTACCGGGCCGGAGATATGGCAGCAGACTAAAGGTACGGTAAGCCACCTGGTCAGTTCCATGGGGACTACCGGGACTATCATGGGCTGCTCCACCTTTCTCAAGCAACAGAATCCCGCCATCCAGATCGTCGGGTTGCAACCGCTTGAGGGCTCCAGCATTCCCGGCATTCGTCGTTGGCCGCAGGCCTATCTGCCAAAAATCTTTGAGGCTGCACGTGTCGACCGGGTGATCGATATTTCCCAGTCTGAATCAGAATTGATGATGCGCAGACTGGCAGTGGAAGAAGGACTATTTTGTGGCGTATCGTCAGGAGGCGCTATCGCCGCTGCACTGCACCTCTCGCGCGAGGTCGAACACGCGGTGATCGTGGCAATTATCTGTGACCGTGGAGACCGCTATCTCTCTACTGGCGTGTTTGGTGGCGAGGCAGGATAAAAGCAAGAGGGGGGTGAAGCTGTTATGGTTCAGGTTCGTCAACAAACGCGTGTAGACGCGCAGGGCGCCATTGATCTGGAGCACTGGCTTACGCAGTTGCCACTGGTGCTGGAGGACGATAATAGGCATCGGTTGCTCAGCGCCGGCGAACTGGTACGGCATGCCCAGCAGCAGCCGGCGGAAGATACGCAAGACTGGGCACGCGAATCCAATTGTTTCATCGCCGGACTCGATATCGCGCTTATCCTGGCGGATTTGCATGTGGATACCGAATGCCTGCTGGCCGGCGTACTGTACAGGTCAGTCCGTGAGGGGCGGCTCTCACAAGAGGAGGTGGTGGCGCGTTTTGGCGATGCTGTGGGCGATTTGATTGGCGGCGTGCTGCGCATGGCTGCCATCAGCGACCTACCGCTGCAAAGGGACAATCCGGTGTTGGGTCAGGCCCACGGTCAGAAGGACAACATCCGCAAAATGTTGATCGCGCTGGTGGACGATGTGCGTGTAGCTTTGATCAAGCTTGCGGAACGCACTTGCGCAATACGGTCGGTCAAGGAGGACGAGCAGCGTCGCCGGCAGATTGGGCAGGAAGTTTTCGACGTCTATGCGCCCCTGGCTCATCGCCTGGGCATCGGGCATCTGAAGTGGGAGTTGGAGGACCTGTCGTTTCGCTATATCTACCCCGAATCCTACCGCAAGATAGCCCGTCTGCTCGACGGTAAACGCCTGGAGCGCGACCGCTTCATTTCCACAGTGACGGAGGAGTTGACAGAAATCCTCAGCAGCGTCGGATTGCGATTCAGGATTGGCGGTCGCGCCAAACACATTTATAGCATCTGGCGAAAAATGCAGCGCAAGGGGATTGGTTTTTCCCAAGTCTACGATATCTGGGCGGTCCGTATTCTGGTACCGGAAATCAAGGACTGTTATGCCACGCTGGGCCTGGTACACGGCCTGTGGCGCAATATTCCCAATGAATTTGACGATTACATCGCCAACCCGAAGGAGAACGGTTATCGCTCCCTGCACACCGCGGTTATCGGCCCCGAAGGCAAGGCGCTTGAGGTGCAGATCCGTACGGAACAAATGGATGATGAAGCGGAATTGGGCGTCTGCGCCCATTGGCGTTATAAAGGGTCGGACGAGGAATGTGGGCTAGCCAGTACCTATGAGGAAAAAATCGCCTGGCTGCGCCAGGTCCTGGACTGGCATGAGGAAACGGGTGATGCGCGTGCTGTGGCGGAGCAATTCAGTTTCAGCATGGCCCAGGACAGGGTCTATGCGTTTACACCTGACGGCGACGTGGTAAACCTCTCCTACGGCGCAACACCGCTGGACTTCGCCTATCATGTGCATACCGAAATTGGACACTGCTGTCGCGGAGCCAAGGTCAATGGCGTAATTGTTCCGCTTACCTACCAACTTAAAACCGGTGAGCGTGTTGAAGTTCTGACCAGCAATGAAGCGCTGCCGCGACGCGACTGGCTGCAGAGCGGTCTGGGTTATCTGAAGACCTCCCGTGCCAGGGCCAAGGTACACCACTGGTTCAAAAGCCAGGCCCGCGAACATAGAATTGATACCGGTCGGCACCTGTTGGAAAAAGAATTCAAGCGTCTTTCCCTCACCAGCGTAGATTATCAACGCATTGCCAGAAAGGTGCAGTTTAAAACCGTCGAGGATATGTTCGCTGCCGTCGGCGCTGGTGATGTGTCATCGGCCGTGGTGTTGAATGCCGCCCAGGAATTGGTGGAACGGGCTCCAGAGCCGCAATTTCGCCGCATCAAGTCGACTGACGGTCATACTCGAGACAAGGTGCAGGTGCGCGGGGTTGGCAACCTGCTGACGCACATGGCCGGTTGCTGCAAGCCACTGCCGGGGGATGCGATTACGGGTTTTATTACCAAGAATCGGGGTGTGAGTATCCATCGCAGCGACTGCTCTCGATTATTCCATTTGCAGGAGGCTGCCGCGGGCTGTGTCGTTGAGGTCGACTGGGGCGATAATTCCCAGGACAACTACGAAGTGGATGTTGCCATTGAAGCCTACGATCGGCAGGGACTGTTGCGCGACATTACGGGGCTGTTCGCTAACGCCAGAATCAATGTATTAACTATTAATACCCAAACCAACAAGGAGACCCACACCGCAACCATGCGTTTGCGGGTGGAAGTTCCCGATCTGGGCTCACTGTCCAAACTGTTGGAGCGCATCGACCGGCTTAAAAATGTCGTGTCCGTTTCACGGGTATCGGACTAAAGGAAGCCGATGAGCGGACCGCACTATACCGTGGCAGATTTACTGCGTGTGATGCAGCGATTGCGGGATCCACAGACCGGTTGTCCCTGGGATTTGAGTCAGGATTTTAAGAGCATAGTGCCTTCGACTCTGGAGGAGTGCTACGAACTGGCACAGGCCATTGAGCATGAAGATTACGTCCATGTCGCCGAGGAGTTAGGCGACGTGTTGTTTCAGGTGATTTTCTATGCGCAATTGGGCAAAGAACAAAATCTATTTTCCTTTGATGCCATTGTGACGCTGCTGGTAGAGAAACTGATTCGGCGCCACCCGCATGTATTTGCCGGAGGTGAGATTGAAGGCCTGACGCACTACTACAGCTCGGTCGAAGAGGTCGGCAAGACCTGGGAGGCGATTAAGCAGACGGAGCGCAATAGCAGGAAGCATCTGGGTGTGCTCGCAGATGTCCCACTGGCATTACCTGCATTGAGCAGGGCGCAGAAGGTGCAAAAGCGCGCCGCGCAGGTTAACTTTGATTGGACGGATACCCCAGCCGTACTGGACAAACTACAGGAAGAACTGGATGAAATGCGGCGTGCGGTATCCGCAAATGATGCCGATAGCATACGCGATGAGCTGGGGGACGTATTGTTTACCACGGTGAATCTTGCCCGGCACCTTGGTCTGGATGCCGAGGAGAGTCTGCGCCGGGCCACCACGAAGTTTGAGCGTAGGTTCGGTCTGATGGAAAAGACAGTGACCACCAGTGGAGGTGCCTTGTCGGAGTTGAGCGAGGAGCGACTCGACCAGTTGTGGCGGCAGGTCAAAGAAGAGCTTGGCGCACCCAAGGGGAGCTTGTAACCTTTACGTCCGCTGTGTATGGTTGGCGCCCTCCTTTAATCCAGATTGATAGAATGGCGCTGGATATCTCTTGCCGCAGCGCACTGTTGAGGAATAATTTAAATGCGATTGATCCTATTGGGTGCTCCAGGCGCAGGTAAGGGGACGCAAGCCAAGTTCATCAGTGAAAAATTCGGTATTCCCCAGATATCTACCGGCGATATGTTGCGAGCCGCGGTCAAGGCAGAAACACCATTGGGGTTGCAGGCCAAGGCCGTGATGGATGCGGGAGGCTTGGTGTCCGATGAAGTCATTATTGGCCTGGTGAAAGACCGTATTGCCCAGGCTGACTGCGCTAACGGCTTCTTGTTCGATGGGTTTCCGCGCACGATTCCACAGGCGCAGGCGATGGTGAGTGCCAATGTGACAATTGACCACGTGGTGGAAATTGCGGTGGATGACGAGGAGATTGTGGCGCGCATGAGTGGTCGCAGGGTTCATCCCGGATCTGGTCGCGTTTACCATGTGCTGTTCAATCCACCAAAGCGAGAAGGCTTGGATGACGGAACCGGTGAACCTCTGGTACAGCGAGACGACGACTCCGAAGCGACTGTGCGC
>JANPDE010000169.1:0-10744 GCA_031431315.1 Haliea sp.
CCGCAGCGCGACGTTCGGGCACGGCGACTTCCAGCCAGATGCTATCAATCCCCTGAATCCTCGCCAGCATCTGGCCCGGTTCCAGGGTCATACCGCTGCGCACATCCAGTGACTCCAGCATCCCGGCACGTGAACTCGTAAAGATAAAACTTGATCGCGCGCGCCCCGAGTTCTCGAGTTCATCGATGACATCGGCGGACATTCCCAGAAGACGCAGACGTTGGCGCGCGGCAGCAACCAGAGAACTGTCTGCGTTTGCGCGCAGCACCAGATATTCGGCCTGCGCGGCGGTCCACTGCGGTACCAGTAACTCCACCAGCGGCTGGCCCGCTGCGATGACATCTCCCGGCGCCAGCGGCCATACCCGTTCCACCACGCCTCCACTACGCGCTTGCTCAAGAGTGATATTGCGTTCATTGAATGCAAGTAGTCCGGCCGCTTCAATCGACGATATCAGCGCAATACGCTCCACCACCGCTTCGCGCATACCAATATTTTGCATGATCCGCGCGTCGATTTTTACGTCGCCGGGGTTGTCATTGTCAGACGTACTTTCGCTCGCATACTTGGGCACCAGGTCCATGTCCATAAACGGTGATTTTCCGGGCTGATCAAAGTGCTGCTGCGGTACCATCGGGTCGTACCAATACAACACGGGGCGCTCCTCGCCGCTCTGTGAGGCAGCGACATCGGGCTTGGTGATATGGGCGTCTCGCCCCCACCACCATCCCGCCACTGCGCCCAGCGTAAGCAGCAGCACGCCGAATGCCAATGTTTGAAACTTGCTCGCTGTATCTGTCATGGTTGCGCTCCTGTCAGGTCAGCTGCACCTTCGGCATATAAATCTCCGTAGGCAAAGTGCAATCGCGCCGCGCTTTGGTGCAGTGCGCCGGTGTTGGCGATAGCCTTCAAGCGCATTGCAATACGCTCGCGACGCGCACCAACGAGATCAGTCAATATTCCTGTGCCGCTGCGCCAGCTCGCGAGGGCCAGCGCTACCTTTTCGTCGGCCAGAGGTAAAAGCACCTCCACAAAGCGCCGGTCGGCTTGTTGTAATCTGTGATACTCAGAGACTTCCACTTCCAGCATGGCCGTGTGCTCAAGCAGACTGGATTCACGGTCGGCGTCCAGTGCCATACGCTTCGCCTGTTGGCTCGCGATACCGAGGTCCTGGCGTGAGCCGGGAAATACCGGTAAATCGACGCGCACTTCCAGCATCACCATGTCGTCGTAGCGTGAGCCGCGCTCCAGCCAGGCAAATTCCACATCCCAGTCGGGATTTTTTTCCGCACGTGCAGCCGCTATGTCTGCGTCTAGCGCGCGCTCCTGTGCGGCAAATTCAAGCAGCTCGGGGTGTTGGTGTAGCTGGTTGCGCAGCCCGGTGCTACTAATCGGCCACTCGGGTATCTCTCCGCTCAAGGGCAAGTCCGCAGCAGCACCAATCCAGCGCCGAAGTTGGGCAATCGCTTGCTCGCGTCCTGCGTTGATCTGGTCCTGCAGCGCGCCAATCTCCGCCTCCTCCTCTTTAGGCAGCAGGGCTTCGAGCGCTGTGGCTTGGGCCGCTGCCAGCTGTGCCCGCACTACGCCATCGAATAGGGCATTTTCACTCTGCAACAATGTCACCTGTGTCAGCTGCTGTTCCCATGTATAGCGGGCAATCCAGGCCAGGGCTGTTTCACGCAGCACAGTTTGTCGCTGTACATGTTTGTCGGCCTGCATCACGTCAACCTGGGCATTCGCTTGCTCGGTGCGCGCTTTGCGCTTGGCCGGGTTGGAAAATTCCTGCATCAGACCGACACGCTGCATGGTCATAAAATCGGCGCCAGTGCTAAAGCGGTCATCGCCCTCGACTGGCACGTTATCCAACCCCAATACCAACTTGGGATCGGGTAGTTCGCCCGCCGGGACCGTCGCGTACTGCGCGGACTCGATCAGCGCGGTGTTAGCACGAAGTACAGGCGCTTCCCGCAGGGCGACAGACAGTGCGTCGTTAAGCGTCAGCGATTGCGCAAACGCTACGCTGACCGGCGCCAACGAAAGCAGAGACAGAAGAACAGATATGGCGAACGGCTGGCGAAGCAGCGATCGCAATCGATACGCAATAGAGAACATATGTTTAACTCCACGCCAGGCCAACCACAGTTCAGTGTGATCAAGCACAGGCAAATCATCAGGTCTGTCCTAGTGGAACGAACAGACGATATTGCTTGGGATCGGAGTTAAACCAATGTAGGAGGCCGCCAAACGGCGACGGGTGGACCTGTGTGGGTACGCAAGGAAAGTGTTGGTAATTGCCTTACGTGGGAGGTGAACACGAGATGAACGATGGCTGGGGCAAACATATAACTTAAGGAGGGCGAACACTCATGCCCGGTCTTACACAGCTGGCCCGTTTTTGCGACGGTCGCTGCGTCGTTGCAACAATCAGGGTGGTCGGTGGAGTCTGCGGGCGAGGGCGCTGCCATATCCTGCATATGGGGGCAGTATTTGCCAGACATCTTGCTGCCTGCACTGACCTGCAAGGGCAGTAGGATGCACAGGAGCGAAAGTAGCATGACAAGATAACGTCGCATCTTTGGAGTCTAGCGCTGCGTCCCGGCCATGTCACCCGGTTTTTCGAGGTTTCAACCCGTTGCGCTCTAATGCGTTACTCGAACTACCGTCTACTCTGGTGGGCGCGTGATAATACCGAGTTCAGCCGCGATACTGTCGATTTCGGTTAACTCCTCGGGGCTGACATCGCCGTCCGCTGCGGCTACAGCATACAGCGATTCCAGCAACTGCTGCTGCCGCTTATAGCCTTCGCTTCCCGGTGCATGTATGACGGGCTCTTGCCTGGCGCCGTGAATACCTAACATCGAATGCGAGAGATGCATCACCAGTTCCGCCTCTCCTTCGGACAGACCGGACACTTCATGCAGAATACGTCGGATAGTGATGTTCTCCTCCTCATTGATGTGCTGGTCGGCGGAAGCCACCCGGGTCAGTGCCAGGGCAAAAGCGGCCAGCTCGGTGTAGGCATTGGGTTCAAATCGCGCCATGATATTAAGCAGTCTCCCGGCGTCATCGCCGACTGCGTCCATCAGGTTTTTGATACGACCATCCTCCAGATGCAGGATGCGATCCGCGATATCCAGTATGCGGTTGTCATGAGTTACCAATACCACGGCTGCTCCTTCTTCCTTGGCCAGCCGCTGAATCAGTTCCACCACGTCGCGACCACTGTGTTTGTCCAGGGAAGCGGTGGGTTCATCCGCCAGGATAATGCTGGGATGATGTACCAGCGCCCGGGCAATACCGATGCGTTGCTTTTGCCCGCCGGATAACTGGTCGGGCATCTTGTACATATGTTCGGCCATGCCCACATGGCCCAGCACCGTCTCAATGCGCTCGTTCCAGCCCTTGCGCGAACGCTCGCCGCCCAGTTCCAGCGCCATCTGTATGTTTTGTGCCACGGTGAGGGAGCCGAGCAGGTTGTGCTGCTGAAAGATGTAACCAATCCTCCGCCGCACCTTGACCAGCGCACTCTCTGATACGGCCGACAACTCCTGCCCCATCACTCGTACCACGCCGTCCTGACAGGAGCGCAAGGCGCCGACCAGCGTCAGCAGTGTGGTTTTGCCAGACCCGGAGGGGCCGGTCAAAATGATAATCTCGCCAGCAGCGATCTGTGTACTAACGTCGAAAAGGATCTGCTTACGCAGATTGCCCTTGCCGTAGAAATAGGAAACGCTTTCGACCTGTATGGGATTTCCACTGCTCATCAGAACACGTCCGCCGGATCGGCCGAGCGTACTTTCTGCATGGCAAGCAGGCCTGCGACCACACACATCACCAGAGTCAGCCCCAGCACCATACCCGCCTTGTCCAAAGTAAGCTCGAGGGGGAGATTGGTCGCATCGGCCGATACCTTGAAGACCACCAGTGACAGAGCGATGGCCGGGATAAAACCGGCCACCGCCAGGATGGCCGCTTCCTGCAACACCACGCCGGCCAAATAGCGGTTGGTATAACCCATCGCCTTCAGGGTGGCGTACTCCTTGAGATGGTCCTGCACGTCGGAAAACAGGATCTGGTAGACGATGATAGCGCCCACCACGAGGCCCATGACCACCCCTAAATTGAGTACATAGCCGATCGGCGTACTGCTATCCCAATAGGCGATTTCCATGGCCTGGAACTGCGCGCGAGTCACCACGGTGACATCCGGCGGCAATGCCGTGATGATGGCATCGCGCACCTCCTCTGCTACCGCGGCGGGCTGCGTCTGGATCAGGCCCAGCGAGACAGCGGAGTGCTTACGATCCGGAAACAGACGCAGGAAGTTGAGGTCGCTGGTGATCAGTGCGCCGTTGATGCCGAAGGAATTGCCGACCTCGAACAGGCCGCCGATGCGGATGCGCCTGCTGTTCATTTCCAGCGTCACGGTGTCCGCTGTCTCCAGCATCGCGACGATGGGGCCGTACTCGGGCCTCGACAGCCGGTCGAACACGTAGTAGTCGTCGAGGCGCAGGCTCTCCTGTTGCTGCGGCGAAATGATCTGGCCAAAACCTTCATCCGCCGGGTCGAAGGCCGACACGAAAATCGGCCATACTATTTTTGGCTTTTCAGGATTGCGCCACCTCCCCTGTTTTGTATATACCGGGGTGACCGCCCTCACACCCTCCACGCCGCCCGCCTGGAACACCCGGACACGGGGAATATCGTGTAGCTCCAGCAGGTACTCGGATTTGGGACTCAGAATAGCGATATCGTAGTCCCAGGCCTGGTGCCAGCGAATGCCTGAATCAAATAGCGCGGCGCGAAAACCCAGTTGCACCAGCATCAACACCGCCGCGAAGGTGATGCCAGCCACCGCAGCTAACAGCCGCAAGCGATTGTGCCGTAGCTGCCGCCAACCGACGGGAATATAGCGCGCCCTCACGGCTGTATTTCCACGTCCACCTGCAGATTGGTAAGGCGCTGTAAGGGTGCAGGATCATCCATAAGAATCGTGGTCTCCACGACCCTGGCGTCCGTGTCAGCCACCGGGTCACTGCTCAACACATCCATCTTGCCTATCCGAAAGCCCACCTTGATAACCTTTCCTTGCGCCGGCTCTTTCAGGGCCGGGCTGGTGATCACAGCTGTCTGTCCCTCAGCCAGACGGTGCACGTCGGTCTCATAGACCTCTGCTACTACCGTCATTTTATCGGATTCACCCAACTCCAGTACGCCAGCCGGCCCGACTTTTTCGCCGGGATGCGTGTAGATCTTAAGCACCTGCCCGCGCTGTGGAGCGCGGATCAGCGACATTTCCAGGCGGGCCTGGTACACGCCCAGCTCTGCTTGCAACGAGCTGTAGCGGAAACGCGCTTCGTCGAGGTTGGAGCGGGAGATGGTTTGGGAGGCCGCCAGATTTTCCAGTCGGGTAAGATTTATTTTGGCTTCCTTAAGTAACTCCTCCTGCTTGTACACCTCTGCCTGATGCAAAAGTTGATCGTCCAGCACCGCCAGTACCTGCGCGTTCTCTACCCAGTCTCCTTCCTTCACACGCAGCTCGGAAATGACCGCCCCAGACCCACTGAACCCCGAGGGTCCGGCCAGTACCCGTACGCCATCGAGTGGCTCGATGCGGCCCAGACAAGTAATGGTATCGGCAACTACCGGTGTGGATATGAACACGACCAGCAGAAGGGGTGACAGAGGACGGAACATTATTTATCTCCTGTTTGACGGGTACTTATTCTTATAATCCAGCTTATTCCAGTAAGTGTTTGGAAGATAGGCAGTGCCGTTACTTTGGCGCATGAAGAACTTTACGCGTTGCATGGACGCAGTGACGGAGCTGCGGCATGTTCTGCGTAAGGTGGGCAGGCCGAACAGTTGCCAGCCTAAACTTTCGTTTACAGATTTGTGTGGGTAGGATTAGCCTGTGCTATGCTCCTGAAAAATATTTTTACCACCATGTCCCAGGGAAGAATGATGAAAATACAACTGCGTAGTTCCGTCGCCATAGTTCTATTGGGCTATGTTGCCACCAGTGGCTGTACCTGGGTCGATCCCATAGCTGGCGCGACTAGCGTGACGCTCGTGCAGCCCACGCATGTCAGCAACTGCAAGTCCATTGGTACCACAACATCCCAGGTAAAGGCCAAGATTGGCATCATCAATCGCAACGATGAAAAGGTCACCGGAGAGTTGCTCACCCTGGCGCAAAACTCTGCGATTGAAGTGGGCGGCGATACGCTCGTGGCCGAGGGCGCTCCCAGTGAGGGCACGCAGAAATTCAGAATCTATAAGTGTCGGTAGTGTGTGGCTCGTGTCGACACGCTGGCGAAGGAGGGAATCTACGGATCAGTCTTTTTTGAGGGTATAGCGCCCCATCACTCCCGATATACGGCGTAATAGCCATTTGGGCGTGGCCCTGCCCGTTAAGGTCGCCGCGAGGTTAACAGCCCCGGGGACACAAATGACATCGCCTTTCAGGCAGGCCCGATAGCCCTGCGCCGCAACGTCCTCGACGTCACTCACCACAAAACCGGGAATTTTCAGCCCGCGACTTTTTTCCTGCACGCTGGACAGCATTTGCGTAGCGGTAATGCCCGGGCATAACGCGGTAATCGAAACGCCCGTTCCGATGAGTTCTTCAGACAGCGATTCCGTCAATGACAGCACATAGGCCTTGGTGGCCGCATACGTCGCCAGGCTGGGTATGGGCTGAAAGGCGGCTATGGACGCCACATTCAGGATGCGGCCCTTGCCCCGTTTAACCATGGGCGGAAGAAAATGGCTCAACATGTCGGTCAGCCCGCTCACGTTGAGATCAATAAGGTCCTGGTGCGCAGCGGGGGGCAGATCGACGAAAGGGCCGTGCTCAAGAATGCCGGCGCAGTTGACGAGGATGCCGATCTCAGTACCTTGTTTGCGCAATTTGATGGCCAGCTTTTTCGCGGCTCCGCGGCGGGACAAGTCCGCCGGCGCAACCCGCACTTTCACCCCGTAATCTGCCGCAAGGCGGCGCGCAAGGCTGCGCAGCTTGTTTTCACTGCGGGCAACCAGCACCAGGTCGTAACCACCCTGGGCGAAATTCTTGGCCAGCACTTCGCCAATCCCTGACGAGGCTCCTGTGACCACCACGGTATCCTTAGCCATCTCCATCACTCCACCAATACCCGCTTAGTCCTCCTGCTTATAATTAGCTGCGAGTATTGAGCGGTGCCAACAACTCCAGCAGTGCCATATCAGGTCCTCGTTCCACGTCATCCGTGAGTGTCTGGATACAGACGTGGTTGGCGCCGGCATCCCAATGGGCTTGTATGCGACTGCGCAGGGCCTGCACATCGCCCCAGGCGACGATGTCATCGACCAGTTTGTCGCTGCCGCCGTTCTCGAAGTCGGCCTCGACAAAGCCAAATTGCTTTAGATTGTTCTTGTAGTTGTCCAGCCCGGTATAGGTTGTCGTGTGTGCCCTGGCGATGCGCCTGGCCTTGTCGGCATCGGTTTCCAGCAGCACCATTTGCTCCGGGCACAACAGGGCATCCGGCCCCAGAATTTTCCTGGCCCAGGCGGTGTGCGCCGGTGGCACAAAGTAGGGGTGAGCGCCATTGGCACTCGCTGCACTGAGCTGCAACATATTCTGGCGCAGGGCGCCGAGCAGAATCGGGGCTTGCTCCTGCGCGGTTGCCCCCATGTATAAGGCACTTTTCATGGCGTCGAGATAGGTTCTCATGGTGCTGACCGGTTTCTGGTACTCGTGACCGCGAATGTCCTTCACCAGGGGTGCGTGCGATACGCCCAGTCCCAGCACGAAACGGCCCGGCGCCAATTCGGAGACGGTCTTATGAATAGCGTTCATTGCCATCGGGTCGCGCGCGTAAATATTGGCAATGCCGGTGGCGAATATCAGTTTCTCGGTATTGGCAGCCAAAAAACTGATAATGGAGAACGGGTCGCGTCCAACCGCCTCGGGTATCCAGAGCGCGGAATAACCCCAGCTTTCCAACTGCTGTGCAAAACGCACCGCGTCAAGCGCTGTCATATTATCAATGAACGCCCAGACGCCCAACTTGCCAAGTGTGGTGGACATGGATCTCTTTCCTTTGTAAGTCAGCCTGTTAAGTCAGTTCAGTGCCTTACGGTAGCAGATTGCCAGTCACTGCACAGTGGCGTACCGGTAATTTACTGACGCAATGACTATGAGGTCCCTGTCGCCTGTGGTTGACCTGCGAGTAATATTCCATCACATTCGTACACCCTGGAAATTAACAAAAACTGGAGGATCACATGATCACAATTCACCACCTTGGCGTTTCACAGTCCGACCGTATTGTCTGGTTGATGGAAGAACTCAACCTGCCCTACGAACTGAAATGGTACGACCGTGGCGCGGATTTTCTTGCCCCGCCCGAGTACCGCGCCCTGCACCCGATGGGTACCGCACCCATCATCGTCGATGGCGACCTGGTAATGGCCGAATCCACCGCTATCGTGGAGTACATTTCGCAGCGCCACGGCGGTGGGTGCTTGTCGGTGAAAGCGGATGATGCGAATTATCCGCATTACCTGCTCTGGATGCAGTTCAACAATAACCTGCAGTCGGCCCTTTTCATCAAGCTGGCGTTCCAGACCACAGGTACGGTGCCGGCGCCAGACAACCTCATGATGACTACCACGCAGCGCCGCGAAGACGGTATTTATCGCGCCCTGGAACAACGGTTGGGCGAGTCGGACTATCTCGGCGGGCCGAACTTTAGTTGCGCGGATATCATGTCGATATTCAATCTGACCTCGCTGGGCATGCTGGGAGCGCGGGCCATCGACGACAGCCTGCCCAACACCAAAGCGTATGTAGAGCGCGTCACGGCAAGGCCGGCGTATATAAAAGCCATGTCGATTGCCGGCCCCGCAGCCAGCAAACCTGCCTGACGTCCACGTCAGCGGGCCAAGCCACCCTATAGTGGATTTGACCATGCGGTAATTGAGGCTGTAGACTTATACTAGCTATAACTAATATTTATTCTCGCATGGGAAGCCAGTAAATGGACGCCGTGAAAGCATTTATCCTGGGTATGGTTGTGCTGCTATCCGGTTGCGGCGACCCATCACCCAGAGATTCCCGTTTTAGTGAGGCACAGAGTCGCCAGTTGCGACCCTCCGAGCCCGAGCTCGCTGCTATCTATGACCGCAGTTGCCGCAGCTGCCACACCATGGCGACCACCGGTGCACCACTTACCGGTGACAAAGCGGCCTGGGCGCCGCGCATGGACAAGGGCACGGATGTGCTGTTGGGCAGCGTCGTCAACGGCTTTGGTGGCATGCCGCCCTTGGGACTGTGTATGGATTGCAGTACGGAGCAGTTTACTGCCCTGATCCAATTCATGGCCGACGGGGAGTAACCGCAGTGCTCAAGCGCCGCAGTGTAGTGAGTGCGATGGTGGCTGCCGCCGTTGCCAGCCAGGCAGGCTCCCTGCCAACAAGCGCGGCGACTGCTGGCAACAACAAGCAGCCAATCCCCTGGCGCAATTGGTCAGGCTCACAGCAGTGTGTTCCCAGGGTACGCAGCGCGCCGGCGTCATTGCAGGAATTGCAGGAACTTATCGTTAATGCCACCGGCACGGTGCGGCCGGTGGGAGCAGGGCACTCATTCTCGCCACTGGTACCCACAGACGACACCATCGTGTCTTTGTCGCGCTTGAGTGGGTTAATCAGCCATGATCCGCTGCGCCTGCAAGCAACGCTTTGGGCCGGTAGCCGCCTGGCCGATATCGGCCAGCCGCTGGAAGACGCGGGCCAGGCGCTGGTGAACATGCCGGATATCGATGAGCAGACCCTGGCCGGAAGTCTGGCCACGGCGACGCACGGAACCGGGGCCGAGATCGGCTGCATGTCGACGTTTATCGATGGACTGCAACTGCTGGACGCACGCGGAGAACTGGTGGATTGTGACGCCAGGACCAACGCGGAATTGTTCCAGGCCGCCAGGGTGTCTCTCGGGGCTCTGGGTGTGATTACCAAGGTTCGATTACAGAATGTGGCGCCCTATCGACTGCGTCGGGAAACGGTTTGGCGAAGCTTCGATGAAATACTGGACATTGCCGATGACATGGCGCAGAAGCATCGCAATTTTGAGTTTTATTACATACCGTTTTCAGGCATGGGTTTTACCGATGTCCACGACCTGACAGATGAGGCGGTGGGGTCCACGGAAAAGATCGACACCAACGACTCGGTTGCGGACCTCAAGATGGTCAGGGACTGGTTCGAGTGGTCGCCGCGAGTGCGCGAGCTGATTCTCTCTGGAATCATCAGAAGCCTGAGTAACGAAGTGACGGTGGAGAGTTCCTGGAAGAACTACGCCAGTGAGCGCAACGTGCGCTTTAATGAAATGGAATACCACCTGCCGCGCGAATCTGGCTTGAAGGCTTTGCGCGAGATACGCACTGCACTGGAAAAACATCATCGAGAGGAGTTTTTCCCCATCGAGGTGCGATTCGTCAAGGCCGACGACATCTGGCTCAGCCCATTTTATCAGCGCGATTGTTGTTCGATAGCAGTACACCGTTACTTCGCGGAGGATTACACACCTTACTTCAAGACTGTCGAACCCATCCTGCGCAAATACCACGGCCGACCGCACTGGGGTAAGCTCAACACACTGCAACGCAGCGATTTCCAGAAACTGTATCCACGCTGGGATGATTTTGTGGAATTGCGCAGAATGGTCGATCCCAAGGAGCGGTTTCTCAATCCTTATCTGAAAGGG
>JANPDE010000170.1:0-28052 GCA_031431315.1 Haliea sp.
GGATCAACCGCGAGCAGTGCATGCAGCAGCGTGGTACCCGAGCGCGGCTCGCCAGTGACAAACAGCGGCCGCGCTATCACTTCCTGGTCAAGGTGGTATTGCACGTGGTCGTCGAAGAAACGCAACCGGTCCGTCAGCAGCCAGTGGATATTGGCTGCGGCGCTGCGCTGGCCCGCATCATCCATGTGCGCGCCGCGCAGCAGTGCCACCGCCTGGGCAAAGCGATCACTGAAGGTGGGATCACCCCAATCGCAAAGTCCCGTGGCCGCCTCCGCTGCGCTGAGTAGTGCAGCGGCGTCAAGCGGATCAACCATACTCAGTTTGATCCCACAAGTTTCATTAGCGCGTCTTCCGCCGCGCGTACTTTTTGCGCCGAGAGGGCACCGTACTTGAGACCCGCCATGCTGCCGTAATCGAGGATCTTGGGCACGCGCAGGCCGGCATCGCAGTAACTCTTTACGACGTGGGCGACCTGCTGCGGTGTGCCGTGCGGTACCAGGTCGAGTATCGCCTGCGGATTGACACGCTCGAGAAAGTCGAGGATACGCTCCCGCGTAAGCACACCCGGGTCGATGTCCTGGAAGCCGCGCCAGTGCTCGCCCATCGGATGCGCGTGGCCGAACTTGCGCAGCTCCGCCGCCGAGATCATGAGCAGGATGGATTTGATCAGCGGCGCCTGCAGGATCTCGGCCAGCTCGTTCTCGTCGCCGATCAGGCAAGTGATGATGAAGGCGGGCACGATCGCCTGTGGATCGCGCCCCGTGCGCTCCGCCGCCGCGTGAATAACCGCGAGCTTCGCTGCGTAATCGTCCGGCGTCCAGGCACCGGCCGGCCACCAGCCGTCGGCATAGCGGCCGGTAATTTCCAGCATGCGCGGCCCACTCGCGCCGATCCAGATGGGAGGGCATCGACCGTTGTAGAGTTCGGTGTCCATGCGGGCGTGATGGAGTTGGAAGAACTGCCCCTGGAAGTTGACTGGCCCCTCGCTCTGCCACAGTAGCTTGATGACCTGCAGGGCTTCTTCGAAGCGACCGACAGGTTTTTCGAAATCAAAGCCATAGGGCACGGTGTTTTCGGTCTCGCCGCTGCCCAGGCCGAGGATGAAGCGACCCTTTGAGAGGTGGTCAATGGTCAACGCTGTCTGTGCCAGCATGGCGGGGTGGCGTCGCACCGTATCGACGACGCTGGTCGCAATCGGCACATGTTGGGTCAGCACCGCGGCGGCACCTGCCACCGCCATGGCATCGAGATGGCGATGCGGTGAGGGCGAGACGGTGGCGAGATCGGTGAACTCGGGGGTCCAGATTGAGTCGGGCCAGAAACTCACCATGTGATCCGGCAGCCAGATGGAATGGTAGCGTCCGGTATCGAGCGAACCGATCTGGTCTATGCCCAGCGGCAGTGTCGTGCGCAAAAATGCGGCGGGTTGGACCTTCACACGATCCTCCATGTTGGTGATGCGATGCGCTCTGGATTTGTGCTGTCACGGAATCCTATCGAATTCAACGCGGGGAAGCACTTTTTCAATCCTGAGGTAGTCGTGTGTAGCTGACTTTCAATTACGTTATATACTTATGTATATTACGCCGCTGGCAAACCAGCGTGGAATACCCACATGAAACTCCCGACATTCAAACATCTTGTTGCCGCGCTCGGCATCACCGTAGCCGTCGGATTCGCTCATGCCGGGGAGTTGACGGTTTCCGCCGCGGCCAGCCTGACCAACGCGTTTAAGGACATGGCCGCAAGCTACGAAGTGCAGCATGCCGGCTCCAAAGTGTTCGTGAACTTCGGCGCCTCCGGCGCGCTACTACAGCAGATGGTCAAGGGCGCACCCGTGGATATTTTTGCCTCGGCCGATCAGGAAACGATGGATGCGGCCGAAAAGCAGGGATTGGTGGCAGCCAAAGATCGGCGGAACTTCGTGCGCAATACCCTGGTGGTAGTCGTCCCGAGTGACAGCAAGATGCCCATCGGCCGGCTGGAAGACCTGGGCCTCCCTGCCGTGCAGAAAGTCGCCTTCGGCAATCCCACCAGTGTACCCGTGGGTCGCTATGCGCAACATGCGTTGGAAGCGGCGAAACTGTGGCCGGCGGTGTCCGGGAAGGCGATCAATACCGAGAATGTTCGCCAGTCGCTGGACTATGTCGCGCGGGGCGAGGTGGATGCAGGGTTTGTGTATGCCACTGATGCGGCCATCATGCCGGACAAGGTGACCGTGGCGTTCGACGTGCCACTCGATAGAGCCATCAGTTACCCCATCGCCAAAACACTGGCCAGCGCCAATGCGACAGAAGCCGAAAACTTCATCGCCTACGTGCTGTCACCGGCCGGGCAGGCAATACTGAACAAATATGGATTCCAGAAACCCTAGGCATCATAGAGGCACACTATGGAACATGCATGGCCGGCGCTTGCCCTCTCGCTGAAGGTTGCGGGGTGGTCCACTGCGATCAATCTGGTGCTCGGTGTGGGGGTGGGTTTCCTGCTCGCCCGCTGGCGTTTTCCAGGCCGCGATCTGCTCGACACCCTGCTGACTTTACCCATGGTGATGCCGCCCACGGTGTTGGGTTACTACCTGCTGGTGCTGATCGGGCGTCGCGGTGCTCTGGGAGCATGGCTGCACGAGCAATTTGGCATCAACCTGATCTTTACCTGGCAAGGCGCGGTGATTGCTGCAAGCGTTGTGGCCTTCCCACTGGTGTTCAAGCCAGCCCGTGCGGCATTCGAGGCTGTCGATGGTCAGTTAGAGCAGGCTGCCCGTGTGCTGGGTATCTCAGAGCCGGCCGTTTTCTTTCGCGTCACGCTGCCGCTGGCCTGGCGCGGCATCCTGGCTGGGGTGCTGCTGGCCTTTGCCCGCGCCCTGGGCGAGTTTGGCGCGACCCTGATGGTCGCTGGCAACATTCCCGGCAAGACACAAACACTGTCGATTGCCATGTACGAGGCGGTACAGGCGGGGCAGGACGATACCGCCAATATTCTGGTGCTCATCACCTCCGTGGTCTGCATCACCGTGTTGCTCACGGCGGGTCGACTGGCTCCCGGTCGCATCGCCAATCAATAGCAGAGGTATTGCGTGCAGCTTGATATCGACATCCGCAAGACGTTGCGATCCGGCAAACGAGAATTTCACCTCGATGTACGCCTGCAGTGCAGCAACCAACGCACCGTGATTGTGGGGCCGTCCGGTGCGGGTAAGAGTCTCATGCTCAAGGCTATCGCGGGGTTGTTGCGCCCGGATTCGGGCCATATCCGCCTGGATGGTCAGGTCCTGTTCGATGCTGAGGCCGGCATCGATCTCCCCCCTCAGGCCAGAGGGGTGGCCTATGTGTTCCAGGACTATGCGCTGTTTCCACACCTGAGCGTGCGCCAGAACATCGCCTTCGCATTGGCGCGAGGGTGGCTGAACCCGCGACAGCACGGGCAGCATGGACGCGACGCGTCAGTCGAGTATTGGCTTGATGCCTTCCAGCTTGGCCATCTGGCCCACCAGTTTCCCAGCGAACTTTCTGGCGGGCAGCGACAGCGCACGGCGCTGGCTCGCGCTTTGGTGGCAAAACCGCGCGCGCTGCTGCTGGACGAACCCTTCGCGGCAGTTGATCCGACTTTGCGCGTTGCAATGCGCAGCGAGTTGGACGAGCTACAACAGCGCCTGCAGGTGCCCATGGTGCTGATCACACACGACCCTGAAGATGCGACAGTGTTCGGCGCACACGTCCTGAGCATGCACCAAGGGCGGATTGAGGCAGAATCAGGCATGACAGAAATATGTTACAACTGAGGATGAAAGCCAATGGCACAGAGCAACCAAAGTATCGAATTACAGGGTGCCATCTGGATGACGGTTGGCGGGGCGCATCTGGGCGGCCCGGACCGCATTGCGCTGCTTGCCAGGATAGTCGATTGCGGGTCTATTACGCAGGCGGCGAAAGCGATCGGCATGAGTTACAAGGCCGCGTGGGATGCCATCGACACGATGAACAACCTGGCGGGAGAGCCACTGGTGGAACGCCTGGCCGGGGGCAAAGGCGGTGGTGGTACCCGGCTGACGCGCAGGGGTCTACAATTGGTGGAGAATTTTCGCATCATCGAGCGGGAACATCACCGCTTTGTCGAGTTGCTTGGCCAACAGGCTGAAGGAATCGCCGACGATTATCTTCTGATCAGGAGAATGAGTATGAAAACGAGTGCACGCAATCAATTCCTGGGCGAAGTGATTAAAGTGAAAACCGGCGCAGTCAATGACGAAATCGAAATCGAAACGGCTGGCGGCCACAAAGTCGTCGCCGTCATCACACACGAAAGTACGCAGGGGCTGGGCCTGCGCTTGGGAGTTGAAGCCTTTGCCCTGGTCAAGGCCTCCTCCATCATCGTGATGACTGACGATGAAGGGGCGCATTTCTCCGCGCGCAATCGTCTCGCCGGTGTCGTTGCTCGCGTGCAAACCGGCGCTGTGAATACGGAAGTCGTGATTGATCTGCCGGGCGGTGGTTCCGTGGCCGCCATCGTGACCAACGCAAGCAGCAAGGCCCTTGGCCTCGCCGTGGGAAAATCCGCTTCGGCTATTTTCAAGGCATCGAGTGTCATCATCGGAATTCCCGCGTAAGCGTTGAGACCTTTAACCGGGGTGGGCGAGCACGAGTTGGCCCGCGGCATGACGGCGCACATTCTCGATCGAATTCGACCGCAGGGCTGAGTGGGACGCGGCGTCTGTATTGCTGGATTAATCACATGACGGCCTTATACTGCCCGCTGTCATTGCGCAGGATAGATCAGGGAGAGGGTGTCATGGTGCGCGCGGTCAGGATTTACACGGCGGGCGGTCCCGAAGTGATGGTAGTGGAAGACGTGGAACTGGGCGCTCCAGGTCCCGGCATGGTGACTGTGGCTAATCGGGCGATGGGGCTTAATTACATCGACACCTATCATCGCAGCGGCCTGTATCCCCTGCCACTCCCCACCGGGATAGGACTCGAAGGCGCCGGTGTGGTTCAGGCTGTGGGGGAAGGTGTCGAACTGCGCGAGGGCGACCGGGTGGCCTATTGCTCGGCGGGCCTTGGCGCATACGCGCAAGCGCTGAACCTGCCTGCTTCCCGCCTGGTCAAAATTCCTGATGGGATTGATTTCGAACAGGCGGCGGCGTGCCTGTTGAAAGGCCAGACCACAGAGTATCTTCTGCAACGCACGTATCCCTTGCAGGGGGGTGAAACCTGTCTCTTCCACGCGGCGGCCGGTGGCGTGGGCCTGATCTTTGGTCAATGGGCCAGCAGCATTGGCGCCACCGTGATCGGCACCGTGGGGTCAGCGCAAAAAGCCGAAGTGGCCAAAGCCCATGGCTTCGCACATGTCATCAACTACCGCACCGAAAATGTGGTCGAGCGGGTGCTGGAGCTGACCGGGGGCCAGAAAGTGCCGGTGGTGTATGACGGTGTGGGCAAGGATACCTTCGAGATGTCGCTGGATTGCCTCAAGCCCAGGGGGCTGATGGTCAGTTTCGGTAATGCTTCCGGCGCGCCCAACCCCCTGAACCTGCAGACCTTGGCCAATAAGGGCTCCCTGTTTATAACGCGCCCCACCATGCTCACGTACACCATGACGACTGCCGAATTACAACAATCCTCCAACGACCTGTTCGCGCGCATATTGAGCGGCGCTGTACGTATCGAGATCAACCAGCGCTACGCCCTGGCCGACGTGCAGCAGGCACACCGGGATCTGCAGAGCAGGAAGACCACGGGTTCAACTATCTTGTTGCCGGATAACGCCGGTCATGATCGAGCGTAAAGCATGTCCATGAGCGTTGGACCGATTGTGCTGGCGGGTACTGCGGTACGGCTGGAACCCTTGTGTCCGGAGCACGCCCAGGGACTGTACAACATTGGTCGCAGCGCGGCGGATTGGACGTATATGCCGCGCGCCTGCTTCGTCGATCTGGCGGATACGCGCCATTGGATAGCGGAGGCCCTGGCCGCACCACATCTGCCTTTTGTGATCGTGGACGCCGGCAAGAACAAGGTGGCGGGCAGCACCCGCTACCTGAACATTCGGCCGGAGCATCGTTCACTGGAGATTGGCTGGACCTGGCTGGGCCAGAACTGGCTGCGCACCATCGTCAATACCGAGGCCAAGTTGCTGCTGCTGTCCCACGCCTTCGAGCGACTCGGTTGTGTGCGGGTGGAATTTAAAACCGACGCGCGCAATGAGCGCTCCCAGCAGGCCCTGCAGAGAATCGGCGCCACGCGTGAAGGTGTAATGCGCAAGCATATGATTGTGCAGGGCAATTACGTGCGCGATTCAGTGTATTTCAGCGTGATCCAGCAGGAATGGCCGGACGTCAAGTCGCGGCTTCAGGCCCTCGTGAATCGAACCTCCCCGACGTCGATCAACTCACCGTCGCCTGCACCGTCTCGCTCTCCGAAAAACGCCCGGCGAACAACGGAGAAGTGAGGTAGCGCTCACCGGAATCAGGGAGGATGGCGACGATCATCCTGCCGCGATGGGCTTTTTGTTGCGACAGCCGATGGGCGACTGCCATGGCTGCCCCGGAGGAGATGCCCGCCAAAATCCCTTCCCGCTGCATCAGTTTGTGGGCCCATGCCATCGCCTCCTCGCTGGAGACCTGCTCGACCAGGTCTACCAGGGACATGTCCAGGTTTTTGGGTAGGAAGCCCGCGCCAATGCCCTGGATCTTGTGCGGTGCATGGCCGGGTGTCGCGCCTGCCTTGGCGGCCGTGATCATGGTGGTGGTGTCGGGCTCTACCGCCACACTCAGCACGGCCTTGCCCCGGGTGTTTTTGAAATACCGCGATACGCCGGTGAGGGTGCCGCCGGTTCCCACTCCGGATACCAGGATGTCGACCCCACCGTCGGTGTCGGCCCAGATTTCCGGCCCCGTTGTCTGCTCATGGACAGCGGGATTGGCCGGGTTTTCGAACTGGTGGGGGCCCCAGTATTTATCAGGGTCGGAGGCGATGATGTCCTCTGCTTTCTGAATGGCGGCGGCAATACCCTTGCCGCCATCGGTGAGGATCACTTGTGCCCCAAGCGACTTCATCAGCATGCGCCGCTCAAGGCTCATGGTGTTGGGCATGGTCAGTATGCAGCCATACCCCTTGGCTGCGGCCACGAAGGCGAGGGCGATCCCGGTATTGCCACTGGTGGGCTCGACGATGGTCATGCCAGGCTTGAGGCTGCCATCGCGCTCTGCGGCGGCAACCATACTGGCGCCTATGCGACATTTGACAGACATAGCGGGATTGCGGTTCTCCAGCTTGACATAGATGTTGCCATCACTGATGTGATTGATTTTGACCAGTGGCGTCCTGCCTATCGTCTCAGCATTGTCGCGGTACAGATTACTCATGGTGGCTTCCTTCATGTTTACCTTAAGTTGGGCCCTGTCCCGGCACCAGATTAGTCCCGCCGTGTGCGGCTGTCCATTGCTGGCCCCGCCTCGCCGGTAGCACATGGCTAACAGATGTGGCCGTGCATAAAATTTTTTTTGGGATCGGTGGAACCATTGGCGAGGGCCTGGGTCTTAATTCGGACAGTGGGTGTGGCCGCGCTTGTGGTAGGCGTTTCAGCACCCTTGTTGCATTACTGGATCCCATCCAGGTCTTGTTCTCCTTGCGTGATCTTTGGTCTACGCACTCCGGCCCCTTTTGGGGCCGGTTTTTTTTGTTTTAATGCACAGCCTCACCCGTGGCCTGTCTGGTCACCTTCAGCAGAGATTCCAGCGTTTGCGGGCCCACCAGCGTTGTCACGAGCTGCCCTGTTGGGTCCAGAATCAATGTGGTCGGCAATACGACTGGCCTCGGTGTTCCCAATTGTGCGGCCGGATCCGCTTCCAGGCTGGCAAAGGTCACGCCCAGTTGTTGCCGCTGTTGTTCAAGTTCCGCGCCGCTGGCACCGTCGTAGTTCACGCCAAGTACCGTTACCTGATTGTACTGCGCATCCAGTGCGTTCAGCTCCGGTATTTCCTTGATGCAGGGCGTACACCATGACGCCCAGTAGTTGATGACGACCCACTGGCCGCGCAGTGCTTCCAGGCGTGGCTGGGGGCTGGTGCCGGTATTCTCCGTGCAGGCGAGCAGCGACAGCAGCGTGGCCAGGCAGAACAGGTATTTCATTGGTTGAACAGGTCCACCAGATTGACACCCAAAAAGTCGCGCTGTTCCTTGCGCTGGTCAGCCAGCAGGCCGCAGGCAGCTCCTTGCCAGCCACTGGCGGTGGTGCTGCCTTGCCCGTTCAGGGGATTCTCCTTCTCGACCCATTCTTTCAGCTGCCAGAACGGAACGGTGTGCAGGTCCCGGCTCAGCAGGTAGTGTCCCTTGTCATTCTCGGCAATGACTTTTTTCTGCATCAGAATATCGCGCAATGTGCCCCAGGTTTCACTGTCCAGTCCGCGAATGATCTCGTGCCTACCGTTCAGCAACTCGCTCTCGCGCACCGCGTTGCCGGCCTGCTGCTTTTGCCAGAACACATGCAGTATATCCAGTGCCTTCAGCACCATGGGCCGATTGGCCTGCTCTGTGCTCTGGTAGGCGGAAAAGCTGTGCACCAGAATCCCCCCTACCAGCACAATGTTCCATGACAGGTAAATCCATAACAGAAACAGAGGTACCGCGGCAAAGGCACCGTAAATAAAGGTGTAACTGGAACCGACAACCAACTGGGCGAATAATCCGCGGGCGGCGTGAAAAGCCAGGGCGGCGAACAGGCCACCGATCAGGGCATGTCGGAAAGGGACGCGGCAGTTGGGCACCGCGGCATACACAAGGCTGAACCCTGCGGTGCTGAGTAGCAGGGGTAACAGCTGCACCAGTAACGCGTTCGCCCCAAACAGATTGAAGCGTTCCAATTCGTGGGCGAAGGAGGAAAAGTAGGTGCTCAGACCCAGTGCGAGGCCGATGGTGATGGGTGTCAGCGACAGTACAGCCCAATATAAAAGGAAACTGGAAATGGCGCTGCGGTTTTCCCGGGCGCGCCAGATCATGTTGAATGCGTGCTCGACATTACGCAACATCAGGATGGAGGTCACCAGCAGGAAGATAACACCGGGTCCAGTGAGGTTTTTGGCCTGTTGGGAGAAGTCACCGAGATATTGTTCGATGTCCGCACTGCTGGAAGGCATCAGGTGTGTGAACAGGAGGCGCTGCATCTGCTCCTCGGCACCCTGAAAGGTCGGTATGGCGGATGCCATGGTGTAGAGCACCGTGAGCAGGGGGACCAGCGCGAACAGGCTCATATAGGTCAGTGCTGCGGCATTTTCAGAACATCGATCTGCGGAATAACGATTGAAAAGATAACGCGCACGGCGCCACACTTCGCGGAACGTCTGTTGCAGATAATTCATGGGCGCATTATGGCACGAGTGACAGGGTTATTCACCGTGACACGCATTGCACGGGTCAAACGGGACGGTTGGGTATCCGCGCTGTGTGTGGTTCCATTTGCCGCAGCTTCGCGATTTTCCCTTTCTTGTTGAGCCAGGATATTTGGAAGGTACCCCCGAGATCCTCCAAATCGAGGCTGAGGTCTGCGGTAAGCAGGAAATTCACATCAGTGAGGGCGCACGGTGCGTCACTGTCAAATATCGTTGACGGGCTTATGAAAAACGATTTCCTCTGAATATAGGTAGTCGTTGCCTCCCACACAATGGCTCGTCACAATCTCGCAGCCCGCCCTAACCGCGAGGGCGTTGATATTTGCACGGGGCAAGATGTGGGTTTCCATTCTGGTACCCGCTTTCGTCGAGGCCAGGTAGTCCTCCACCACAAAACCCTCATACCCCGCCCCAGCCAACGTCACGTGCAAGAACGCATAGCCGTCGGGCTGCAGCTTATTGAGTAGCGCAAGCATCATGGCGGCAATGACGGGCGGTGTGTTGTGCTGCAGTACGATGAGCGAGTACACGAGATCGACCTTTGGCAGTTTATCGAGATCAGCTGGCAGCCGGATTGGCCAGGTCTCGATCTTGGACGCGCAGTCGAGCATCGCTGCGTTGCGCTGGAGTTCCTGCAAGTGTGACTCGCTGAAATCCACGGCGTGTACCTTGTCGACATGGGAAGCGAAGTTGATCGCCAGACGTCCCACTCCGCTGCCGAAGTCGATGCAGGTGAGGTTGGTAACGGAACGGCCCGAACATGCCGTGTAGAGAGCAAGTACGCGGTCGGCGTAAGGCTTGCCTGTCGCCACGAACTGTCCCCGATCTTCGTCTGTAAGTTCCAAACTCCACTTCTTGTCTGTAAGGACCGACCAGTACATCTGGTTCGGCGCCGATGCGATATTTCGCCAATAGTACGATGTCTTTTCAAATAGCTGGTCGACGACTTCGGGGGGCACGAAAACATCAGCGGCTGGCAGTTTGTGGAATCGCGTCAGCTTTGGATTGGGGATGCGCTGCGCCGGCTTCTGCTTCTGCACATACTCAGGTGATGCGGCGAAATCCTGGATAATTTGGGCCACCGTTCGTCGTCCGGAGACCAGGCCTTCTACATAATGATCAAGCCCGATGGGGTCTGGATCACGACCAAGGACAGTCTGGTAAAGCAGGCCTACAATATGGCTGGCTTCGATTCGGTTATACATTCAGTGACCTGCGGTAGGCAACTGAGGGTCGACCATTCTCGATGTATTATCGATCGCCCTCACAGAGTAGAAAAATAGTAGCGTTAATGACGGGAAGTTTCCAGATTCAAATGCGCTATTTTTCCATTGTTTCAAACAGGGCTGGCATTCATCTGTCCCGATGTGATTCTGGTTAGCGCAGCTCAGTAGGTAGAGCAGCTGATTTGTTATACTGTGGGCCAATTGGTCGCTATCCAAGGGGCTTGCTCATGAGTGCCGTTACCATCTACCACAATCCACGCTGTTCCAAATCACGCAGCACTTTGGCGTTGCTGGAAGAACAGGGGGTGCACCCCAAAATTATCCTGTACCTGGAGACACCTCCCACACGCAAGGAAATCGCGGGGCTGCTGCACAAATTGGACCTTACGGCCGGTCAGTTGGTGCGTCGTGGTGAGGATGACTATAATGCCAGCGGCCTGGGCAAGGACTCCAGCGATGAGGAGATTCTGAGTGCCATGGCCAAATATCCAAAACTGATCGAACGCCCCATCGTGGTTGTGGGTAACAGGGCCGTGTTGGGCCGGCCCCCGGAGAGCGTGCTGGAACTGCTTGACTGATGAAAGAGCCCTATGTGCTGGTCCTGTATTACTCGCGACAGGGCGCTACAGCGACCATGGCGCAACACATCGCACGCGGTGTCGAGTTGGTGCCGGGTGTGGCCGCCCGGGTGCGCACTGTCCCGGCAGTCTCGGCTACCTCTGAGCAGACAGAAGAGGATATTCCCGCGACGGGCCCCCTGTACTGTGAGCTGACTGACCTGCGCGACTGTGCCGGGCTGGTCCTGGGGAGTCCCACCCGGTTCGGCAATATGGCCGCACCCCTGAAGTATTTTATGGATCAAACGTCAGCTTTGTGGCTGAGTGGCGCGATGATTGACAAACCGGCAGCCGTCTTTACCTCTACATCCAGCCTGCATGGCGGTCAGGAATCGACCCTGCTCAGCATGCTGTTACCGCTGCTGCACCACGGCATGATCATAGCGGGCTTGCCCTACAGCGAAGCAGGGTTGATGAGCACCACTTCCGGAGGCACCCCCTACGGTGCCTCCCACTGGGGCGGCAGTGATAACAAGCGGGCGGTGGACGAGGTGGAGGCGGCGCTATGTCGTGCGCTGGGCCAACGCGTGGCGCGCCTGGCGTCGGGCGCAAAGCGGTGATCGCCACATTGCGCGAAAGCGCGGCCCGCCTGACCTGGCTGGGCTGGTCAGCGCTGTTGCTGCAGCAAGCGGCGGATGCGTGGGTACACCAGGCACCCTGGTTTATCTGGGTCTTGAAGCTAATGCCCTTGCTGTTATTCCTGCCTGGCATGCGCAAGGATAACCTGCGCAGCTACATCTGGTTGTGTTTCGTCTGCCTGGGGTATTTTATGATCCTGGTACAGCGTATATTCGCGCAGCCCGACAGCCTGCTGGTGATCAGCGGGTTGGCCGCCGTTGTGCTACTGTTTATCGCCGCCATGTTGTATGTGCGCTGGCGAGCCCGGGAATTGCGTTTATTGGCAGTGCATTAAATGGATGCTGGAGATTAGTGTATGAGTGAACCTTCGCGATTGCGTCGAATACTGTCCGCGATATGGGCGGGTATTACGCGTGTAAGGCTGGCCATGTCCAATATCCTGTTTCTGGTGATGATTGCCTTCATCTATTTTGTCTACATCGGTGGCGCACCTGAACCGCTGCCGGAGAAGGCGGCGTTGCTGTTGAATATTAGCGGCACCGTGGTTGACCAGAAGTCCGCGGTCAATCCGCTGCAGGCATTGTTGGGCGAGCCGACTCCCGAGGAACACGAGGTGTTATTGCGGGATGTCATCGAGGCGATCAACTACGCGGCGAAAGACCCAGCCATCAATTCCCTGGTGATGGAACTGGACACCCTGATGTATGTTGGTATTAGCAAAAGCCAGGAAATAGCGCGTGCGCTGGAATCATTCCGCCAGAGCGGCAAACCCATTGTCGCTATCGGCGATTACTTCACCCAGGACCAGTACCTGCTGGCCAGTTATGCCGACACAGTGATCGCGCATCCCATGGGTGGCGTGGCTCTGGAGGGCTTCAGCAGTTACCGCAACTATTTCCGTGAGGCGCTGGAAAAAATATCAGTCAATGTGCATATCTTCCGGGTCGGTGATCACAAGTCGGCGGTAGAGCCCTTCATGCGCGATGACATGTCGCCCGGCGAGAAGGAGGTGACCAGTCGCTGGCTGGATGACCTGTGGGGCCAATACGCCAAAATCGTAGAGACACAGCGCAAGCTGGCGCCGGGAGCGGTCAATGATTATGTGAATAATTTCACCGCACGCCTGCAGAGCCAGCGTGGGGACGCGGCACAAGTTGCGCTCAAGGCTGGCCTGGTGGACAAGTTGCTGGGCCGCGGTGAAGGTAATGATTACCTCGTTGAGCTGGTCGGCGCCAGCAACGAGGACGACCTGTACGAGGCGGTGGAGTTCGAGCGCTACGTGGCGCACAAGCGGCCACTCATGCTGCGAGCACTCGAGGGGGACCGTATCGCGGTCATCACCGCGGAGGGCAACATCATGCCGGGAGAGCAGCCTCCCGGGAACATCGGCGGTGATTCCCTGGCGCAGTTGATACGCGACACTGTCGATGCGGACGGGGTCAAAGCCATAGTACTGCGCATCAACAGCGGCGGCGGCAGTATGTTCGCATCAGAAATCATTCGCCAGCAGGTTCTGCACGCCCGGGAGAGGGGGTTACCCGTCGTCGTCTCCATGGGCGCCGTGGCGGCATCCGGCGGCTATTATATCGCCGCGGATGCGGATGAAATCTGGGCCACGCCGTCGACGATCACTGGCAGCATCGGTGTCTTTGCCGCGTTTCCCACTTTTGAGGAATTGCTGCAGCGCGTGGGCGTTCACACGGACGGCGTCGGCACCACGGAGCTGGCGGGCTCGCTGCGCCTGGACCGTCCGCTGAATCCGCAGTTGGTGGCTGCCCTCACCAGTGGTGTGGAGTTTGCATACAACAGTTTTGTGCAGATCGTCGCCGACGGACGGCACCTCAGTGTGACGGACGTCGATCCGCTGGCCCAGGGTCGGGTGTGGAGCGCAACCGATGCGCTGCAGAAGGGGCTGATCGATAAAGTGGGCAGCCTGGACGATGCTATCGCCGCTGCTGCTGCACACGCCAAACTGAAAGACTACGACGTGGACTACGTGGAGCAGCCGCTGTCACCCCGGGATATGTTCCTGCAGCAACTGGCGAACGGCGTCGGCAGCTTGAATGTGTGGACAGAATCTGCCGCCAGCGTAGCGCTCTCCGGATTGTTGGGGACGGTACGGGAGGCGGCGCAGGAATTGGGCAGCCTGCAGGATCCCCGGCATCTGTACATGCGTTGCATCGCCTGCGGGCTGGTGCGCTAAAACTATAGACGATGATGGAAATGACACTGTGACGACGACGTTCGAGAATCCCGCCGCTCTTCTGGAAGCAGTTGGGCAGCACCTCGGCCACAGCGACTGGCAGGAGATCGACCAGCAGCGTATCAACCTCTTCGCCGATGCAACCGGCGATCACCAATGGATCCATGTCGACCCGCAAAAGGCCGCGGCAGGTCCTTTTGGCAAGACCATCGCCCACGGCTACCTCACGCTGTCCATGGCCAACCTGTTCCTGCCGCAGATCATGCGGGTGGAGAATACGTCCATGGGTGTGAACTACGGTTGCGAGAAAGTGCGCTTTCCCGCAGCGGTGCCAGTGGGCAGCCGCATACGCGGCGGCGGCGAGGTCATCAGCGCCGAAGAGGTCAAGGGCGGCGTGCAGGTGGTGGTGCGTATGACTATCGAAATCGAGGGCGGCGCGCGCCCCGCCTGTGTCCTCGATACGATCAGTCGTTTTTTCCCCTGAGGGCGCCAGCGTGTTGGAAACCAGTGATGTGATCGAACCGGTCTATCCCGCCGCCACGGTAGTGCTGGTGCGCGATGGGGAAGAAGGGCTGGAAGCGTTGCTGGTGCAGAGGGATAAGGCGTTGCAACACATGGGTGGCATGTGGGTGTTCCCTGGCGGCAAGGTGGATGAGGGGGATTACCCACCGGATCGAGACGAATACCGGGCGGCGGTCAATGCCGCCATTCGCGAGACCCGCGAGGAAGCAGGCGTGCAGGTCAGCGCCGATCAGCTTGTCTACCTGTCCCACTGGACCACGCCTGAAGGCGCCAAAAAACGTTTCGCCACCTGGTTTTTCCTGACCATTCTGGAGGATGGACAGGAGGTTGCAGTCGACGGCGGCGAGATTGCCAATCACCGCTGGATCAGGCCCGGGACAGCGATCAGCGAGTCGGCGGATGATGATCATCCCCTGCGCCTGATGCCGCCCACCTATGTCAGCCTCGCGGATATCACCGACTGCCACAGCTGCGCGCAAGCCAGACAGCGAATCGGAAATCGGGATGCCATCGTCTACGCGCCGCGTATGGTGGCGGTGGAAGATGGCATGTGCTTTCTCTACGAAGGTGATGCAGGATACCGGGACACGCAGGTGGACGCGGAAGGTGTACGGCACCGGTTATACATGATCAAGAATCAATTGGAATACATCCGGCAAACCTGATGCGCTGCGGACTCATCGCGTGACTGACGTTCCAGGCAGGACAGGTATCAGCCGGAGGGGCCTGCTAACGGGACTTGCCGCTACAACAGCGGCTACCTTCTCCGCAGGGTCCGCCGCGCTGCCGCGCGCGGCGGTCAAATCCTGGGCGCTACGCACCGACGTTCTGGTCATCGGCTCCGGCGCGGCGGGTGTCAGCGCTGCCATCGAGGCGCGCCAGGCCGGTGCCGAAGTGCTGCTCATTGAGTCGCTGTCGCAGTTTGGCGGCTCATCCGCCATGTCCGGTGGCGTGGTGTATGCAGGCGGCGGGACCGCCCTACAGAAAGCACTCAAGATTGAAGACAACGTGGAACAAATGTACCGCTTCATCGCGCTTGCGGGTGCGATACATCCCCCCGTGGACAAAATCCAATTGTATTGCGAAGAGAGCGCCGCTCATTTTGACTGGCTGGTGGCGCAAGGCGTTCCGTACACCGAGAAGTTCAGTGCCTCCAAGGAACTCCCGATGGGCGATGAATCGCTGTATTTCTCAGGCACGGAGCAGGCCTGGCCGGCGCGGGACCTGGCCGCGCCCGCGCCGCGTGGACATGTACCGGGCGTGCCGGGAATGAATGGCGGCAGGCGCTTGATGCAAGCACTGCTCCCCCGCGCTGCAGGCCTCGGTGTGACGATGCATGCAAATGTTGCGGCCCAGCGACTGGTGACGGAGAGCGATGGCCGCATCGCTGGTGTGTTGGTAACCATGGACGGCGATGAGCGAGCTATCCGGGTCAGGCGCGGTGTGGTGCTGGCCTGCGGCGGCTTCATCCACAACCGCGAGATGGTGAAGCGTTACGCACCGCATTTGTACGATTGTTCGGTGCCCTGGGGTAACGCGGGCGACCAGGGTATGGGCATCAACATGGGGATCGCAGCGGGCGCCGCTGCACTGCGCATGCACGAGGGCTTTGCCATTGCGCCGATTTACCCGCCGGAAAATGTGTTGTCCGGGATTGTGGTGAACGCGTCGGGGCAGCGATTTATCTCGGAGGAGTCCTATTACGGCGTGCTCGGTGATGCCATCGCCTATCACCAGCAGGGGCTGGCATGGCTGATCACCGACCAACAGAGCGGTTATCCGGCACACCAGGACAATTTTTTAGAAGTCGCCAAAGCAAACAGCATTAGCGATCTCGCCACACTACTGGATTTCCCCAAGGGCGCGCTGCAGAACACTGTGGCGTACTACAACCAGCACGCGGCCAATGGCGACGATCCCCTGTTCCGCAAAAGCGGAACCTGGTTGCGACCATTGCAGGGACCGCCGTACAAGGCCTGGGACCTGTCGGTGACGAAAGCCTTTTTTCCGGCGCACACCTTCGGCGGGTTGCACACCAACCTCGACGGACAGGTGCTGGGCAGCTTCGGGGACGCGATCCCCGGCCTGTACGCCGCGGGCCGCAATACCGCGGGGATACCGACAGCGCCCTACATTGCCAGCGGCCTGTCCGTGGGCGATTGCACATTCTTTGGGCGGCGAGCCGGCCGCACGGCTGCGCTGGGGCCGCAGGGCAAGGTATGAAGCGCCTGCCCGTTTTGCTCTTCCTGGTTTGCGCACTGCTGCTGAGTGCGCCAGGTCCGCTGTTGGCGCAAGAGTCAACGCCAGTTCCTGAGCCGCTGCCAGTTCTTGAACCGGTAGCGGTGCCAATGCCGGCGGGGGATGCGCAGCGGGGCAGGCTGGAATTCGGTCCCTGCCGCACCTGCCATTATGCGGAGTCTTTCATGGGCCATAACAATGGCCCCAACCTGCACCGCATCTTCGGCAAAGTGGTCGGCAAGCAGGAGGGCTTTGACTACTACTCACAGGAATTCAAGGCTGCCCAGTTCGTGTGGACGCCGGAGCTGATGTTCGTGTGGCTGGAAAATCCCATGGCCAGGTTTCCAGGCTCCACCATGATGAGCCTGGGCGTGCCCGACCCGCAACGGCGGGCCGACCTGATTGCGTTCCTCATGCAGGCCTCTATGCGCGAACCCTGACCGGGACGCGCAGCCGCTCAACCGAGTTCGATGTCGAAGGCGGCGAGATATTCCTCAAATACAGGTTCGAGCTCTGCCCGGCTGAGGCCGTACTCCGCAAGAGTGTAGCGGGTGACCCCGAGCTTGTGCTGGGGATTTTCATTGAGCCAGGCAAGCATGCGGGTTTCGGCATCGGTAGTGAGGGCGATACCCGCAAAGTGGTAGAGGGCGCGTATCGCACCGATAGGGTCGCGCAACAGGTCGGCGTAGTGCAGATGAAAGAAGCGCTCGTCGCCGATGCGCTCGCGAACCCGCAATGGGCGCATGACATGCTCGCGCATTTGCATTTTGACGTTCTGCCCCAGGTAGGCCTTGTCGATGGCCTCGGGTTTTAAGGTCATCGACGCCGGCAGCATCAGGAGGTTGCAGAGCGACCCGGTCGCCGTGAATGGATCGCGGTGGGCCCACACGAGGACGGCGTCGGGAAACACCTTGAGCAGTGTCTCAAGATGCACCGAATGTGATGGCATTTTGAGATTCCACGTACCTGGCGCACCGGACTGCAAGATTTGCAACACGAGCTTCTGGTACTCGTAGGCGCTGGTGACATCGGTACCCATAATCCACTCGGCGTACCGCGTCGTGGGGGTGAACGAGTCCCACAGCAGCCCCTTGAAGTCCTGCTCGTGCAGGAACATGCACTCGGTCGGGCCGTCGGCGTCCTCCCAGTGGGGGATTGCCCTGCCGCTTTGCTTGATAAGTGCCAGAACCTGTTTCTCCTGCTCCAGCATCGCCAGGCAGCGCGGATCGGTGCGCAGTGTCTCGGTGGTGGCGGGAGGCACGGAGTTGATCGCCTCCCATTTGAGCAGCGAACGCCGCGCCGGGTCCTGGTTGAGGAGATAGCTGGCGACGGTGGTGCCGGTGCGGGGCATCCCCAGGATGATCAGCGGCCGCTCGATCTTCTGCTCGCGCACCTCAGGGTGCTCCCGCACGTAGGCGTGCACCCTCAGGCGGTTGGCCAGGGCGTCCACGGCGCGATTGATGACCATCTGCCGACCGCCGTCGCTCGCACGGGGATCATGCATATCCTCGAGGATCACCGCGAAGCCCTCGCGCCAGGAGTCCGAATCGATGTCCACCAGGCCGGTGCGCTCCCTGGCCATCGCCAGGGCTTCATCCACGCTGGGTAGTTTCATAATGCTCCTCGAATTCGTGCAGCGGCGGCACATTCCTCCACGGTGCCCATCTGGCCTGCGGGAACACGGGCGACTACTTTTTTATAATCACCGAACTGCCGTGGCCAAACAGGCCCTGGTTGGCAGTGATACCGACTTTCGCGCCCTGCACCTGTCGATCACCCGCCTGGCCGCGCAACTGCCAGGTCAACTCACAGACCTGGGACAGGGCCTGTGCCGGCACTGCCTCGCCGAAACAGGCCAGACCGCCGGAGACGTTCACCGGAATCCTGCCGCCGATTGTCGTGTCACCGGCGCGCAACAGGGCTGCCGCCTCGCCCCGTGGGGCCAGTTGTAAATCTTCAATCCAGTCCAGTTCCAGTGCGGTGGACAGGTCGTACACCTCGGCCAGGTCAATATCGCCAGGACCGATACCCGCTTCCTCATACGCCTTGATCGGCAGGCTGGCGCGGTAGGCGTGCGCCTCGACGCCCACAGCGGCCGCTGAATCAGTAGCGATATCAGGCATTTCGACGATGGCGCTGGCGAAGGTCGGTGTCACGGTGGAAATCGCCACCACGCGCGGCGCATTGCCCTTGCCGATTTTGCGCGCGTATTCCACGCTGGACACAATCAGCGCCGCGCCGCCGTCGCTGGTGGCGCAGATATCCATCAGCCGCAGTGGGTCGGCGACCATGGCCGAGGCCGCGACATCCTCGAGCGTATAGCATTTGCGATAGCGCGCTCGTGGATTCTTGCTGCCCACTCGCGAGTTCTTGACTTTGACTGCGGCGAAATCGGCCAGCGTATCGCCGTAGAGATCCATGCGACGCCTGGCATACAGGGCAAAATAGGTTGGGTTGGTGATGCCCAGATAAAAGCGCACCCAATCCGGGTCTTCCGGTCGATAACCCCCGGCCGGCGCTAAAAAGCCCTTGGGCGTGGTATCTGCGCCAATGACGAGGGCCACGTCACACGCGCCGGACAGGATTTTGTTGCGCGCTGCTGCCAGGGCCTGGGAGCCTGAGGCGCAGGCCGCATAGGAGGTATTGACCTCGGCGCCCTGCCAGCCCAGTGCTTGTGCGAAGGTGGCACCGGCGACGAAGCCGGGATAGCCACAGCGTATGGTGGCGCCGCCGGATACGAATCTGACGTCCTGCCACGGAACTCCCGCATCGGCCAAGGCTTCGCGGGCCGCAGCGACACCGTACTGCACAAAATTATGGCCCCACTTGCCCCAGGGGTGCATGCCGACGCCGAGGATGGCGATTTCATTGGACATAGTATTGTGCTCCAGATTCAGCTGACGGCTATTGCGCCAGGGGTTGCCACTTCCAGGTGACCTTGATGTCGTTGTCTGACTCGTGCAGCGGTTCCAGCACCAGTTCCATCTCCATGCCTACCTTCAGGTCGTCGACCGTCAGTCCTTCAATCACCTGCCCCAGCACCACCATCTGCTCTGTTTCCAGTTGCACCGCAGCGATCGCGTAGGGGACGAAGGGTTCGTGTGCGATAAACGGCGCAGGGGGTTTGTAGCAGGCGTTGGTATAACTCCAGATTTTGCCCGTGCGACTCAACTGCACTTCGCGAAAGTCGGTGCTGTCGCAGTTGGGGTTGCGGCAGTAGTCGCTCTGCTTGGGGAAAAAATAGGTGCCACACTGTTCGCACTGGGTGCCGAGCAGGTGCGGCTTGGCATCCATGGTGTGCCAGCCGTCGAGGGCGGGTACGAGGGGTTTTGGGCTCATGGTTTACTCCCTGGAAAAACGTGGCTCAGGGTACTACTGGCGTGCTGATGCAGGCAAGGGCGGTATCTCTTACGATAGGCGCGCTTCGCGGCGCTGGCCGCAGGCATCTTACGGTTCGGTCACCGGTTCGAACTCGATGATCGCACCATCGGCCATCGTGGCAAGGAACAGGTGGCCGTCTCTCGTCACGTAGGAACGAATCCACTCAAACTGCGCGAGGTACCGGTCGGAGAGCGAGCCGGGCGGACACATCGCCCGCGTAGAGGCGATGGGACCGAACCGCAATTGGTTCGGCCCCTGCGAGGACCATGTGCCGGTGCCGCGATTGCAGTCGGCGCGCAGCGTCGCGCTGCCGTCGATGGCGAAGGCCAGTGTGTAGTGCGACCGATCCCGGGGCGTGAAGACGCTGTCGTCCATGGACAATATTTCCACCAGCTGCCACGCGGTGCCGCCGAACGCAAAGCGCGCGGTGTCTCCCGCCGGTTCGGGGGGTGGCGCGGTTTGCGACGTGGATTGCGTGGGCGTCGGGCTGTCATGATCCGAGCCAGCGGCTGCGCAACCGGCGATCAAAGCGAGGGCGATGGGGCAAAACGCAAGCCTGAAGTTTCGCTGAAGTAGTTTCATGGGTGGTTCTCAACCTCCTTCAATGGCGGCCAGCGGCACTTCGTAGACCTCGCCATTTTCGACCGTCACCGTCCAGGTGTCGCCTTCGAGCGTGGCTTTTACTTCGCGGTTTGTCGCGTTCACGTAGCCGGTCATAAAGTTAATCGTGAACTTCTCGCCTTTTGGGCTTTGCACCGTGATGGAGGCCTGCCTGTTGTCCATGCGCGCAATACCCGCCGGGCACTCGCCGAAGTCTGTTGCGCCAGCGGCGCGGCAGCGCAGTAGTGTGGTCGCGTTGTAATCGGCTGTGCTGAACGGCGCGTGCGGATTGTCCTTTTCCGGGAGCGGTTTCAGCGCGCTCGTATCCCAGTACACGAACACGCTTTCATCCGGCAGGCGGAAGACCACGCCCTGGTCGCCGAGGCCGCCGTCCTGCCGGTATACGGCTCGCCCGTCCTGGTCGCGAAAATTGCCTGGCGCATCACCCACCGGCGACAAATCGTGAGTGACGCCGTCTGCGCGCCTGATAGCGATATAGCCCTGGCGCTGACTGAAGGTGCAGGCGAGCATCGCACTGGCTCGGTCCTCCCCCTTCGGGTAGATATCGCAGCGCGCCTCGGCGGTGTCGGCGACGGCGGTAGTGGCACATACCGCGGCGGCAAGGGCGGTGATGACGGCGAATCTTTGCATAACTGATGGACTCCGGATGTGAGAACGGCAAGCGTAGGTATAACGCTTTCGCCGTTGCGCCGCAACAGCAGTCGCCACCTTGGATAGACTTACGCAGCTTGCCCCGCCTACCGCTTTTCGGCACAGTACAGCCCATGTGCGGACGCTTCAATGTCATCGACAGTCCCGGGTTGCAGCAATTGCTGCGCGACCTCGGTATCGACCTGTCACTGCCGCAGCGCGTGAATGTCGCGCCCACCGAAAACATTGCGCTGGTGCGTCATTGCGAGTCGGGGCCGCAGGTGGACGACGCGCGCTGGTGGCTCACGCCATCATGGGCGAAGGAGGTGAGTCAGGCCTACTCCATGTTCAACGCCCGTTGTGAAACACTGGCCACGAGCCCAGCCTTTCGCGGGCCATTCCGGCGCCAGCGCGGCCTGGTGCCGATGAGCAGCTTTATAGAGTGGCGACTGGAGGCGGGCATCAAGCAGCCCTGGCTCATCACCAACGATCAGCAGGCGCTGGCGGCTGCGGCACTGTGGGATGTGTGGGAGGGCGGTGATACACCGCTGCTGTCCTGCACCCTGGTGACCACCGCTGCGGCCCCAGCATTCAAGCCCTGGCACGAGCGCATGCCGGTGTTCCTCGCTCCCGAAGAGCGCGCGCGCTGGCTGGACAACGAGCACGCGATCGCGCCGGACGACGCCATCTTTCGCAGCGCATTCAAGACGAACCTGCTGCTCACACCGCTGGCCCGGACGGTGAGCAATGCGCGCCACAAGGACCCGGCCGCACAGGAGGGTATCGGCGAGGCAATCGAGTTACACTGCTGATCTATTTCACACGATGGGAACGATGATGCGTACATTTGCAATGACCGGCGGCGCCACGGGTATCGGCGCGGAACTGCGGCGCCAGTTGGTGGCAGCGGGGCACCGGGTGATTTCCGTGGACATCAAGGGAGGAGACGTTATTGCCGACCTGTCCACGGCAGTAGGGCGTAACACCACTATCGACGGTGTGCGCGCGCTGGCGCCGGATGGCCTGGACGGGTTTATTCCCTGTGCCGGGCTGCCACCGGTAGCCAAACCCCTGTCCCTGATTACGCGTGTGAATTACTTTGCCGTGGTGGCGACAGTGGAAGGCTTGCGTGATCTGCTGGAGAAGAAAAAGGGTAGCGTACTGTTTGTGTCGTCCAACTCCGCGCCCATGATCGGCAGCGATGATGCCTATGTCCAGGCCTGTCTCGCCGGAGACGAGGAAGCCACCTGTACCCACGTCGAGGGGCGCGACGGGCATACCGCATACGCCGGTGCCAAACGGGCGGTGACGATGTGGATGCGACGCCATGTGGTGGACTATGCCGCCGCCGGGGTGCGCCTCAATGCGGTGGCGCCGGGTATCACCATGACACCGCTGGCTGACCGTGTATTTGCCGATGCAGAACTGGGCCCGGTGATGAAACAGTTCGGTGAGATGGTGCCTGTGGGTAGCACTGCACAGCCGGTGCAGATCGCCAACATCATGCGTTTCATGTTGAGCGACGAGGCGAGCTATCTGTGTGGCTCAGTCTTTTTCGTCGATGGCGGTTCTGACGCCATGTTGCGTCCCGACGACTTCTAGGGCGCAATTGGGTGCAGGGTTCGCGGCTTATGTTGCGCAGTTCAGGGCGCGGCGGTGTTGCTCCCCGCAGTCTGCTCTGACGCGATGGCCGCGGCAATAATCTCGCTCATTTGGAACAGCAGTGTACTGTAAGCGGCGGCGACCTGTTCCGGCTTTGGCGCACCAGGTGATAATGGTAACTTCAGCCGCGTGATGCGGCGGTTGCCCGACCCGGCGCTCGCAGGGCGGTACACCAGCCAATCCGCCGTCAGCATCGCCTCCTTCTCATTGGCATCCAGCTGTAGCAAGTTGACCTCGACGCCGAACTCCGGCGCCCGCTCGAGGCGCCATGGAAAGAGACGCACATCCTGCGTATTAAGCAGCCCCGTCAGGTTGAGTACCAGCACACGCTGTATCCCATCGCCCAATGGCTCCGCCCACATGTCCAGATTGGCAACCTGCAAGGTATTTTCTACGCGGTTGTAGACCATGTTTTGGCGGCCCAGATATTCGGGGATACTGATGGGGCCGACACCCAGCGACGGTGCCGCGCCACTCGGCGCCGGGAATTCGTGGGCAGACAGCACATAGTAATTGTTGCTTGGGCTGCTGCCGCAACCAGCCAGTAGCAGGCTCAGCGCCAGCAACCATGCTGTTGGCGTTAATGTTTTGCTCATTGTTGGTCTCCGCGTTTGCCCCTGATAATTGCTTCGGGCTGTTGTTCCAATGTGTTTGCCAGCGATTGCAGTGACCTGCCAGCACGGCTCACTTCTTGCAAGGCAGTGTTCAATTGGTACAGGGTCGGTGAGTCCGGAGACGCCAGTCCTTCTAGTTCCCGCATGCACTGCTCAAAGGCTGCGATCGCTTCGTTCAGTACTTTCAGGTTGCCCTCGATCAGTGTCGTGAGCTTGGGCAATTCCGTATTGGCGTTGGCGACGGTGACGGCGGTTTTGTCCAGAACTGTATCCAGTTTTGGACCGGTGCTGGCCAGTTGTTAATGAAGCTGGGTGCTGAGGTCGCTCATGGTAACCATCGTGCTGGTGATGTTGGCGGGCAGGCTCTGGAATTCCTCGCTGCTAACCAGCGAGTTGATGCCATTACTGATACTTTCCAGGTCATTGGTTAATTTTGAAACATCGATATCCTCCAGTTTTTGCGTAATGCGCTGCAGGTTGGTGGGTATGGTGGGTAACTGGACATACGGTGAGTCGATGTCGACCAGGTTGAGTGCGGTCTCCGGGTGGAAATCAAGCTCGATATAGAGCAGGCCGGTCAGCAGGCTCTGGGTGTTGAGCTGCGCGCGCAAACCGCGGGTGATCAATTCCTCGGTAAGATTCGCGTTGGCTGGACCCTCCCGGCGAATATTTTTGGCGTTCAGGTCCGCCTCGACCATCATGATCACGCTCCCCTTGGTGGAGTCGAGAACCAATTCTATACCGGTAACCTGGCCGACTTGCACCCCGCGCAGGGTCATGGGAGCACCGACATTAAGTCCTTTTACCGAACCGTCGAACACCATGACGACTGTTTCTCTTTTACCGAAACCTGAACCGAGCAGGAAAAGCAGGGTGACAAGGGCAATCAGGATCGCGCCGATGACAAAGGCCCCGATGGCGACGGTGTGCGGCTTGTCTTTCATAGTGTGTCACTCATGGTTTGTCCTCGATGGCGGCTGCGGCGGCGCGCGTCAGGAATTGCCGCACCACCGGCTGTGGACTGTGGTCGCGCAATTCCGTCGGGTTGCCGTAGGCGATCATCGTGCGGCTGATATTGTCCAGGTAGACGGAATTGGTGGCGATGGCGAAAATGCTGGGCAATTCATGCGTCACCATCACGACCGTCGCACCCATGGACTCCTTGATCTGTACGATCAATTCATCGAGCAGGCGCGAGCTGATCGGATCCAGACCTGCGGAGGGCTCATCAAAAAACAGGATATCAGGGTCCAGCGCTATGGCGCGAGCCAGGGCCGCTCGCTTCTGCATGCCCCCACTGATGGCGGAGGGATAGTAGGTCTGGTATCCGGCCAGGCCAACCAGCGCCAGTTTGTAGGCGACAATATCGGCAATCTCAACCGGGGTGTATTGGGTGTAGAGCTCCAGAGGCAAAGCGATGTTTTGTTCCAGCGTCATGGCGCTGAACAGGCCGCCGGACTGGTAGGTGATCCCCCAGCGCTGGCGCATGGCGCCCTGCTCGGCCGCGCTTGCCTGGAAAAAACTCTTGCCGTCGTACAGGACATCGCCACTGCTGGGCGGGATGAGTCCCAGCATGTGTTTCAACAGCGTACTCTTGCCGCAACCGCTGCCGCCCATGATGACGAAAATATCGCCCCGGTTGATGGTGAAGTTGAGATCGCGCTGGATGACATTGGCGCCATAGGCCATGGTCACGTCGCGAATCTCGATTTGTACCTGGGGTATGCTTGCGTCCGTCATAGGCCCAACTGCTGGAAGAGTATATTGATCGCTGCGTCCGCGACGATCAGGTAGACCAGGGCTGTCACCACCGCGTTGGTAGCGGCCTGGCCCACGGCGGAAGAACTCCTGCCGGAGTTCATGCCGGCGCGGCAACCGGCAACGGCGATCAGCGTGGCGAAAACCAGCGACTTCAGCAGCCCCACGAGGACGTGGTTGAACGCGAGTGCCGTCTCGCCCTGCAGCATGTACTGTAATGGCGAGATCCCCAGACCGCCCGCGACGATGCCACCGCCGATGATACCGAGCAGATTGGCGTAGATGGTCAGCAGGGGCATGATAACAATCAGGGCCAGCATCCTCGGCAGCACCAGAAACTCCACCGGGGAGATGCCCATGGTAGTAATCGCATCGATCTCATCGTTGGTCTGCATGGTGCCCAGTTGCGCGGCGTAAGCGGCGCCGGTGCGACCCGCCATCACCACGGCTGTCATCAATACACCCATTTCCCGCAACATGCCGATCACCACCAGGTTGGCGACATAAATACCCGCGCCAAGCTGTTGCAACTGCACCGCACCCAGGTAGCCCAGAATCATGCCGACCAGAACGCTGGTCAGGCTGATGATAGCAAAGGCGTCGGGACCCGCCTGGTAGCAGAATTTTTTAAAATCGGAGAGGCGGGTATTGGCCTTCCCCCTGGCGAGACGCGCCAGGGCGATAGTGACCTCACCCGTAAAAGCCAGGGATTCCTGCAGGTCGCCTATGGCATCGTGCAGTGCATGCAGGGGATTGAAGGACAGCGGCCTGGAAGGACTGTCCTGGCCAGGCTGTGGGCGGGCCTCCACCGCAGTCGCCACGGCCAGCAGCTTCTCAATCCCCTGGGGCATGTTGCGCGTTGCAAATGCAATCTCCTGTGCGCGGCAGTAGTCATGGCATTGCAGCAGGAAGTCCATCAGCTCGGAATCCCAGGCGCCTAGGGAAGACCCGTCGGCGGTCAGGCTAGTGGGACTCACACTGCTGAGTTCGGACTTGAGCTGGCTGAAGTTGGCTGGATCCTGCCCCTGTATCCAATCGCCGGAAAGTACCAGTGACGATGCTGCAGACCCCTCGTCTGACAGCTGGTACTCGGGTGGCTGTGAATTCATGTAGCGTCAATGGCAGAGGAGATGCCAGTAGTCTAATGGCTGCTACTGGCAATTGCCATGCACGACTCCCGCACGACTCCCGCTCTGCGCCCCGGTTCATTTTGCTGACGAGGTTGTCATCCTGCTGCGGTCATGGATAATGGCGAGCTTACCCGGCGTACGCAGGCATCTGGCGCGCCCCACTGGCCATGATGCGGAGACAAGCAATGATTACCGGCAGTATCGTCGCCCTGGTTACGCCCATGCACGCGGATGACAGTGTCGATTGGAGTACCCTCGAACGGCTTCTGGATATGCATATTGACGCGGGCACCGCGGCCATAGGCGCGGTGGGCACCACCGGTGAGAGCGCGACTCTCGATGTGGCCGAGCACTGCGAGGTCATCAAATTTTGTGTCTCCTACAGCGCGGGTCGCATCCCGATTGTGGCGGGTACCGGATCCAATTCCACGAAGGAGGCGATCGAACTGACCGAGGCGGCCGCGGCAGCCGGAGCCGATGCTTGCCTGTTGGTCACGCCCTATTACAATCGTCCGACGCAACGCGGCCTGTACGAGCATTTCAAGGCCATTGCCCGGGCGGTTAGCGTGCCGCAAATTCTGTACAACGTGCCCGGCCGCACAGCAGTTGATATGAGCAACGATACCGTGGTGCAGTTGGCGGCGCTGGAAAATATAATAGGCATCAAGGACGCCACCGGTGACCTGGCGCGCGGCCGGGATTTGATACGGCGCTGCGGAGATACGCTTGCCATCTACTCCGGGGACGATGCGACCGCGATGGAATTGATGCTCGCCGGTGGCCACGGCAATATTTCGGTGACGGCCAATGTCGCGCCGGCCCTGATGGCTGACTTATGCGCGCAGGCACTGGCTGGCCACCGGGTGCAGGCCGAGGCCATCAACACCCGGCTGGCCCCCCTGAACGAGGCCTTGTTTATAGAACCCAACCCCATTCCGGTGAAGTGGGCGTTATACCGGCGCGGCCTGATCGGGGAGGGCATACGGCTACCCCTGACACCCCTGGACGAGCGCTATCACGCCCAGGTCCTCAATGCCCTGGAAGCGGCGGGAGTTTGATACTTATGCGGTTGAAAGTTTGGCAAGCGATTTTCGTGTGCGCCGCGTTACTCTCTGGCAGCGGCTGTGGATCCGTATTCGGCGACAAGGGCGTGTTTCGCGACCGTTCCCAGGATTACAAAAAGGCACCGGAAGCGCCCCCTATCAGTGTGCCCGCTGGGATGGACAGCGCTACCCTGACCGAAATTTACGTGATCCCGCCGGTACAGGACAAATTTCTGTCGGAAGGAAATTTTGAGGTGCCGCGGCCAGTCCCGCTGACCACGGGAACCGGACAGGAAGTGGTTCGCATACAAAAGCTGGGGGATCAAAGTTGGGCTCTGATTGGCGTTGCTCCCGGTCAGGTCTGGCCGCAGGTGCGTAACTTTATGGCGGCCTCTGGCATGCAGATAGCGCGCGCCGATGCCCAGGCTGGCATCATGGAATCG
>JANPDE010000171.1:0-4198 GCA_031431315.1 Haliea sp.
ATGGGCGCCGTCATGGCGCAGCTCAAACCCCAACTGCAGGGCCGGGCGGATGTCGGCGCGGTGAGCAAACTGGTTAAGCAACGCTTAATCGCTGGCTGATCTGTTTCAACAGGACTGGTGCGCGCCTCAGCGACCCGATGTGGAAGGCCTCTCGCCGCTCAGAGGGCTGAGATATTCGCTTCGAGAGGCCTTCCACACCGGGCCGCCTGCCATCGAGCCAATCTTGCGAGTCCTGAACAAAGCGTGCGACGGCATTGATAAGTGCTACGGAGGCAGGCAAGGGGAAAGCAGACCCCGTAGCGAATATCTCAGCCCTCTGAGCGTACGGGGTCTGCTTTCCCCTTGCCTGCCGGGCGCAATACCAAATCAACGTAACAATCGATTCTAAACTTTTAACCCCCCGCGTGGTTCAATAGCCAAACACCCGCAGCCACGAACCACACGAATGCCTGGACGGATACCCCAAGCTTTTCTGGATGACCTGCTGGACCGCGTCGACATCGTCGAGGTGATAGACCGGCGCGTCAAACTGAAAAAAACGGGCAAGAATTACTCCGCGCGCTGCCCCTTCCATGAGGAACGAAGTCCTTCTTTCAGCGTCAACCCCGACAAACAGTTTTACTACTGCTTTGGCTGTGGCGCCGGCGGCAATGCGCTGACCTTCGTGATGGAATACGAGAACCTGGAGTTTCCCCAGGCAGTGGACAACCTGGCCAGCAGCGCCGGTATGGTCGTACCCCGGGAACCGAGCCCCGGTGGACGCGATCCCGCGCCACAGGAAGAGAGCAACAAGCCGCTGTACGCCCTGATGGAACAGGTATCGCACTACTATCAACAGCAATTGCGCAGCCACCCGCAAGCGCGGCGGGCAGTTGAATACCTCAAGGGTCGTGGCCTGTCAGGCGAAATCGCCAAGCAATTTGCGCTGGGTTTTGCGCCGCCAGGCTGGGACAACCTGCACAGCGCCCTGGGTGGCGGCGATACACTGCGCGAGTTATTGGTCAAAGCCGGGATGTTGGTGAAAAACGAAGACGGCAGAATTTATGATCGCTTTCGGGATCGTGTTGTATTTCCCATCCACGACCGGCGCGGCCGTGTCATCGCCTTTGGCGGCCGGGTGCTGGGGGATGACAAACCCAAGTACATTAACTCAACGGAAACCGAAATTTTTCACAAGGGTCGCGAGTTGTACGGCCTGTACCAGGCGCGCCAGTCCACGCGCAAACTGGAGCGCATTCTGGTGGTAGAGGGTTACATGGATGTGATTGCCCTGGCACAGCACGGGATCGCTTATGCCACCGCCACATTGGGCACCGCCACCAGCAATGCCCACCTGGAACGCGTGTACCGCCTGTGTTCGGAGGTGGTGTTCTGCTTTGACGGGGATGACGCCGGACGCAAGGCGGCCTTGCGCGCCCTGGAGGCGGCGCTGCCCTGCATGGAAGATGGCCGCCAGGCCAGATTCCTGTTCCTGCCAGAGGGACAGGACCCCGACGATGCGGTGCGCAGTGGCGGCAGTGAGCACTTCGAGCAGTTGCTGGGCAAGGCAGTGCCACTGGAAACCTTCCTGTTTGAGTCCGTAACACAGGGGCTGGACACCACTACCCTGGATGGCCGCGCGCGCCTGAGCAAATTAGCCCTGCCCCATATTCGACAGCTTCCCGAGGGCGTCTACCGACAGTTGATGTTCCAGGCACTGGCCGAACGCACCGGACTGGAACTGAGCAGCTTGATGCTGCTGGAGGCACCGCCCCCCGATAAAGTTATGCCCGATTACGGGGCAGACGAGCCATTCCGTGATGACGCTGGCACTGAAGGACCTGATCAGGAACGACGCGCACCCCGACGTGGGCAGCATTTTGCGCACCAGGCCCCCGCCACGGGCTATTCCAACCTGGCGCAGGCCGCTAATGCCCTGCTAATGCACCAACCGCGCATTGCGAGCCTGGTCGATCTGGAGCTATTGGACGGAGTCGATGGCGAGGATGGGCAATTACTGCGGGAACTGCTGCAATTGCTACACCGCCGTCCGGATTCCAGCACGGCCATGCTATTGGGCCACTGGTACGGCACCGCAGCCGGTAAACTACTCAGTCGACTGGCCGGGCAGGAGCGACTGATACCCACCACCGGTATTGAGCAACAGTTCGTGGACACCATGTCGGCCCTGGCGCGTTTGCCTGCGCAATCTAAATTAGCGGCGCAGGTCGACAAATTGAAACTCACCAACTACGCTGAGGTGAGCGAACTGGAAAAACAACGACTAAGAGAACTGCTGCAGGAGAAGCTTCAGCGGGACTCGCTCCGCAACAAGCCCAAAGCGTGAGTTGCGCGCGTGTGCTCTTACCCAACAATTGACGGTGCGTTATGCGCCGTCAGCCGATTGAAAAATCGCCAATTCAGTCCCATATAACAAGAAGCGACGTTGGGGATGAATGTAGGCCAAACGGTGCCGAAGACATCAAGTTTTGCGACTTTCCAGTAGGTAAGTCAGTATTTTCTGGTTATAATCGCCGGCTAATTTTTTCCCCACTTTTTTAGGGTTTTTGCTCCATGTCAGACGTCACACATCAACAATCCCGCCTGAAGGACCTTATCGCCAAGGGCAAGGAACAGGGTTATCTCACCTACTCCGAGGTGAACGACCACCTGCCACAGGACATTTCCGACCCGGATCAGGTCGAAGATATCATCCAGATGATCAACGACATGGGCATACAGGTGTTCGAATCTGCGCCCGATGCCGATGAACTGCTGATGACCGAGGGCGATGCCTCCGCTGACGATATCGCAGCGGCGGAAGCCGCTGCCGCGCTGGCGGCGGTAGAGACGGAAGCAGGCCGCACCACGGACCCGGTGCGCATGTACATGCGCGAAATGGGTACCGTGGAACTGCTGACCCGCGAGGGTGAAATCGTCATCGCCAAGCGCATTGAGGAAGGCATCCGCGAGATGTTGTCCGCTGTGGCGTTGTATCCCGGCGCGGTGAAATTCGTACTCGATGAGTACGATCTGATCGCCAAGGAAGAAAGGCGCCTTGCGGATATCATGGTGGGCTACCTGGATCCGACCGAGAACGTGCCCACTGCGACGGAAGTTGCCGAGGCCGCCCCCCCACCAGCCGATGATGACGAGGAACAGGAAACCGGGCCAGATCCGGTAGAAGCCAAAAAACGCTTTAATGCCCTCAAGCGCCAGTACAACAAGACCGAGAAAATCGTTGACCAGAAAGGGCGCCTCGACAAGAACGCCATCAAGGAAATGGAAAAACTGAGCGAATTGTTCAAGTTTTTCAAATTTACACCGCGCATTTCCGATCCTTTGACCGCAGGACCGCGCAACGTCCTGGTGGCCGTACGCGATCACGAGCGCGAGATCATGCGACTGGCGGTCAAGGTCTGTGGCATGCCGCGCAAAGATTTTATTGCCTCGTTCCAGGGTTCCGAAACGGATGCCAGATGGGTGGCCCGCCACGTTCGCAAAAAAGACTTCGGACCCAAGCTGCTTGCCGAAAAAGATGAGATCCAGCGCCTGCAGCGCCGCATCGTCCAGGTCGAGGATAGGAGCGGGCTGACCATTTCCGAGATTAAGGAAATCAACCGCAACATGTCGATGGGCGAGGCGCGGGCGCGCCGCGCCAAGAAGGAAATGGTGGAAGCCAACCTGCGGCTTGTCATCTCCATTGCCAAGAAATACACCAACCGCGGCCTGCAGTTCCTGGATCTCATCCAGGAAGGCAACATCGGCCTGATGAAGGCCGTGGACAAGTTCGAATATCGCCGCGGCTACAAGTTCTCCACCTACGCCACGTGGTGGATTCGCCAGGCCATCACCCGCTCTATCGCAGACCAGGCCCGCACCATCCGCATTCCCGTGCACATGATCGAGACCATCAACAAGCTCAATCGCATCTCCCGCCAGATGTTGCAGGAAATGGGCCGCGAGCCTACCCCGGAAGAATTGGGTGTGCGTATGGACATGCCGGAAGACAAAGTGCGCAAGGTGCTGAAAATCGCCAAGGAACCGATCTCCATGGAGACGCCCATCGGCGATGATGAAGATTCCCACCTGGGCGATTTCATCGAGGACCACACCATCCACTCTCCTGTGGATGCCGCCACCGGCCAAGGCCTGCAGGAAGCCACCAAGGAAGTACTGGCGGGCCTCACCGCCAGGGAAGCCCACGTGTTGCGCATGC
>JANPDE010000172.1:0-7917 GCA_031431315.1 Haliea sp.
TTCTACAGTAAAGACCTCATATTGTGGCAAACCCTCGCCGCACAGAAGCCGGAGTTCCTGATCGCTGGCTTGATTGGGGCCCTGCTTACATCGATCTATACCTTTCGACTGATCTTCGTTGTTTTTCATGGCAAAGAGCAAGTCCATGCTCACGCTGATCGCAGTGTCACCCAGATTATTCCACTCGTGGTTCTGGGCATTCTTTCCACCTTTGTCGGGGCGTTGATTCATCCACCCCTGGCCGGGTTGTTTCCGCTCTCGCCGGGTAGCACCCAGGAAGAAGGCAAACATCTACTCGAAATGATTTCTATCGCCATAGCCATCAGCGGTGTCGTAATCGCTTACCTGTTGTTTGCCGGTGATCGCGTGTTCATCAACCGCGTTGCGTCCGGCACCACAGGGAAGTTTTTTGTCGGCCTGTTCAAACAAGCCTGGGGCTTTGATCTGGCGTACGAAACCCTCTTCGTCAAACCCTTTCGCGCAATCATCTTAAGAAGTAAGCGCGACCTTGCGGATTATGTAGCGGAACTGTTTATTCCTTGGGTACTTCACACGCTGCGCACGCCGCTGGTGTCAGCACAAAATGGCCAAGTGCGCTGGTATATCGCAAGCATGGCGCTTGGAGTGGTAACACTGCTGACATTAGTGTTGTTAACCTGAACAGCACCATGAGGATCGATAGACTTACATGATTCCAGATTCAATGTTTCTTCCTGCTCTGATAGCGCTGCCTGTGGTGGGAGGCTTTCTGTGCTGGCAAGGCGAGCGCATCAATCGCGGAGTACCACGTTGGATTGCTTTCTTCTCCATGCTGGCCGTTTTCGTTCTGTCATTGTATCTCTGGTCGCAGGGAGGCTATGACTTACCAGCAGGCAACGGAGAGACTCGCTGGCGTTATGAGGTAAATTGGCAGTGGATTCCCAGTCTGGGCATTAACTTTCATTTAGGTCTCGATGGTCTTTCTTTATTGTTAGTTGTGCTTACCGGAGGTCTTGGTCTGGCAGCGGTAGTGTGTTCCTGGCGCGAGATCCAGAGGCATGTGGGCTTCTTTTACCTGAACCTGCTGTGGAACCTGGGTGGCGTAATAGGCATTTTCCTCGCGCTGGACCTGTTTCTGTTTTTCTTTTGCTGGGAACTGATGATTATTCCCATGTATTTTTTGATTGCTTTGTGGGGACATGCCGCCGAAACAGCGGACGGGACGGAAGGTAGAGGCCGCGTTTATGCTGCCAATAAATTTTTCCTATTTACCCAAACCAGTGGCTTGCTCCTGTTGCTTAGTATCCTGTCCCTGGTGTTCATGCACTACTTTAACAGCGGCGCCCTGACGTTTGATTATGTCACTCTGCTCCAAAGTGACTTCCCTATGGACCCGATGTGGGAAATGCTGGTGATGCTCGGATTCTTTGTCGCCTTCGCAGTCAAGCTACCCGTTGTGCCATTCCATTCCTGGCTGCCGGATGCCCATGCGCAGGCCCCCACAGCCGGTAGCGTGGATCTGGCAGGTATCCTGCTCAAGACTGCCGCCTACGGCTTGCTACGCTTTGCATTGCCGCTGTTTCCAAGCGCCTCACAGCAATTCGCCCCTATTGCGATGACGCTGGGTGTCATCGGTATTTTTTATGGCGCCATTATGGCGTGTGCCCAAACCGATGTTAAGCGCCTGGTCGCGTACAGCAGCATATCCCACATGGGTTTTATCCTGATCGGTATTTATGCCGGTACGCTGATCAGTTTGCAGGGTGTTGTGATTCAAATGTTGGCGCATGGTATTTCCGCTGGTGCTCTCTTTATTATTTGCGGAGAAATGTATGAACGGCTGCATACACGCGATTTACGTAAAATGGGCGGTCTTTGGTCGCGTATCGCCTGGTTGCCTGCGATCAGTCTGTTCTTTGCAGCAGCGTCCTTGGGCCTACCGGGTCTGGGAAATTTTGTCGGCGAATTCCTGATTCTCCTTGGTTCTTACCCCAGCGCGCCTTGGCTCGTTTCCATCGCCAGTGTCGGATTGGTGCTGGCCGTTATCTATAGCTTATGGATGATACAGAAAGCATTCTACGGTGAATCCAGAGGGCATTCTTCCAAGGATACATCCGCCCTACCAGCGCTGACGCTTCGTGAGCGAAGTCTATTGCTGTTCCTCATGCTAGCCTTGCTGGCGCTTGGCGTATATCCACAACCCGTACTATTAATTTCCGAAGGCCCCATGCAAATAGTGCTTGATGTTTATTCTTCGGTAGGGAGGTAGGCGGAATGCTCACCGAAGTACAACTCTTTGCCCTATCGCCACTGATTATTCTGAGCGCCAGCGCTACGCTATTGATGTTGTTGATTGCGTTCTTTCGACACCATGGCACCAATGCAACCTTTGCGGTGATGGGCTTGAACATCACGCTACTGGCCACCCTGCTGGTCTGGTCATGGGTTCTGGAGAATGAGCCCATCGCCGTAACCGAACTACTATTGATCGACGGCTATACCTGCTTTTTCAGTGCCCTGATGATTGTCACCACCCTGGCCTGCTGCACCATTGCTCACACGTATCTGAAAGAGTTTCCCGATAATCGCGAGGAACTTTATTTGTTACTGCTGCTGGCCTTGATCGGGGCTTTGGTGTTGGTGAGCAGTAGCCACTTTGCCTCCCTGTTTGTGGGTCTGGAAATGTTGTCAGTGCCGTTATATGGCCTGGTCGCTTACCATCGAAAGCGCTCCCGCTCCCTGGAAGCAGGCATTAAATATCTGGTGTTATCCGCTACAGGTTCGGCCCTGTTGTTACTCGGTATAGCCTTTCTTTATGCACTGTGTGGCACCCTTTCACTTCCCGCAATAGGCCAGCAACTGGCAAGCCAGGGTGACGATTTGCCGTTCATGGCGCTGGCAGGGTTCACCCTGATCCTGATTGCACTGGGCTTCAAATTATCTCTGGTGCCGTTTCATCTATGGACTGCGGACGTGTATGAGGGTGCACCGGCTCCGGCCGGTGCCTTCCTGGCTACCGTTGCCAAAATAGCAGTCGCCGCACTATTGCTACGCCTGATTTCCTGGTTCCCGATAATAGCCAGCTCCGCGCTGCAGAACATCCTTATTCTGTTGGCGGGGCTATCCATGCTGGCGGGCAATCTACTGGCCATGCATCAAACTAACCTGAAGCGATTACTGGCCTACTCTTCCATAAGCCATTTTGGCTACCTGCTTACAGGTCTGGCCGCCGTTAACTTCGTGTCGCTGCAATCCAGCATGATCTACCTGTTTACTTACACCTTCGCCACACTGGCAGCCTTTGGTGTGTTGTCCGTGGTGTCCGTAACCCACAAAGTCGAGAGTGAGGATGCAGAAGGCCTGCAACACTACCGCGGCTTGTTTTGGAAGCAGCCCTATTTGGCTGCGATTATGATGATGTCCATGCTGTCGTTGGCTGGCATGCCCATGACTATAGGGTTTATCGGTAAGTTCTACGTGATTCTGGCCGCGATAAACTCCAGTTTGTGGTGGTTGATAGCCATCCTGGTCGTCAGCAGTGGCATCGGCCTTTTCTTCTATCTGCGGGTGATTGTGGCGCTATTTTTGCACGCTCCACGTATAGCCCGTTTGCGCATACCCTTTGACTGGGGACGCAGCGCTTGTGGTGCCATGCTGATCATCATGGCTGTGGTTATCATGCTGCTGGGCGTCTACCCGCAGCCCATGATATCTCTGGTCGGGTTAGGCTCTCAGTAGCGCCATTAGGCAGGTATCCGCTACCCAGGGCAGTTGATGATCTTGCGGTTAAAAAAGCAGCTGCTCGCACTTACGCGAGAATTATGGCGGGAATCATACGAGGAATCAGGCGGGTTATCTATTTTCGCCGAGATATTTCGCCAGCAATGCTTGGCTATTCTCGTCCAGGATCTGCGTGAGCCCGGTGGACATTCTCGAAAGCCCTGAGTTGATAAACAATAGTGGAATAGCAATACCCAGACCCAACACTGTCGCAATCATTGCCTGTCCAATGCCATCCGCCATCAATCTAGGATCACTGGATCCAGACGCTACGATTGCGTGGAAGGTCAGAATCATACCGATTACGGTACCCACAAGGCCCAACAGCGGCCCAGCCGCAACGGCAAGCCGCAGGAATGCCTGAAAGCGCTCGAGTTTCGGGACTTCGCGCAACACCGCCTCGGACAGGCGCAATTCTGCGACTTCGGCATTAGCAGCTGGCTGCTCGCCGCGAAACGCCAGTATCAGGCGTCCCAGTGGATTGCCGGAGTCCGGGTTTGACAATTTCGCCAGTTGCGACCTGACGGCAGTGCGCGTGACAAACAAGTAGATGAACTGGAATGCGGCCAGTATCACGCCCAGCAATCCCACCCCAACAATGACATAACCGACCACCTCGCCATGTTGTATGCGCTCCAAAAAGTTCGGGCGTTCCACGTAACGCGCAAGCAAAGCGCCACGCGACGGATCAACCACAGCTCTTTGATAGCCATCGCCCGTTGCACTTTGCAGATCTTCCGCAGCAGAACGAAACTCGCCACTCAGTTGCCGCTCCAGCATGCTCAATGACTTTTTACTTGGAATGTAGCCGAGGTAGTTACCATCGGAAATCGCCGTAAACGGTCCAATACGCACGACTTCCATTTCCTCAGTGGTGTTATCCGTTTTCAATACGGGCGCTTTGAAGCGCACAACCTTTCCGTTTTCGACCATTTCGCGTTGCAACTCGAACCACATACGCTCAAGCTCGGCAATCGAAGGCAAGCTCTTGGCTCCTGCCATATCGACCAGGAACTTGGCACGATCCATCTGACCTTCCTCTTCCGGATAATGCACAGTAAGCATCGACTGCTGTAACACGTTCGCGGCATCACCTGCTATTTGCCGTGTCACTCCAAACAGCTCACCGAGGTTCCCTTCGTGTTGCTTGAGCAATATCGTCATCTCATCAAGGCGCAGCTGATTGGTATCGAAAGCCTTATTCAATTCATTACCACGTGCCTCCGCAGCATTGCGACGCCCCAACGCTTTACTCGCCAGCTGTTCCTGCTTCTGCAATTCGCTACGAAATGTTGCCTCGCGATCTTGAGAAAGCTTGGATTCCGCGTCACGCATTTGTCTAACAAGCTTATCCAGATCACTGACCTGTACCGCCGCAAATGCACCTGCTGCCAACCACTGTGTGATTAGCACTGAAATTATAGTTAGCGCAATTCGATGAGGGCTCATCACAACGGCACCTCCTGTGGCGCGGGTACGGGCACAGTCACGAGCTCAGGTGTGCTTTCCTTGGTAGCTATCAGTACTGCGTTTTCAACGGCCTTATTGTATTCGTTGGCAACAACCCATTTTTTCTGCTCGGCATCCCAGTATCCTGCCTCCTCACCGTCGGCCGTTCGATACAGCAGCGAGACACGCCCTACCCGCACGAAGTCTGCTTCCCGACCATCTTCGAGTTTTCCTTTGTAGGAAATCATCGTCCTGCCATAATCAAGTTCGATCTGATACGCCTCAAGCAGGCGACGGTAGCGTTCCGCATTCAACGCACGTTCTTTATCCTCTTTCAAGGCGCGCTCTTTATCCGCAATCGATGCGCTTTGTTCAGCAGCAATCAATGCGCCTTCTTCACCCGTATTCGGTGCGCTTACTTCACCGGCAATCGGTGCACTTTCTTCACCCGTACTCGGTGCGCTTTCATCCCCATTCGATGCGTCTTCTCTAGGCATAAGATCGCGTATGCGCGCCATGCGTTCCTGTCGGGAATCCGGGCCTGCCTGTGTTGGATCCAGGAATGGCAGATCGGCGGCAATAAAAGCTTCCAGGGACTCAAACATTTTTTGAATCAACGCAGGCATCTGAGCAGCGGTAGCGTCAATTTCCGTTATTTGTTGTTCGACCTGCAAAACTTGCGCCTGCTGCGCGTCGATTTGGCCAGTCAATTGCACGTTGTAACGCGTCAGGCTTTCCGATTCAGCCAGGATTTTTGCGTAACGCTCGCCAGCACTTTGCTCCTGTGCGCTGACAAGAGCGGTGCACGTCAATAACACTGTTCCCAATCCCCAAAATACCATGGCTCGGGACTGTGTCTTGTTTGATGCTAATCGCCACATGCTTCGTACTATCCTTTTGCGATCAACTCGCCTGCGCCTGAATGAGTTGCAAATACGCTTCGGCTGTTTTGCGTGATTTCTCGGACGACTTGGCTTTCTCGAACCACGCTTCTGCTTCAGTCATTTTTTTCTGGTTGTAGAGCGCAATGCCTAACATCAGCTGGGCGTTGCCGGTATTCTTCAAACGACCCTTTTGGAGTCCTTTGCCAAGCGCCGCGGCGGCACCGTCCCAATCGCTCCGTTGCACCTGGACTTCACCCAGGCGCACGTACAAGTCACCATTGCCCGATGATTCCGCGGCGCGGGAAAGCGGTTCAACTGATTTCTTGAATTCGCGTGCTGCAATCCAGCAATTGGCCTGCTTCTCATACAGTTTTGAATCGGGCTTAAGAATATTCTTGGCCATGCCCTCTTCCAATACCTGCGCACAACGATAGGGTATGTCGTTGAACAACAGCAGGTCAGCGAGCCGTTTTACGTCGCTATCGCTCACCAGGAGGCCGGCACCGTAAGCCAATTGCATGATGGCGAGTGCCTCGGAATATTGCCCTAACTGGCCATACACTGAAGACAATTGTTGCCAGTAAGTCTTCTTGTCAGGCGCCATATTAATCAGCCGTTTCAATAAGGGCACAGCTTCTTTCCAATGCTCCTTCTGCAGATGCAGCGCCAGCACCAGTTGAATCCAGCTCTCCTGCGGCTTTTCTGCAAGGTCAACGGCCTTTTGTGCCGGCGCTATCGCCCGATCAAACAGCTCTTGCTGGTAATACGCCACCGCAAGCAGGTAATAAGCTGCTGAATTTGGCTTGGTCGCGGTCGCGAACCAATCTTCCAGGGCCGCAGCACCTTCCTTCCACTTTTCTTCTGCCAGAAAGAGCTGTGCTATCTGGTACTTGGTCTGGGAGATCTCTTCATCGTTCAGACCACCGGCTGTAATCGCTGCAAGGAGGTGGGTTCGCGCCGAGGCATATTTGTCCTGGGAATGATCGATTGTGGCGAGTATCTGCTCGACGCGGCTGCGCTCGTAGGGGCTAAGGCCATCCAGTTTTAGTTTCCCGATAGCGGCAGACGCCGCACCATATTTCTCGGCATTAAGCGCCTCAATCGCCTCGGTCAGGATTTTACCCGTCGCCGCATCAATGGAATTGGCGGGCGGCTTTTTTTCCTCGTCCTTCTTCGCCGCATATGACGGCACTACCACCACCGCCAGCAGCAGGATTGCGAGTATCTTCACTAATCGCATGCCTAGTTCTCCAACTGGAAGACGAGTTTGGTTTGGACGCCCTTGCGTTCAACCGCAACACCTTCTTCGACTTTGGGGTTATAACGCCAGCGTGCTATCGCCTTCAACGCGGCGTCATCAAATATTTTGTTCGAGGAATCGACTACCTTTTGATCCTTGACTGTGCCAGTAGCAGAAATCGTGAATTGGACGATAACCCAGCCCTGAATACCACGGCTTAAGGCTCGCGGCGGATATTCAGGATTGATGCGTACCAGGGGCACAATGTCGCGGTCCGAGCCTGCCGTCATTTTCATCTTTGACATTGCGCTGTTCGCATCAACGGTAGGTGTCAGCCCCACCACATTGTTCTCTACACTGCCCTTGGAAAAATCAATCTGCGGCACTTCGGGTACGGGTGGTGGCTTATCCGGCTGCGGCTTTTCCTGCTGCTTTTTTTGTGCCTCGGTGTCCTGCCGCATTCGGGTAAATTCAACGCGCGTGGCCTGGCGCATCTCAGCCACGTCCACCGGAACACTGACCAGACTCCACATAACCCAGAACAGCAACAGCATGAATGCCGCGCCGCAGGCTAATCCAATGGAA
>JANPDE010000173.1:0-19202 GCA_031431315.1 Haliea sp.
GGGACGAAATCTCAGAAAGTCTGTACCAAACTGGTCAGAAGCGATCGTGGCGTCCCTCCCACCCCGGCGCCTTGATCATCCTGATACAAGACGCCTGTAACATACAAGCGTTCAGGCCTTATCCCCGGAGGGACGGCTCATGAGTGCCGCTATTACGTGCGTGCCACTACCCATAGACATCGGCTGTGAATCAAACAGTTATCGGCGCACGCGCGGGAGTTAGCAGGGGACTTCCGAAATCGTCAAACCCTGCCAGCTGTCTTCGTCGATATAAAACGTGCGTCGGGAGTAGATATGCCGATTGCCCTCTTTAAGACGGGAGTCCACCACCCAGACGCGGCGCTTGTTAACCTGATAACCTGATTGCTGATATCACGGTAAGGCACAGAAAATTACTGGGTTCAGCGTCGCAGGGCCAGTCGCTACTGCGGCAGTCGCTACTGCGTCGCGTAGACCTTCATCCAGTGATAACTCACCAGATCACTCAACTGATTGCGCTGCTCCATCGTCAGCTTTTGCTTGTTGGCCAGGAGCAGTCCAAGCACACAAATCGTCTTAACCGGCTTGTCGAAGCCCGGCATGGCGAGATTCATGGTGCGATAAATCTTCCGCCCGTTCCAAAGTTCCTGCGTCAGTCGTTCATCGCTTAACTCCACAAAGCGATACTGGTCAGCGTGCTCCAGTGCGTATTCGACTTCCGGCGAGCGCTCTTTGGGACGATGCACCATCATCACTGCGTCAACGGGCGCTTTACTCTTGGTGAGTTGGTGCATGAGGGCGAGGGTATCCCCGTAATCGACTTTGACATTCACCAGTTCAGGAATCTGACTAACCATGTAGTCGAAGGTGACCGCAACACCACTGGCGGCGCTGGAAATGCCCAGGTGCACATCCTTGGCTTCCAGCAAATCTTCATCCGTGCGGATCTCACTGTCGGCACCCGTCACCATGAATACACATTCCTGGCCGATGTTCTCCAGCAAGTCGAGCTTTCTGATGTCCTCCGGATGCCGGTTGAGGTAGTACTGGGTGGCATCGGCCTGGGCAAAGACAAGATTTACGGGACTGTTCGGATCCAGGAGGTGCTCGAGATTTTCCAGGGATCCGGTACTGGGTAAGTTTTCCACACCCAGTCCAATTTTGCTTTCTGCGACGGTTTGCAGGCGCGCCCCGGCATTCCAATAGCCCCCGCCTTCAACGCCCGAATTGAGGACCACACCGGTCGGGGATGCGGGTTCTGCAGCTGACACCGACAGTGTCGAGGCAAACGCCAGAAGGAACGTCAGTAACGTTCTGGCAGGTAATCGATCCATAGGGTTGTCCCGCGCGGGCTTCAAATTATGACGCCTAGCGTAGCAGGCGTCTATTCCGAGGGAAAGTACGAAAAAAGCTGCATGGTCTTGCCTAGCTGGAGCTGTTGGCCATGCTCCGTCCCTTCGATACGTCTTCCTGCTCAGGCAGTAGTCCCGCATTTGCCATCCGGATGTAAACCTCTAATTGGGTGGAGGCTTCCAGTTCATCCGCAAATGGTCCAACGGTATTGCCTTCCCTGGTCTTGAAATACCAGCTGTCGTCGGCCTTGAACATGCGATCGGTACGCAAACAGGACTGCTTCTTTGTATTGCTGTTACGTTTCATCGCGATGTTCCCGATAACTGTTAGCCTAGGCACCCTGGTCATGATATAGACCTGCCGCCGGGAGACCGAAACGCAAAATGTGCATCGGGTCGCAGATCAGGCGAAATAATCAAATGATCGATGTGCAGGCGCCCCCAGCTCGGCGCCCCCAGCTAATACAGTGCACGGAAGTATCGATTTTTATACTCTTGAGATACACATTCGAAATGGACAGTATAGGCTGTCAGCTGCGCCCAGGACCGACCACCATTCCTGTGTTCCATGCCCTCCTGTGGCCGAAACAGGGGGCTCCGATACACCGTCTCGTGCTGGGGAAGCGCGCTGGAGAAGATAGTCGAATGAGCTATAACTTTGACCCGGAACTGCAATCCCTGCTGGGGTTTTTGCCGGATACTTCACTGGGTATCGATGATCCGGTGAAGGCGCGCGCAGGCTTTCTGGAACTGATCGCTCTGCTCAACGCGGATATCGATTGCGCGGGCATTGCGATCGAGAATCGCACGATTCCAGGTCCCGCGGGTGCGCCCGATGTCCCGGTGCGTATTTACTCGCCCGAGGAACTGAAGCGCACGGGGCCTGGCATCCTGCATATTCATGGCGGCGGCTTCGTGATCGGCGACCTGGACAGTGAACTCGGCGGCTGTGTTGCCCTATGCCGGACTCTCGGGGTGGTGGTGGTCTCGGTGGATTACCGGCTGGCGCCGGAGACACCGTACCCCGGACCGCTTGAGGATTGCTACGCCGCCCTCCAATGGGTGAGCGACAACAGCGCGCAACTGCAGATTGATCCGTCCCGACTGGCCGTTTTTGGGCAGAGTGCCGGTGGCGGGTTATCGGCTGCCCTTGCGCTACTGGCCAGGGACCGTGGCGGCCCGCCTATCTGCTTTCAATACCTCGGGATTCCCGAACTGGACGACCGTCTGCAGACCGCGAGCATGCAGCGCTTTGTCGATACACCCATGTGGAACCGGCCCAACGCTGAGCTTAGCTGGAAGTTTTACCTGGGTGATCAATACCAGCGCGGTGCCGACGATGTGCCCTACCATGCGGCGCCGGCCCGGGCCAAGGATCTGTCAGCCCTGCCACCGGCCTACGTCAGCACCATGGAATTTGACCCTTTGCGTGATGAAGGCGTGGAATACGCCCTGAGCCTCATGCGGGCGGGGGTGGCCACCGAACTGCACAGCTTTCCCGGCACCTTCCACGGCTCCAGCCTGTTTGCGACAACCCAGGTCAGCCAGCGCGAGTCGTCAGAAATGTTTGCCGTGCTGCGCCGCGCACTGCACATTGACGCCTGACACTTTATAAACAATACCTGTTATCCGGAGACACCATGACCATCGACGCCCTGCGACACCAGCCCCTGATGCCCCACCTGCTGATTGACGGCCTCAACCGCTATAACGACGAACCCTGCCTGTTCCTCGGTGACAAGGTCGCCAGTTACCGGCAGGTACGCGAGACTGCCAGCCAGATGGTGCAGGCGCTGCAATCCAAAGGTTTGGGGGTGGGGAGCAGGGTTGCAGTCATTTCCGCCAACCGGCCGGAAGTGCTGTCCAACATCGCCGCCATGCAGCTCAACGGCTGTATCGGCACACCGCTGCACCCGCTGGGCTCACTCGAAGATCACGCGTATGTCCTGCAGGCCGCCGAGATCGACACCCTGATCTACGATGCCTCGGTGTTCGAGGACCTGGCGGGCGCGCTCAAGCAGCGCGTGCCGGCTTTGAAAAACCTGCTGGGCTTTGGTCCTACCAAGATTGGTGAGGATTACCTGGCCCTGGCGGCGAGCTTCACGCCAAAGCCCCTGGTCGCCCCGAATGTGCGCCCGGACGATATCGCCTCGGTCAACTTCACTGGCGGCACCACCGGCAAACCGAAGGGGGTGATGAGCACCTACAGTGTCACGTCTTACATGACGCAGATCCAGTTGGCGGAGTGGGAATTCCCCGACGACCTGCGCATGTTAATTGCCACGCCGCTGTCCCATGCAGCCGCCGCTTTCTTCATTCCGGTGCTGCAAAAAGGCGGTGCCTTTTACGTGATGCAGGGTTTCAGCACCGACGCGTTCTTCGATATGGTGGAGCAGCACAAGATTACCTGTACCATGCTGGTCCCGGTGATGCTGTACTTCCTGCTGGATTCCCCGCGCTCCGCCACTGCCGACATGTCCAGCATGGAGACCATTTTTTACGGCGCGTCCGCCATGAGCCCGGCCCGCCTGCAGGAGGGCATCGCCAAGTGGGGCAAGATTTTCTACCAGTTCTTCGGCCAGTCCGAGTGCCCCATGGTGATTGCGAACATGCGCAAGGCGGAGCACGACCTGTCCAAACCACAGCGCCTGTCCTCTTGCGGCCGCCCCAGTCCCTGGCTGCACATCAGCCTGCGCGACCCGCAGGGGAATGAAGTGCCCAAAGGTGAAGCCGGCGAAATTTGCCTCCGCGGGCCACTGATCATGAAAGGCTACAAGGACATGCCGGAGCAGACGGCCGAAGCCTTCGCCGGCGGCTGGCTGCACACCGGCGACGTCGGCAAACTGGACGAGGACGGCTTTCTCTACATCGTGGACCGCACCAAGGACATGATTGTCACCGGCGGCTTCAACGTATTCCCGCGCGAGGTCGAGGATGTGCTGGCCACCCACGAGGCGGTGGGCCAGGTCGTCGTCATCGGCGTGCCGGATGAGCAATGGGGCGAGGCGGTCAAGGCCGTGGTTGTGCTCAGGGCGGGTTTTAACGCAGGTGATGAACTCGTCTCGTCCCTGCAGGCGCTGGTGAAAAAAGCCAAGGGCTCGGTACAGTCGCCCAAATCCATCGATTTCGTCGCCGGCATTCCGCTGACGCCGGTGGGTAAGCCGGACAAGAAAGCGGTGCGAGCGCAGTACTGGAAAGGTTCGGAGCGCGGGGTTGGCTGAGTACGGGCTTAACTGGTCCATGCGTACCTCCGCCGCAGCGGGTGTGGGGACACCCGTTCCGTGACACGCAAAAGCGCCATGCCCGATAAAGCGGGGCAGGCTCTCCATGGCTGCTCGACTGTGGCCATCCATGGCCACAGACGGTCTCGAAACGGGAGTCCCCACACCCGCAGCTCCTTTCATGCAATAGGCCAAATATCGCACACGGAATACGCAAGGCTAGTTGAAGATTTTGCAATCACAACTCTCCGGGTTTCGCTCAATAGAGGCGGATTCGGTGGTTGGGAGTACTGCTCTGGAGCGTGCCAGGCCATGGATGGCCGAGCTCGAGCTGCCATGGAAGGCGCTTTTGCGTCTCCAGCGCAGTACTCCCAACCACCGGAACTGCCGGGTGAAGAATTCCCAGAAGCTCATGTGACGAAATGCAATTTTACAAGTGCAGTTGTGCAATGAACCTATGGCTGCAGAACGTTTCACTACCGGCTGTATCAGCAATCATAGCTCTTGTGATTACCGCAGCCTGCAGCCCCGTCGAAGACCCCACTCTGTTCCCAGAGTTCAACGCCGCAACCGCAATACAACCCCCGACCAGGGAAGCCACGCAGTACAACCCGCAGCGCAACCTGTACTGGGGCGATCTGCATATTCACACCAGTTTCTCCACGGACGCCTTCACCAACGGCGTGCGCGCCACCCCGGACGATGCCTACACCTTTGCCAAAGGCGGGGAAATCGAGCATGCGGCGGGCTACGGCATTCGTATACGCCGGCCGCTGGACTTCGCCGCTGTCACCGACCACTCCGAGTACCTGGGCGTGGTGCGCGCCGCCGATCCGGATTTGCCACTGAGCCGGCGCAGCCTGCGCGAACGGTTGCTCAACGATGGGCGCCTTGAGATAACACTCGCGTTTGCCCAGTCGATGCTGGGCTTCGACCTGGAAAACGCCATTGCCCCCGGTTGGGAAGATATTTCCCGCGGCGCGTGGCGGGAAACAGTCGCCAGCGCCGATCGTCATAACGATCCGGGACGCTTTACCACGTTCGTCGGCTACGAGTGGAGTTCCATGCCGGGGGAGCGCAACCTGCACCGCAATGTGCTCTACCGCAGCGCGCGCGTGCCGGACTTGCCGTTCAGTTCAGTGGATTCGGAAGACCCGCAGGACTTATGGACGGCGCTGGAACAGCAGCGCGCGCAGGGCATGGAATGTTTCGCCATTCCCCACAACGGCAATCTCAGCGATGGCAGGATGTACGACAAGTTCAGGTTCGATGGCGCTCCTATGGATGCCGCCTACGCGCTCAGGCGAATGGACAACGAGCCGCTGAGTGAGATTTTCCAGGTGAAGGGTTCATCGGAGACACACCCGTTGCTCTCCGACGAGGATCAGTTCGCCGGCTTTGAAATTTACGACACCATGCTGTCACAGAGCCAGGAAACGTCAGATGCCAAGGGCAGCTATGCGCGCGACGCCCTGCGCAGGGGTTTGGAGATGTCTCACAGTGAAGGCTTTAACCCCTACCGCTTTGGTGTCATCGGCAGCACCGACGGTCACAACGCCAGTTCTCCCGTCGAGGAAAACAACTACCACGGCAAGCTGCCGCTGTTGGACGGCAGCGCCGCCCTGCGCATGCGCACGGCCACTTTACTGCCCAGGGACATGGCCGGAGGCCCACCCTGGAGTGCCGCCGGACTGGCCGCGGTGTGGGCGCGGGAAAATACGCGGGAGTCGCTGTACGACGCCATGCGACGCAAAGAAACCTACGCTACATCGGGGCCACGCATGGCCGTGCGTTTCTTCGGCGGCTGGAACTATCCGACGGATTTACTCGCGCGAGAAGACTGGATTGCACTGGCGGAAAAAAGCGGCGTTCCCATGGGTGGAGAGTTACCCGGCGTGGAAGCGCGCGGCGGGCAACCGCCCGACAGCGATGCCGCGGCGCCCAGCTTCGCGGCGTGGGCAATCCGCGATCCCGAGAGCGGCAATCTGGATCGGATTCAAATCATCAAGGGCTGGGTCGACGACGTCGGCAGATCCCACGAGAAGGTATTCGACGTGGCCTGGTCGGGGCAGCGCAGCCCGGACGGATCGGGCAAGCTGCCTGCCGTGGGCAATACCGTGAACGCCGCCACCGCGACCTACGACAACAGCATCGGCAGCGAACAGTTGTCCACTGTATGGACAGACCCGCAGTTCGATCCCACCGAGCAGGCATTCTACTACGCCCGCGTGATAGAAATCCCGACACCGCGCTGGACAACCTTCGACGCGGTAAAACTCGGCATTCCCGCACCTGAGCCCGTCAGCTTGCAGGAGCGGGCGGTGACCTCGGCAATCTGGTACAGTCCGAAGTAGATCGCCGCGCAGTCCAGGCAGCGATTGCGCCTCTACATCGGATGAGTCGTCTATGCTCGAACCCAAACCCGAACGCTATCACGGCCTGACCTACCCCTGGAGTCGCGGCGCAAACCCCGCGCCCGGTGAACCGCACAAGATCGCCGATGGCGTGTACTGGACCCGATTTTCCATGCCCATGGCGCTGAACCATATCAACCTGTGGCTGCTGGAGGACGAGGACGGCTGGACGGTGGTGGATACCTGTCTGGCTATCCCCAGCGCACGCGACACCTGGGAGCAGTTGCTCGCCGGGTTCATGCAGGACAAACCGATCCGGCGCGTGATCTGCACCCACATGCATCCGGATCATGTCGGCCTGGCCGGCTGGCTGACCGAGCGCTTCGACTGTGCTTTATGGATGTCGCGGGAGGAGTTCCTGATGTGCCGCGCCATGGCAGCCGACACCGGGCGCACAGCACCCGACGTGGCGATCCGCTTTTACAAGGCGGCAGGTTACGATGACAAGCAACAGGAACAGTACAGGAATGTGTTCGGAAACTTTGGCCGGGCGATTGCCCCGTTGCCGGACAGCTTCCGCCGCCTCGTCGACCGCGAGACCCTCACCATCGGCGGCCGCTACTGGCAGGTCATCATCGGCAGCGGCCACTCGCCCGAACACGCCACGCTGTACTGCCCCGCCCTGAAGCTGCTGATTTCCGGAGACCAGGTGCTTCCCAGGATCTCGCCCAATGTCAGCGTCTTTCCCACCGAGCCCGAGGGCGATCCGCTGAATGAATGGCTGCGCTCCAGCGCCCGGCTGGGAGAAATTCTACCCGATGATTTACTGGTGCTACCCGCGCATGAGGCGCCGTTTTACGGCCTGCATGCGCGCCTGAACCAACTTATCGAGGGCCACAAGAGCGGCCTCGACAGTTTGTTAGAGCATCTCACACAGCCGCGGCGCGCGATCGATTGTTTTCCCGCCCTGTTCCATCGCGAGATTGGCGAAGCGTCGCTGGGCCTCGCGACGGGGGAGACGCTGGCACACCTGAATTGCCTGCTCGGCAGGCGCAGCATTTCGCGGACCACCGATGCACAAGGCGTTCATTGGTACGAGCAGATACCTGAAAGTTCAAATAGTGCCGGGGAACAAAATTCTAGTAAACGGGTTCCCGGTCTAACCTAGATGACAACAGGGGGCTTTCTCAGGGCGCAACGATGTTACGATCGCCCTTGATCAGGCTGCGGAAGCGATCCAGGAGTGATTCGAATTTAAAATCCTTGAACTCGCCGGCATCCATGAACATCCCGTGCTTCTGGCAGACTTCGTACCAGATGTGTTTTTGCTTGGGATCCGCTGACTTTTCCATTTCCTCGCCGCACCGCGGGCATTTGATATCAGCGTGGCTATCCCACTTCCAACCCGTTCGTGCATCGCCCGTATCCAGCATGTGACTGTCGGCTAGCGCTTTCAAATGGTGGGCTTCGTCTTCATCAAACCACAGTCCCTTACAGTGGGTGCAGCGGTCAATGACAACCTCGCCGTGGGTGATTTCCTCCATCCCGTGCTGGCACTTGGGACACTGTATGCTGTGTATCGCCGCATCATATTCCATAATAAGTACCCTTAATTATTTGATTCTTTACTTTCTGCATTATAGGCGCGATACCAACAGTTACCAGCCTGATTCTGAACCCATCCCAGGGCGCGCTAGGACGCAATGTTATTCAGGACCACCATAACACTGGCGCGATCCAGCAGGCGAGGGACCGGATAGAGCGCGCCCTCGGCGATCGCCAACTGGCTGATGGCCTCGAAGTCCTCGCGTTTGATCACGTTCATCTGATTCGGAATACCCACTTCCGTACGCAGATCCCGCACTGCCTGGATAAATTTATGTGCCAATCCGGCGGAATCCTCCCCCGCCCTGCCCACACCGATCAGTACTGCCAGTTCCGCCAGGCGTTGCTGGGTCTCCTCGCGGCTGAACTCCAGTATGTGCGGTAGGACCAACGCATTCGCCAGCCCGTGCGGAATGCCGTATTTTCCGCCCAGTTGGTGCGCGATTGCATGCACATTGCCGACATTGACCTGATTGATGGCAAGGCCAGCGTAGTAGGCGGCCATGGCCATACCATTACGTGCCGCCAGATTCTTGCCATCGCGATAGGCGAGTGGCAAGTTGTCGAAGATCATCTTGATCGCCAGGCGCGCATCCTCCGACCGGGTGCCGCGTTCCCACACTCCTATATAAGCTTCAATACCGTGGGTCAGGGCATCCATGCCGGTTGCCGCAGTGATATGCGGCGGCAAACCCAGGATAAGATCCGCGTCCAATGCGACGGCCAGCGGCAACAGGCACTCGCCCATGATGATGTGCTTTTCATGGGTGACGGCATCGGAAATGACCGCGCCGATGGTCGCTTCGGAGCCCGTCCCCGACGTCGTGGGGATGGCGAACAGCGGCAGGATCGGGTGTTTGATCTTGCCCATACCCACCCAGTCAACCGGATTTGTATCGCTGTTGGCGGCCGCGGCGATCACCTTCGCCGCATCCATGGATGAACCACCGCCGATGGCCAGCACCACGTCACTACCGTGACGTTTCGCGATAGCCGCACCCGCGGCGACCTGGTCGAAGGTCGGGTCGGGCAGCACACCGTCGTAGTAGGCGATATCCACTGCGGCGCTTTGTAGAACGGCAGTCGCCTGGTCAACCACTCCCAGGTCGCGCAGCGGTTTATCGGTCACTACCAGCACCTTCTTTGCCCCGGTGCGAACAATATGCTCACAGAGTTGGCGCGAACTGCCGTCGCCGGCAAATGCGGTATGCCGCAGTGAAGGTGAGAAATACACCACCACTTTCATCAGGCGCAGGTACACTGCGTGCAGAATTTTTCGAAGAAACATCGGCATGGCTTACTCCGTTGTCTGTCAAGCTATTGAATTGGAGCCTTGCGACAACATACTAGCAAAAAATCCATTCACGTTCGCCGTCATTCCAGTTCAGGAGGAAGGAACAGTATTCGGCGCTGGATGTGGCCGTGCCGGCGGCTTATAAATTCCAAGGGCTGTCGCTTTTTCCACGATCGGCCCTGTTTCACTGTATGGACTCCCATAGGCCCAATATTTTCCCCAATTAAAGTTCCCCACTGTCATTGCCTGCATCACCTGCGCTTTCGCCGGATAGATCTGGAATGAGGACACCCAATAAACAGCGGCAAGGAGGGTAATGACCGACATCCTTTTCAGTATTTTGCTGTTAACAGAAAGACTCGAACAAAGTAAAGCTATCGTCGTGGCCAGCAGCAGAACCGAGGGAAAACCGTAGCGCGACGATAAAGCATAGTTCAGATCTGTAAAAGGTGCCCGGCCGAGCGCCATCGCAAAAACTGACAGCACAATAAAACAGGCAAACAGCTGCAGCGAAATGTCTTTTCGGGTAATGCTGTAAACGCTCGAATAGCCGACTACCAATAACAGTACACTACCGGTGCAGGCAGCCAGCAATACACTGTTTTCACCAGCGGCATTTCCCAGTAATACCAGAAAATAGGTGATGTGGTGCTGCGGCTCAAAAAGGAAATCATTCAAAATGAACTGCATCGTAAATTGCGTCTCATAACCGATACGCCATGCGATCAGTACCATAGCCGCGCAGACCATCCAACAAGCCGCATAGGTCAGCGCAATACGACGCACAACCAGTGACTGATGCAGCAGGCTGGCAAAACCAACTAACCATATCAACTGCCCGGAGGCGAGTGTGAAGGTTCCCAGTGAGGCGAATACCAGTGCTGCCAGGAAGCGGGTCAGATTAACCTGTCGCAAACAGGATAAGCTGGCAAACGCAAACACGTACACATACATATAGGCAAAGCCAGCCATGGTCCAAAAGTGTATTTCATAAGCTCGAAACTGAAACAGCACCAATGCCACCGGCAATAGTATGAGAAGGGCACGGGAATGACTACGGATCGCAAAATACAGCAGCGTGATTAGCAAAGGAATCGCGAGGTTCGCCAGGAAAATCAGTGTCCTGAAATTAATCTCGCCCGCGACGATCAGCATCAGATAATAGACTAGGCGTGACGACAACGTCCGGTGTTCATTGGTCTGCGCAAAAAACAATTCGACGGTGTGTTTCCATTCTGTCGATTGCGTCACGTCCGAGAGAAACTGCAAGACATCGTATATGTCATCTGCAAATGGAATATTGAGCGCGTAGCGGTAGAGAAATAGTGCGTAATACAGCATGACACCGGCGATACCAAACACGGGCAACCAGTGAGTCCAAACCTGCTCCGGAATTTTTTTAGCCATCAATACAGATGTCCGTACTATCCGTCACCCAGCGAGGAATCATTCAGAAATCTGAGGGAAACATCCGACGCCGACGTATTCTAGTTTCGGCTTCCACAAGAGTCTAGGCTTGGTAGGCCCTTATTTGTCATCCGCGGCGTCTCAACTTACACGCCGGTAAGCATTGTGCCCAGCGATTCTCTGTCGAGGGAAGTAGGATCATTTCCATGCGGCTGGATGGAATTGACATTGATCAAAAAAAACCAGGCTATTTGACTGGTGTCGGCAATCGCAACACCAGCAGCGTCGCAATAGCCAATGTGATCGCAAGCGCTATAAACACCACATTGTAATTGCCCGTCTGGTCAAAGGCGTATCCCGCGAGCGGCGCGCCCACCAGGCCGAACGGCAAAAACAGTGGCCCCTGCGCGCCGTTGACCTGGCTGATGATCCCCGCGTCGAAATACCGGCTGTTGAGATAGGGATGCATCGGTACGAATGCGCCTATGCCAAAGCCCAACAGGCACAGGGCCAGGATGATCTCGGACGCTCCTTCCGCCACAAACAGCAGGCCCATGCCCGCTATCTGCAATAACAACAGTGCCGCCGCAATCCATTTCGCGTACTTCCGCGTGGCGTCTCCCAACCATGCGAAACAGCTTTTACCCACAAACCCGGCCATGCCGGAAGCCGCCAGAAATCGGCCCGCATCGGCCACGGTGTAGCCCTGGCTGGCAAAATGCGGTGGATAGGACACCCCCACCACGATAGACACGTTCAGCACCATGGCCACGCACAATCCAATAAGCCAGAAGTTCGGGTTGCGATAGAGTGCTGCATTAGCCATGCGTTCGCCCGCGAATGCGGTTCGCACCACGCCCCCCGGTATCCCCGCCAGGATCACCAGCCATAGCACGACCAGTAAGCCAGTTGCCAGAACCTGCAGGGTCTGCCTCCAGTCGAATTGCGCCAGCAAGCGTCCCACCAGAAGCGGCATAATAATGACGGCCACGCTGATGCCTATCGCCGCGATCGCCAGGGCACGCGCCTCCAGGCCCGGATACAGCTTTACCAGCAGACCATTGATCACCACCGGCCCGTACAGCGTCAGCCCGAGCGAGAAACACAGAAAGCCCAGCGCAACCAGCAATAACGTGGGGGCCGCGCTGATCGCGAACAGCGAAAGCATCGTCAGGCTGACACCGGCAAGGAGAATCTGACGCATGGGAACTCGGTCTGCCAGCTTACCGATCGCTGGCCCCAGAATACCCGGCACTAGCAACAACGCCACCGGGCCAATATTCAGTACAGCGACCCCGACGCCGAATTCCTTCGACAGGGGCGCGACAAAGAAACCGTATACGCCGATGAGTCCGACCCCAAGGCCGAAGCAGAACATGCCGGAGATGGCGGGGAGCCAGGTTTTTAGCATCTGCTTTTGATTGCTGCTGAACTCGGATCGCGGGAAGTCTGGCGGCCGGCGGCCCGGCGGCCGGCGACCCGGCGGCCGACGACCCGGCGATCCGCTCGTATTGCCAAGCGCAATTAGCCGCGCTTTGGTCCACCGTTAGCACCTGGCCAACGCGAGCCGGAGATGGTATCGGCAAAGGGCAGGAACTTCTGTGGATCCAATTTACCCGCCAGGGTGATCTCACGACCGAGGAACGTCGGCCACCACAGATATGCTGCGAGTTGTTCGCGCAGCGGCAGCAGACTGGCTAGCGGATCCCAGGGGCTATCGCGCAGCACCAGTTTACCCTGCACTTCCTCGCGCCACGCCGTACCGTACTGGCTGCGCACGCGTACCACATGGGGAGGAAAATCGAAACCGGTGGCAGGACCGCCCATGCTCACGGCGCGGGAATACTTTAGCCACCACTCATTCTGCTCAAACGGCTCACCCGGTGCAGAAGGACCGGTGGAGACACCCTGGAACTCCACAAACGTGTAGCCCTGGTGGATACAACGCGCCTTGACCTGTGGACCCAGGCGATAGAATTCCGTGGTACACGGGTACTTGGGCTGACCGTTAGTTTCCTGGCTGACGAAAATCGCCGACTCCTGATCAATGCCGTAGCCGAGGGTGAACTCGCCGGCGACGCCGTTGTAGTTGGCGTCCACACTGGTGACGATGCCATACTCGGGCTCGTCCGGCACCGGAAAATTGTAGATGGTGAGGTTGACGTTGGGCTTGGCGCCCGGCGTGATGCCCGGGGGTAACAGCGCGGCGATCTTGTCCGGGTCAGTCCGGTACACGATCTTCAGCATGGGCCAATTGACAATATCGCCCGGGTTGCCCTGGGGTGCACCTGATGCATTGGTCATAATTTCTCCCTTATGAACTGTCGTTGTTGGATTAAGCACCCACTCTATTAGGTGTCGGTGTCTCGCGCTTGAGGATCATGTCCGCGCGCGCGCGAATTTTTTGGTCAGTTTCGGGCGTGGTGGCCAGCAACCAGAAGGCGTCGCGCTGCAAGCCCTGCACCGCCATTTCTGCCACTTCATCCGGGTGCGTGGTCTGCAGTTCGATGCCAAATTCTGCACACATCCTTTTCATGTCCTCCACGGAGCTGATGCCGGAGGCGTTGCCTTCGATGTCTTTTTTCAACTCCTGTGGCCGCACCCGGCCAGAGTTGAACAGACCGGTATCGACCACATGCGGACCGGGAAACAGCGCGCTGACTTTGACCGGACTCTGCGCCGCCTGCAGTTGGTAATGCAGGTTCTCGGTAATCGCGTGCACCGCCGCCTTGCTGGCAGTGTAAATAGGCGCATCCGGATAGATCACCAGGGTGCCATTACCGGAGCCGGTCACCACGAAATGTGCTGCCGTATTTTGCGCCACCAGCCGGGGCATAAACGCGCGAATGGAGTTGATCACGCCCCACATATTGACGTTAAAGCACCACTGCCAGTCCTTTTCCGAGTAGTCCCACATGGCACCGGATTCTCCCGCGCCGATGCCGGCATTGGCAAAGACCAGATCGATACAGCCAAACGCCGTCTGGGTTTTGTCAGCGAGGTCATTCAGGCTTTGTAACGCGGTCACATCACAAAACTCGACAATCGCCTCGATGTTCTGGGCAGCGAGATCCGCGCGCGCCTGCTCCATGGCGGTTTTGTCCACATCACCCACGGCAATTTTCGCACCGCGTCGACCCAGGGCAAACGCGAGCGAGCGACCTACGCCGCTGGCGCCGCCGGTGATGACGGCGATCTTATCGGTAAAGTCCTGCACGGTTATGCGATCTCCCGCTTGTCACTGGAGGTCAGGTAAAACTGGCGCACCCATTTGCGGAACAACACCAGGGTGTTGTCTTCCTTACAGAACACGGGTCGGTGCTTGTGCACCTTGTTGGCCCAGATCGGGTAGTCGTCGTTCAAGCCTTCGATAATATGGGTCATCACATCATCGCCCACGGCATCCTCAATCTCTCGACGCACGATGAGTGTCCAGCGCATCCGTGTCTCGTGCTTGTTGATCGGCTGGGCGCTGTTGTACATGATCATTTCAGCATTGGGGCCATAGGTGCTACGCACCATCGCGAAACCGGGGCTGTAGGTAATGGCGTGCAGGTGTCCAGGATAATCGGCGTTGCTCATTTCCGAGTGCAGGTGCAGGGTGCGTCCGTCCTCGTCAATGCTGACGCTCGACTTGGGCACAGACATCTGCCTGTGCACAAACTGGAAGTGCACCGGATCGCAGGAATTCTCGCAAATATCCTGCACATGCGCCGGCACCAGATGCTCTGTGTAGCGTGGCGCGGTCCAGTTGGGGTCGCCAAGTTCGGGAAGCTCCGGCAGGGCCCACTCAGGCAGGGTGTTTTCCGGATGGAACCAGATATAGATTTCCCCGTTTTTCTCCTCGCAGTGCCAGGTGCGCAGCCGTGCACGTTCGGGAATTTCATCGCAATAGGGAATCTCTACACATTTTCCATCTGCGCCGTAGCGCCAACCGTGGAAGGGGCAGCGTATCGATTCACCCACCACCCGACCCTGCACACCCAGATGCGCACCCAGGTGCGGACAGTAAGCGTCCTGTAACACGGGTACGCCGGAGCGGGTGCGGTACAGCACCAGTTCACGATCAAAGACCTGCACCGGTTTGACTTCACCCACCAATAGCTCCTGGGTGCGCGCCACCGAATACCAACCCATGGGGAAATCCGGCGTCGTATTGGTTCTGGATTCACATGCTTCTACGATACTCATAACACCTCTATGCTGTTCCTGTTGCGTGAAAACTTAATTAAATAGCGTGGCACTGGGGCCAATTTCGTCGGCGACCGCCTGCAGGCGCTTCCGGTCCAGTCCATAAAAGTCCACGGCGTTCTCGCCCAGGATTTTACGGCCGTCCCGTTCCGGGAAATTGCTGAAGTTGTCTTTCAGGTACTGCGCGGTATTGGGCCAGCTGCCCTCGGGGTGTGGAAAGTCACTGCCCCACATAATTTTTTCCAGGCCGATGTCACCACGCCCGTCCAGATCCGGACGCAGCACGCAGGAAGCGCCGATACCGATATTGCGTTGAAAGTATTCACTGGGTTTGAGGGACAGGTGTTTGCGGAAATTGCCCAGCTTGGCGGAGATCTGTCCCTCGGTGTAATGGAAGTCCATCTGGCGCAACCAGGGCGGCAGCATAAACATGGTGCCACCTTCCACGATCATGGCCTTGAGTTTAGGGAAGCGCTCGAACACACCGCCCCAGATCATGAAGGTCAGCGGGCGGTACAACCACCACATCACCTCGGAGCAATAGATGCCCATGGCGCCTGGCAGGTCCTCGCGCTTACCCCCTATGGGGAAATCCGCACCAAAGTATTCCGTGTGCGGGGCTGGCCCAGAGTGAAAGTGAACAATCACCCCGAGGTCTTCGCAGAGGGCCCAGAAAGGATCGTACTTGGTGTGGTGGTAGGGGTCATGATCGCCCCACAGCGTGGGGATCATCACCGACCGCAGGCCGTTGTCCACACACCAGCGGACCGCGTCCACGGCCTGCTGCACATCCCACAACAACGGAATCGAGGCCACACCGATGTGACGGGCCGGATCATTGGCACACCACTGCGCCAGCCAACGATTGTGCGCCATTGCCCCGGCCCACTGCAGTTCCGGCACCATATCGCGGGGCGACAGGCCCAGGCCCGCGCCAAAGGGCGGCGTGTTTTTCTCGGTGATGCCATCGGGGAAAATCACTTCGGCGGCAATGCCGTCCTTGGCGAGCATGTTCAGGCGTTCCGTATAATCCCAGGCGCCAGTCAGTTCGCGCCGGATCGGCGCCCGCCAGGCATCATTGATTTCCTTGATGAGAAACGTGGACTCGGCTTTGTCCATCATGTCTATGGTAATGGGTACCACCATGTCCATCATGTCGTGGTACTTCGCTTCGACATAGGGTTTGTAGTCGGCGATGGGCAGGCCGGCGTGGCAATCGGTAGACACCACAATCATACGTTCAGACATTTCCATCACTCTCGATCCTGTTTGCCAGAGGGGAGCTTATAGCCTCACAAATGAGCAAACTTGCACATTTGTATACAAAATAGTTTAATGCTGGGGCGATTGCAACCGTATTACGGAAATTTCATGGCCATAGCAGAGGCAGAGGCACCGCCCGTCGGGCGCCGCGAAAAGCGCAAACAGGAAGTTCGCACCCGCATCGAGGAAGCGGCCTTCCGGCTGTTTCGCAAACAGGGCATCGAAGACACCAGCATCGAACAGATCTGTGTGCAGGCCGATGTCGCCCGGCGCACCTTCTATGGACACTTCCCCAACAAGCACTCCCTGCTCGGAGGCCTGGGGGTATCCAGGCTGTATGACCAGTTAGAGCCCATGCTCCGCTTATTAATGGACAACCACGGCACCACCCGGGATCGACTGGAAGCCATGATTGACTATATAGAGTCCAATTTCGCCGGCTACGACCATATCGATCGCCAGTTAATCCTGATTGCACCGTCCTCGCTCGCCGAGGATACCGAGCGGCAGCGTGAAATTGGCAATACTGCCATGGCCAGCTTTATCCGCCTGATCATGGCTGGAGTCAATCTGGGCGACGTACGCCGGGAGTTTTCCCCGGAAATCCTCGCTGCCATGGTAGTGGGTACGCTCAATATGCTGACCATCAGCTGGGCCATGAATAGCGACTACCCTATCTTCGCCAAGTTGGAAGAGGCCAGGGTGATGTTTGAGCGCCTGATCTGCACGGACACTCTGTAAGACCTGCACCGTCATTGCGGTGGCCCGTCGATCACGGCACCCTGCTCCTTTCAATAAATGCCATCGGAGAATCCACCATGGGGCCGCTACAGGGTCTGACCATCATTGAAATCGCCGGTATCGGTCCAGGGCCCTTCGCCGCCATGTTACTGGCCGATATGGGTGCTAGTGTCATTCGCGTGGAGCGCCCGGGCGGCAGCATGTTCGCCGCGACCCACAACCTGTGCATGGCCTAGCGTTACATGGTGGAATCGCTATCTAATTCTCGTCGGAGAGGGAGTGCCACATGACGACATTAAAAATAGACCATGGCGACAACGACCTCCTGCTCAAATAAACAGGCGGCTGCCCGCGTTTCAGGGCGGTGGCGGTATTCTGGGGTATTATCGTGAGCCCTTCGAACCAGACACGGGAGACGCCATGGACACCACCGACGTTCGCTACGATACGGCGGGACGCATCGCGACCATCACGCTGAATCGTCCCCATCGGCTGAACGCTATCTCTCTCGGTATGCCGCGGGAACTGGCGCTGGCGGTGGACCGGGCCAACCGGGATGACACTGTGCATGTCATCGTTGTCACCGGCGAAGGCAGGGCGTTTTGCAGTGGCTATGACCTCATCGATTTTGCCGAAAGCGCCGGCGCACAGCCTGGCTCGCAATTGGGCGGTGACGCAGGCCAAAGCTGGGATCCGATGGCGGATTACTACGGCATGAAGCAGAACACCGAGAATTTCATGTCGTTGTGGCGCAGCTACAAACCCACCATTGCGCGCATCCATGGGCCGGCTGTCGCTGGCGGCAGTGACATCGCACTGTGTTGCGATCTCGCAATAATGGCGGAGGAGGCGGTGATCGGTTATCCGCCCGCACGGGTGTGGGGTTGTCCCACCACGGCCATGTGGGTGTATCGGCTGGGCGCGGAGCGGGCCAAGCGCATGTTGTTGACCGGCGATCTGGTTGGCGGTGTCGAGGCGGCGGCGATGGGGCTGGTGCTGGAGGCCGTGCCGCTGGCGCAGTTGGATCAGCGCGTGCAGGCCGTTGCGCAACGCATGGCGGGTGTGCCCAAGAACCAGCTCATGATGCAGAAGCTCATGATCAACCAGGCTTACGACAATATGGGCCTGCAGTCGACGCAAATGTTCGCCACACTGTTTGATGGCATCACCCGCCATAGCCCCGAGGGAGTATGGTTCAAACAACGGGCGGAAGCGGTCGGATTCAAGCAGGCAGTGCAGGAGCGTGACAGCGGTGCGCCCATCGCCGACGGTGTGAGCAAGCCGCTCTCGCCCTACGGACAATCAGGGGACTAGCGGTTGGATATGCGCAACAAGGTATTGCCCGCCCTGCTGCATTCTTATCACGAAGGTTCGAACGTATACTGGATCAAATAAAAATTCAGTAACAGGACACCGTGCCCATGAGTATCCCGAGAATTCTCTACCTGTCCCTGGCGAACTCCTGATTCAAGCCACCGCAGGTAACTGAAATAGCTCACGGCAATGTTTCTTCCACCGGTAGTGGTTGATATCAACGACATTGCTGTCGCCGGATCTATAGGGGATATCGCCATCCCGACTAGAATGGCACCGGTTCTCATTGTAATAGCACTGATAATCCTGAAGCTTGTTCTCCATGTCAGTCACAGTCCAAAAGAAGGTGTGATCGAGTAACTCGCGCCGAATGCTGCCGATCAGTCTTTCCACAAACGGATGGGACATCGGCACATGCGGAATTGATTTGATCTCCTCCACTTCAAGTATCCGCAGATTGGCCTTCCATCGATGGTATTGA